>UREH01000044.1 GCA_900546835.1 uncultured Porphyromonadaceae bacterium
ATAAGAGACAGGTGAGCAACCTGCAGGCCACCGACCCGGGCGTATACAACCAGGTGATGGCCACGGGAGTACCGACCGACGACGGCGTGGTGCTCCACCACCGCTCGGTAATAGCCCAGATGCAGGTGAGCGTATCGTTCGGGCTGTCGATATTCCATACGGTCTTCAATCTGATAAACCTGAGCATAATGATCTGGCTGACCAATGTCTACGTGAAAATCGTGGAGATACTGGTGCCGGCCAAGCATTCGGGCGACGACGAGTTCCAGCTGAAATTCATCTCGGCCGGCATTCTTTCGGCCTCGGAGCTGAATATCTCTCAGGCCGAGAAGGAGATGCACGTATTCGCCGAGCGCGTGGGGAGGATGCTCCCCATGGCCCGTGACCTGGTTCACACCAAGGCGGGAAGCGACGACTTCAACCGCACATACTCGCGGCTGGAGAAATACGAGGAGATTTCCGACCGCATGGAGCTGGAGATAGCCAACTACCTGAACCGATGCGCCGAAGGGCGGCTCTCCAACGAGTCGAAGCGGCGTCTGGCCGCCATGCTCAGCATCGACAGCGAAATCGAGAGCATAGCCGACGCCATGCTCGGCGTGGGCAAGATTCTGCTGCGCAAGCAGGAGAGCGGCGTTCACTTCAACGATGAAATCTACTCGAACATCGACCTGATGTTCGGCTACGTGGAGAAGTCGGTGGGCGGCATGCTCAAGGTGCTCAGCAATCTGGAGAACGTCGACGAGCACGACATAATAGCCTGCTACAACCGCGAGCGCGAAATCAACAATCTGCGCAACCAGCTCCGCACGGCCAACGTGGTGAACATCAACGGCCGTCACTACGAATATCAGAGCGGCATCTACTATATGGACATCATCTCGACCCTCGAAAAGGCCGGCGACTTCATAATCAACGTGGTAGATACCATCCGCGACGAATTCCGCAACAAAAAGTAAACCTCCACCCCCCGAACCACCTAACCCACCTCAGCGAGCCACGATGGCCTCAACCCTTTCGGCCAACCCCTTCAACACCGCCACCGAGGCCGACGCCCCGGCGTCGGCCTCCGACCGCGAGCTCTACAGCTCGCAGGCTCCGGCATGGACCCACGGCCACGCGGGGCAGCCACGGCCGCTCACGCCAGCCACCGACTCGGGGATACTGGCCATACTGGTGGCCATGCTGGTGCTTGTGGGGCTCAACATGCGCCACGTGCGCCGCATCTTCTCGTCGCTGCCCCAGGACCTTCTGTCGGTTCGCCGGCGCAACAACGCCTTCGACGAGCATACCGCCAACGAGACCCGCGTGATAGCCCTTCTGCTGCTCGGCACCGCCGTAATGGAGGGGCTTCTACTGTTTCTCTGGCTGGGCCGCATCGGGCCGCTTACCACCGCGGCCACCGTATTCTCCACCATCACGGCCCTGATAGCGCTGATGGTGGCCTTCTACCTCTTCCAGCTGGCCGCCTGCTCTCTGGTGGGCTTCACATTCACCGATCGGCTCTCGGCCTCGCTCTGGCGACGCGGGCTGAACGCCTCGACGGCCATTCTCGGCATCGCCCTGACGGCCCCGGCCATGGTGGCGCTCTTCTATCCGGCCTTTCGGAGCGACATGCTGCTGGCGGGGGCCATACTTTACGTTTTATCACGTTTATGCTACATATATAAAGGATTTAGAATTTTTTACGACAAAATCCCCTCATTACTTTACTTTATTTTGTACCTTTGCTCCTTGGAAATAGTCCCAGTCATCGCCGCTTGCCTTCTGGCATCGGAAATTTGTGTAAAAGCGCAATGAAGATTAAGAAAATTCTCGTTTCCCAGCCCAAACCTACTTCCGACAAATCTCCATATTTCGATATAGCAGCACGCTACGGCGTGGAAATGGTATTCCGCCCCTTTATCAAGGTAGAAGGCCTGAGTGCCCGCGAATTCCGCCAGCAGAAAATCAACATCACCGACTTCTCGGCCGTAATATTCACAGCCCGCACGGCCATCGACCATTTTTTCCGTCTCTGCGAGGAGATGCGGCTTATCATTCCCGACACCATGAAATATTTCTGCACCACGGAGTCGATAGCGCTCTATCTGCAGAAATACATCGTATATCGCAAGCGCAAAATTTTCCACGGCAAGACAGGCAAGCTCGCCGACATGCTCCCCTCGCTGACCAAGCACAACAAAGAGACATTCCTCTACGCGGTGAGCGACGTGCATAAGAACGACACCAACGCCGAAATGCTCGACAAGGCCAAAATCAACTACACCAAGGCCGTGATGTACCGCACGGTGAGCAACGATTTCACGCCCGACGAGCCTTTCGACTACGATATGCTCCTTTTCTTCTCGCCGGCCGGCATCGACTCGCTTCTCAAGAACTTCCCCGAATTCCAGCAGGGCGATATCCAGGTGGGCTGCTTCGGCGCCTCGACCGCCAAGGCCATCGAAGAGGCAGGGCTGCGCCTCGACCTCTCGGCTCCGTCGCCAAAAGCCCCCTCGATTACTGCCGCGCTCGACCTCTTCCTCAAGGAGAAAAACGCCTGACAGCCGGGGGCGTCTGCTCCTCTCCACCCCATCCTGTTCCCATCCAGATGCAGCGTAGATATACACTCGGCAAAGCCCATAAACTCTGCAGCCAGACGGCCATAGACACCCTTTTCGCCACGCGTCGCGAGGGGTGCTCGATGCTCGCCTACCCTCTGCGCGCCGTATGGACCGATTCGCCCGCGGGCTACGCCCAGCAGGAGCGGGTGGAATTTCTGATTTCGGTGCCGAAGCGCAAGCTGCGCCACGCCGTAGACCGCGTGAAGATGCGCCGCCGCATCCGCGAGGCCTATCGCCGGAACCATGGCGACATCGCCGGCTCCGAGGGGACGCGCCTACAGGTGGCATTCATCTATGTGGCTGACCATCTGGAGCATTACGGCCGCGTGGAACGCGCCATGAAGCGTATTCTCGCCTCACTGCCACGTTGACTGCCGTAGAGGCATACGACACAAGATGTAGCCGAGATTTCAGCTTTTTAACAAATTTTTTCGGAAATTAGGTTAATTGATTTGCAGAAAGGGGATACGATTCAGTAGCTTTGCAGTCAGAAGATTGTACAGGTATCCCAGCCAGTCGAACACACACATCCGGGCCGTTCCCAACAAAAAATACGGATTCCCCTCTCCCCCGCGAAAAGCACCGACACACCAATCCCTTACACCAGTCTTTCGACATACTACGCACATTATCACACACGCAATCCCTAAATGAAACGATATACACGAGTCTTAAAGACCCATGCATCTACCATTCCCGCATCATTGCGGCAAGTGGCATTCACACCATAATGCCGAAACCGTAGAGATGTGAGGATGATTTGCACCATCCGCAACAATCTCCTACGGGTGAGCGGCCTCATTGTCGTAATGAGTGTGAGCGGACCTGAATATCATCATATCGAAGATTCAATATATACAATTAATAAGATAGGCAATTAGTAGATTGCCCGAAGAGAACCGGGCAAAGAAAAAGCAGGTGCCGGATTGCGAAATCCGACACCTGCGCTTTTTTATATTTCAATCAATCAGAGGGCGAGCTTGCGGGTGGAGCCGAGGGCGCTCACGAGGTAGACGCCACGACGGAGCGATGTGGAGGCCACACGGGCACCGCCTACGTTATATACCTGATATTCAGCGGGAGTGAGCTCACGTCCGTCGGGGGCATAGATGTGGAGGTCTGAACCGATTACCTTCATGGTGAAGCCGCAGCCGTCGGGGTTGCTGTCGGAGAGGACGCCGTCGACGCCGAGTGTATTCTCCGATGCGTAGACCAGATAGGCCCCGGCAGGCACATTATTGATGTAGGCGCCGGATATGGTGGGCTGGGATTCGCCCGAGAGAAGCGGACTCTGGTCGAGCACAACCATATTTCGGGGATTGACGGTGGCGGGAATGTAGATATTGGCCGTGCCGCTGACGTTGGGGTTGACCACGAGAAGGAGCTCGCGCGAGCCGTCGGTGAGCGTCAGGGTACGTCCGCCGCTCCATGCGTCGAGCGATACGGTGGCTTCGGCCGACTCGGCGAATAGCGTGGGATTGAGCGTGCGCAGGTGGATAAGCTGGCGGTAGCTCTCGTGGAGGCTCTTGTTGTTGGCATTGTTGAGGAGGCTCCAGACCATGCGCTTATTGCCTGTGTCGTTGCCGCCCGAGGAGTTTTTGGTCGTCTGGTCGGCGCCGAGTTCCTGGAACTGCCAAATCATGTGAGACCCGGGGGTAAGCAGCATCTGGGCTGCCACGGAGCCGAGGCGACGCATCATAATGGGAGCGTTGCCTTTTACGCCCGAGGCGCCGTAGGTCTTCACCTTATATGCCATTCGCTCCTCGTCGTGGCTCTCGGCGTAGCTGACGGTCGAGCCCCAGAGCCGACCGCCGTCGCTGGGAGCGTAGAAGCGGCTGAGGCCTGCACCGGATTCATAGCCCATGGCAAACTGGCAGGAGGCGTAGTTTATGTTGGCCCAATTGAGTTCCTGGTCGCGGGCCATGTCGTTTTCCTCCTCCACTCCGGCGAGGTTTTCATTGATCATGTAGGCGTCGGGCTTTACGGTGCGCACGGCATCGTGGAGTGCCTTCATGCGGGCCACGCGCGAGGCGTTGAACGCGCCGGTGAGATCTTCGAGGTTCGAGGGGCTGCCCCACTGGTTGGTGGCGGCGTTGTAGGTCGGGTTGTTGTATGAATCATTGTAGCCCAGGCCCTTGACGAGGTCGAAGCGGAAGCCGTCGGCTTTGAACTCGGTAATCCAGTATTTAAGGGCGTCCTCGAAATGCTGCTCTACGAGTTCGTATTCCTGCTTCCAGTCGTTGAACACCGAATATGCGTGGGGAGCCGAGCCGGCGGCGTTGAAGAATCTGGTGGAGATGCCGGGGTACATGTTGTACCACGGGTGGCGGCCATCGACGTGGTTGAACACGATGTCGAGAATCACGGCCATGCCGCGTTTATGGCATTCGTCGATGAAGCGGCGATAGGCGTCGGGGGTTCCGTAGGCCTTGTCGGGGGCGAGATAGAAATTGGGGTTGTAGCCCCAGCTCTGATTGCCGCTGAACTCCATGATGGGCAGGAGCTCCACGGC
The DNA here is from genome assembly GCA_900546835.1 of uncultured Porphyromonadaceae bacterium. Taxonomy (GTDB): domain Bacteria; phylum Bacteroidota; class Bacteroidia; order Bacteroidales; family Muribaculaceae; genus UBA7173. The sequence continues at coordinate 5,119 of UREH01000044.1, forward strand.
GTTGACTCCGAGGTTCTTGAGATAGTCAAGCTTGGCGATGGCCTTTTCGATAGTGCCGTCGCCGCGGGCAGCGTTTTCCGTGCCGGTGAAGTCGCGGACAAGCAGCTCGTAGATTACCAGGTCGGAGCGGTCGGGGCCCTGGAAGTCAGTCACTTCCCATGGATAGTCGCTCTCGTTGCTGTTGAACACGGCCAGGGGAATGGAGGGCGTTGCCACGAGGCGCTCCGGATAGGCGGGCATGTCGGGGAATACGGTGGCGGGTATGGTCTTGTCGTTCTCATAGTCGAGCACGAGGTGTGCATAGGGGTCGCCGACCTCAATCTGACCGTCGACAAGGTAGTAGTAGGTCTGGTTCTGGCCGTTGGCCACGCCGGGAACTGTGCACCAGAAGTAGCGGTTGCCGTTGTAGTCGGTATAGTTCATCTGTTGCGAGGGGGTGAGGGCGTAGTCGTTCCATGATCCGCGGAGCACGACCGATTTTTTTTCGGGAGCCACGAAGCAGAATGTGGCGGAGCCGTCGGCGTTGGGCGTTACGCCCAGCTTCGGCGTGCCGCCGGGATATGCTTCCTCTTTAGGCTGGGGGAAATTCTCGGGGAAGAGCGTGAGGTAGATGTCGCCGCCCATGAGGGTCTTGCCTTCAGGCTTTGTGCCGGAGGTGGCGTGGAACACGAAAGTCAGCTTCTCGATGGTCTCGCCTTCGGGGACGCCGTACCACTGGCGGATGTCGGGGATGGTGAGTGTCCAGAGGTTGGGTCCGGCGTAGGTCATCTTGAATTTGTCCTGGGGGGCGTTCCAATTGGAGGTGGTGTAGAGCCAGTCGCGGTTGGATTTGGACTTGTCGGTGATCACGCCGGTATGGGCGTAGACGGCGGCCGACGATGAGAGGCCGACCATGCCGCGGTTGCCCCAGTCGGCATGGAAAGTGATAACGACGTTTTTGGTATCCTGAGTAATCACCTCAGGCTGGGTTGTGACAACCTGGGCGCTGACGTCGACGCGGCCCAAGAGGGCCACCAGCAGCAGCTCCGCTGCAAGGCGTAGAAAGTTTTTCAAAAAAATTTGCGTAAAATAATCTCTTTTCGGTATTAGGAATAATCCCTCCTGGGTCGGATTGCGTATCCGCCTGCAAATATGGCGAAAAAATTCGGAAACCGCAACAGGGCAATGTGAGATTTGGCGGGTTGGCGGGGGTTTTGTAACTTTGGAGTGATGGAAAAGAGTAAAGATATTGTTGAAAGCCCTAAAGGCGAAAAAAAAGGGATTGCAGGGAAGGTGGTGCAGTTCGGCATCCCGCTGGTGGTGACCGTGGGGCTGTGTGTGGCCATGTTCCGCGATATTGATTTCGGCGAGATGATGGCTGTGATACGCCAGGACTGCGATTTCCGCTGGATTGCGCTGATGCTCGCCATAAGCATCGCGCCGATGCTGCTCCGCGGGCTGCGCTGGGGCATACAGCTTAAGGCGCTGGGTATCGACGTGCCGACCCACGCGCTGGTGCTCAGCATTTTCGGCACCTATGGCGTGAACATCGTATTCCCGCGTCTGGGCGAGGTGTGGCGTTCGGGCTATATCTCATACAGGCAGAAAGCGCCTTTTTCGGCGGTGTTCGGATCGATGATCGGCGACCGCTTCGCCGACCTGCTCACGGTGGGACTGCTGACACTGCTGACGTTCATCATAGCCCGCGGTCCGATTGTGGATTTCGTGCGCACATATCCGGCTGCATATCAGGCGATAGCAGATATCGTTGGCTCGCCCTGGTTCTGGGGGGCGCTGATAGTGCTCGCGGCAGGGGCATGGTGGTTGCTTGCGCGCTCGAAAAATTCCATCGTGCTGAAAATAAAGAAGTTCGTTCTCGGCATGTGGGAGGGGTTCGCCGCGCTCGCGCGCATGGAGCAGAAATGGCGCTGGCTGGGACTGACGGCCTGCATCTGGGGCTGCTATTTCCTGCAGCTTGTGGTGGCGTTCCGCGCCTTCCCGCTGACGAGCCAGATGCTCGATGCCAACGGGCTCACGCTGCCGCTGGTCTGCTTCATACTCACTTCAATATCAATGGGAATCCCGTCGAACGGGGGCATAGGTCCCTACCAGACCACGCTGATTTTCGGCCTGACGCTGTTTGCGCCCGCAGGGGTGGCGCACTCGCAGTTCATGACCGTAGGAGCGGCCTTCGGCAATGTGATAATCGCCTCGCAGACCGTGTTTCTGATAATTCTCGGACTGATAACCTTTATCTGGATTGCTCTGGAAAAACGCCGCAGCCGCCAAGCAGCCGCTGCAGATTCGCGCCCGCAAGGCTGAGCGTGGAGCCCGGTATGGAACCGCGCGAAGCGTCGACACGGGCTGCTATCTCGTCGACGGGCAATGCGGATTCATCGGTTTCGACAAGAAGACAACTGGGCACTACGGCAGCGGGAGCCGCCTTGTTGAATTTTTCGCCGAATGAAAGGTAAATACCGGGGTAAGAGCGCATTATCTGCGCAGCCTGAAGGGCGTTGCCACGGAAGCCGTGCCATATCCATGGCACTCCGGCGCGAAGTCCGCGCCGCGCGGCGAGAACGTCGTCAATGTCCTTAACCACGTGTAGCACAAGCGGTTTGCCGACCGCTTCGGCAATCTTCGCCTGAGCCAGAAACGCCTCGCGCTGAACGGCCCGGGAACCTCCGCGCAGGCGGTCGAACCCCGCCTCGCCTATGGCCACCACGCGCTCGCAGCGAGCAAGCATCTCAACATCCGAGAGTTGCGCGGCCAGGGCTTGGGGGGAGAGTGCAGCGGTGGCCCATGGGTGAATCCCCACACTGAAAGCGCCGGGCGCGCCATCGGCTAGCCAGCGCCTCACCTGCTCCGGCGCACCAGAGGCTATGGCTCCGGGTGCGGGCGTATGGGTATGGCAATCGGTAAACATCAGTGGGCTTCGAGCCAGTTCCGACCGGTTCCGGCAGCAACTTCCAGTGGCACAGAGCCTTTGAAGGCGCCCTCCATCTCCTCGACCACGAGAGCCTGAAGCGCAGGCAGTTCGTCGGGAACGACGTTGAACACCAGTTCGTCGTGTACCTGCAGAATCATGCGCGAACGCATGTCGCTCTCGTTCATCCGCTTGAAAATGCGAATCATGGCCACCTTGATGATGTCGGCGGCCGAGCCCTGGAGCGGAGCGTTTACGGCGTTGCGCTCGGCGTAGCTGCGCACCGTGGCGTTACGCGAACTGATGTCGGGGAGGAAGCGCTTGCGACCCAGTATGGTGCTGACATACCCCTCTTTACGCGCGCGCTCGATAGATTCGGCGATGAACTCGCGGATGTGGGGATAGGTACGGAAATAGCCGTCGATGAGCTCCCGGGCCTCGGCGCGCGGAATGCCGAGCCGCTCGGCCAGACCGAAGGCCGAGATGCCGTAGACCGTGCCGAAATTGGCCGTCTTTGCCTTGCGGCGTTGATCGTCTGTCACCTCATCGAAGGGAACATGGAAGATTTTGGCCGCCGTGGCCCGGTGGATGTCGAGTCCCTCGCGGAATGACTCGGTAAGCTCCGGGTCGGAGCTTAGAGCCGCCAGCAGGCGCAGCTCAATCTGCGAATAGTCGGCGCTGAGCATGAGGCATCCCGGGTCGGCCACGAAAGCCTTTCGCACCTCGCGGCCATCGTCGGTGCGGATGGGGATGTTCTGGAGGTTGGGGTTGGCGCTGGAGAGGCGGCCGGTGGCCGTAACCGTCTGATTATAGGTGGTATGAATCTTTCCCGTGGATGGATTGACAAGCTCGGGCAGCGCGTTGACGTAGGTTGCAAGCAGCTTTTTCAGCGAGCGGGCCTCAAGTATGAGGCCGACAACCGGATGGTCGTTGCGGTGCTTCTCAAGAATCTCCTCGGTGGTGGAGAAGGCCCCTGTCTTAGTGCGTTTTGCCTTCGGGTCGAGCTTCAGACGGCCGAAGAGCACTTCGCCTACCTGCATGGGCGAGCCGATATTGAAGCGTTCGCCCGCCAGCGCGAAGCAACGCTCTTCCACGGCCTGCTCGCGGGCTGTGAGCTGCGCCGAAAGCTCCCGGAGCTCGGGGATGTCGATTCGCACGCCTGTCCATTCCATTTCGGCGAGCACCCTCGCCAGGGGGAGCTCCACATCACGAAGCAAGGGAAGCTGACCGTTTTCGGCAAGCAGCTGCTGGAGCGGCTCCATCATGCGGCGGCAGATGTCGGCCTGCTCACAGAGGCGCTCCGTGAGCAGTTCGTCGGGGAGAGAAACCGCGGTCTTGCGCGATGCAGGCGCGTCGGAGTAATCCGCTGTCTGATAGTGGAGTACCTGCATGGCCACGTCGGCCAGACGGTGGCGCATCTCCGGCTGGAGCACGTAGTGGGCCAGCGATGTATCGAAATACGGAGCAATCAAGTCGATTCCCTCGCGGCGTAGGAGAATCATGTCGCGCTTTATATCGTGGCTCACCACAGTGGCCGCGGGCGACGTAAAGAGAGGTTCGAGAATGGCCATCAGCTCCTTGCGGCGCGCGGGATCGAGCGGAACGCGCACCATGGTGGCGCGCCCCCCGGCCTCCGAAAGCGCTATGGCCACAAGACGCGCCGACATAGCCTCGGCCCCTTCGGCATATACGGCCACGCCCACCCGGCCGGAGGCCACGGCGGCCTCTACGGCCTCGCCGACTTCGGCGGGAGTAAGGGCCTCGGCGTAGTCGTTGTCGGCCGAGAGTATGGACGCAGGCGCCGCACCGGCGGCCGACTCCACGCTCTCCTCCCCTTCGATAAAGTCGAACAGCGAGGGCTGTGCAGGAATTTCGGAAGCAGCTGAAGCGGAAGCTTTCCCGGATACGGCAGATGTGGGGGCAGAAGCTCCCAGGCGAGCCAGAAACGACTTGAATTCCAGACGGCGATATATATCGGCGAGTTTCCCGACATCTTCGGGCTCGCGGCGCAGCAGGTCGAAATCCACGTCCATCGGGACGTCGCGGCGAATTGTGGCAAGGTCGTAGGAAAGACGGATCTGGCGCGCGTTGTCGCGGATCTTCCGGCCGAGGGCACCCCTTATCTCGTCGGCATGCTCAAGCAGATTCTCCACGCTGCCATACTGGCCTATGAGCTTCACTGCGGTCTTCTCGCCTACACCGGGACAGCCGGGGATGTTGTCGATAGCATCCCCTTCGAGGGCGAGAAGGTCGATTACCTGCTCGGGGCGCTCGATACCATATCTGGCGCATACCTCCCTGGGGCCGCGTATTTCGCCCCCCTCGCCGCGGAGCGAGGGCCGCAACATCAGCACTGAATCGCTGACGAGCTGGCCGTAGTCCTTGTCGGGCGTCATCATATACGTGGTGAAGCCCTGCTCCGAAGCCAGGCGGCTGAGCGTGCCGATTACGTCGTCGGCCTCGAAACCGCTCACTTCGAACACGGGGATGCGGTAGGCCTCGACAATCTCCTTGATATAGGGGACGGAGAGTGTGATGTCCTCCGGCTGGGCCTCGCGCTTGGCCTTGTATTCGGGGAAAATGTCGTGGCGGAAGGTTACGCCGTGGGGAGGATCGAAACATACGGCTATATGCGATGGGTTCTCCTTGCGGAGCACCTCGTCGAGCGTGTTACAGAAGCCGAAGATGGCCGAGGTGTTGAACCCCTTGGAGGTGATTCGCGGTGCGCGTATCAGAGCGTAGTATGCCCTATATATCAGGGCGTAGGCATCGAGCAGGAATAGCTTTTTATCGTTCATGGGAAGGAATCGGGGGGAAGAGAGGAAATGCGGGAGAGCAGAATATATAATTCCGGATGTAACCGGCGGGCAATCAGGAAAGCGTGAATTTCAGGTCGGTAATGAAGCGGGCGATATAGGGGGTGCGCTCCACCAGATGGTCGAGCACCTTGCGGTCGGACCATGCGGTGGAGGGAACGGCGGCCTCATCGACCGTGATGCAAAAATCGAAGAAGTCGTTGCCTATAGCCGAACGGATGGCTTCGAGCAGCCGCGGCTTTTCCTGATTGAGAACGTCGACCTGGGCGCTGTTGACCACTCTGACAACAAACGAGGCGGCCTCACGCGGGCCGGAAACGCGGGCCGAAGCGCCCTCGGGGAGAGCCGGCTTATGCATGCGGAGAGTATTGTTGAGCAGATGAGCCTTCGGGTCGCGAGTCATGTAGGCGTCCCACTGCTGGAGTACCTGGCCGTGGGTGAAGGGCTCCTCGCGGAGCTGTCGCGGAGCGGCGCCCTGGGCAGGGGCGGATTCGGCGCCGGAGACCACGCGGGCGAAACTGATGTGTCCGCGGCCCATGAGCGGGCGTCGCTGACCGGCAGGGCGCGACGGGGCTGCAGCCCTCGCCATGACGATTTCAGGCCCCTTGGGGGGCATTACCACGCCCACAGGCTGAGATGGCGCGGGAGCAGGCTGTTGAGGCGACCGGGAGGGAACGGGTGGTTCGGGTGAAGATGGGGAGGCAGGAGGCACCGTGGCGGGAGCGCTGAGCGGCTGGATAGGCTTTAGTCCACGCCCTTCCCCGTTGCCGCTTTCAGAGCCGGGGGAAGGGCAGACTTGTTGGCACAGCCTGATGAGCAGCAGCTCGACAAGGAAAGTCTTGCTGGAGGCCTGACGGTAGTCGAGGTCAGCCTCATTGCAGAGGCTCATTGCCTTGTAGAAGAACTCGGGAGCGAGCGCGGCACCCTGTTCAGCCATAGATGCGCGCACCTCGTCAGTGGAGTCGAGGAGCGTGGCCGTGCGCGGGTCGCGGGCCACCATGAGGTTGCGCAGATAGTCGGCCAGACCGGTGATGAAGAAGTGGGAATCAAAACCGTGGTCGCGGATTTCGCGATAAATAAGGAGCGCCGAGGGGACGTCGCCCTTGGCGAACGCCTCGACAAGGCGGTGGTAGTATCGCTCGTCGAGCACGTTGAGGTTGTCGATGGCGCTCTGATAGGTGATGTTGCCGCCAGAGGAGGCCGCCACCTGGTCGAAGATGGAGAGAGCGTCGCGCATGGCGCCGTCGGCTTTCTGGGCTATAACGTTGAGAGCGGCACGCTCGGCGGTAATCCCCTCCTGCGAAGCCACATAGGCCAGATGGTCGATCATGTCGGCGATGGTGATCCGGGCGAAATCGTAGATCTGGCAGCGCGAGAGGATCGTGGGGATAATCTTATGCTTTTCGGTAGTGGCGAGCACGAAGACCACGTAGGATGGAGGCTCTTCGAGCGTCTTGAGGAATGCGTTGAAGGCCGCCTGCGAGAGCATGTGGACCTCGTCGATGATGAACACGCGGTAGCGCCCTTCGGTAGGCGGAATCTGCACCTGGTCGACGAGTTCGCGGATATCGTTGACGGAGTTGTTGGATGCGGCGTCGAGCTCAAGGATGTTGAGCGAACGGTTCTCGTTGAATGCGCGGCAGGAGTGGCACTCGTTGCAGGGGTCGCCCTGGGGGGTAGGGTGCTCGCAGTTGATCGATTTGGCGAAAATACGCGCGCAGGAGGTCTTGCCTACACCACGGCTACCGCAGAAGAGGTAGGCATGGGCCAGGCGGTTGGTAGCGATGGCGTTGCGGAGCGTGGCCGTGAGGGCCTTCTGGCCGACCACGCTCGAGAAGGTGGTAGGTCTGTATTTACGCGCCGATACGATATAGTTTTCTTCCATTCGTGGGAGGGTAAAATGATTGCTAAATTTACTACTTTCAGCGCAAACGTCCAAATCGCAGCAGCTGAAGCTCGCGCGCACAACTACGATTGCAGATCCCGGGGGAGGGGAAATCAGGAGAGCAGGGGGAGGATGCGGTGGAGGGCGGCGATGAAGGTCTGGCACTCGGCGAGGGTGTTGTAGGCGGCGAAGGAGGCGCGTACGGTGCCTTCGATGCCGAGGGACTCCATCAGTGGCTGGGCGCAATGGTGGCCTGTGCGGACGGCTACGCCGAGTTTGTCGAGGAGCATTCCGGTGTCGTAATGGTGGGCTTTACCGATAAGGAAGGATATTAGCGGGGATTTGCCGGGTGATGTGCCGAAGATGCGCATTCCGGGGATTTTGAGCATTTCGGCTGTGGTCCACTCGAGGAGTTCGTTCTCGTGGGCGGCGATGTCGTCGAGGCCGACGCTCTCAATGAAGTCGAGGGCGGCGGAGAAAGCGGCTATGTCGACGAAGTCGGGGGTACCGGCCTCGAATTTGAGGGGGAGTTCGGCGAATGTGGTTTTTTTGAAACTGACGTGGGAAATCATCTCTCCCCCACCCTGATACGGTGGCATCGCCTCAAGCCAATGCTCCTTGCCGTAAAGCACACCGACGCCGGCGGGGCCATACATCTTATGGGCCGAGAATGTATAGAAATCGACGTCGAGGGCACGGACGTCGATGTGCATGTGGGGGGCAGCCTGAGCGCCGTCGACCATTACGGGGACACCCATGGAATGGGCGTAGGCGGTGATTTCGGCGATGGGGTTGACTGTGCCGAGGACGTTGCTGACATGGCAGACGCTGACGAGACGCGTGCGCTCGTTGAAGAAGGAGCGGAAGGCCTCCATGTCGAGGCTGCCGTCGGGGAGGATGGGGACAACGCGCAGGAGGATACGCTTGCGGTCGCCAAGGAGCTGCCAGGGGACGATGTTGGCGTGATGCTCCATGACGGTGAGGATGATTTCGTCGCCGTTTTCAAGGAATGAACCGAAGCTGGAGGCCACGAGGTTGATTGCCTCGGTGGTTCCGCGGGTGAAAACGATTTCGTGGGTTGAGGCGGCGTTGATGTATGCGCGGACGCGCTCGCGCGTGGCCTCCATCATCGACGTGGACTCCTGGGATATGGAGAATACGCCACGGTGGACGTTGGCCTTGTGCTGATAGTACATATCGTCGATGGCCTCGACCACGCGGCGCGGGGTCTGGGATGTGGCGGTATTGTCGAGGTAGACGAGCGGACGGCCGTAGACGTTGCGGCTCAGTATGGGAAACTCTTTGCGAAGATCATCGACGGAATACATGGCGGCTTGGAGGATATTGTTTTGGACGGAGAGAGTGACAGACTATGAATTAGGCTAGATTACCGGCTGCATTCGCCGCAGGAGACGTGATGGCCGGCGAAGCGGCATTCCACCATATGGAGCAGACGCGACCGCAGGGGTTCGAGCTCGATGGCGTCGATGACGTCGGCCATAAACGCCTGCATGAGCATGCGGCGGGCGACGGCGATGGGTATGCCGCGCGTCTGCATATAGAATAGGGCGCGGTCGTCGAGCTGACCGGTGGTGGCTCCGTGGGAGCATTTTACGTCGTCGTTGTAGATGAGCAGCTGGGGCTTTGTATGCATGCGGGCGCTGCGCGAGGCGAGAATGTTGCGGTTGCTCTGGTAGGCCTCGACGAAGCGGGCGCCGTGGCATACCTCGATGCTCCCCTCGAAGGCGCCGGTGGCATCGTCGTCGAGCACGTACTTGAACATCTGGGAGCTATGTCCGTAGAAGCCTGCGTGGCGGAGGTCGGAGGAGTTGTCGATGTGCTGCTCGCCGCTGCCGATGGCCATGCCGGAGAGGCGTGTAACGGTATGCTCACCTACTACGTCGAGATGGAATTCATTGCGTGTGGTGCCGTTGGCGAGCGTGGAGGCGCACACGGTGAGCGACGAGCCATCGTCCTGGCGCGCAAAGAGCTGTGAATAGCGCGAAGTGGCGGACGAGGACTCCTCGATGTCGTACCACTGGACGGAGGCACCGGGTCCGGCGAAAATCTCGA
>UREH01000045.1 GCA_900546835.1 uncultured Porphyromonadaceae bacterium
CCTTTACAGCACCAATTGAGCAGATGCTTGTCGGGGCTCCGTTGGCGGTCTCAACGTCGACTGCTACGAAATCATTCATCAGATTCAGATGTATTTGTGGGTACTATATCGAGCACCCTGGTCTTGACATCCTCCATTAGCCAACGCGGTGTGGAGGTGGCACCGCAGATTCCGACACTTGCAGCACCTTTAATCCATTCGGCCTTAACTTCCGAGGCATTTGCGACAAGATGGGTATGCGGATTGACCTCGCAGCAGTTTGCATACAGGACTTTCCCATTGCTGCTTTTTTTTCCGGCGACGAACAGAACAACCGAGTGAGATTGTGCAAACCGCTTGATATTTTCCGCCCGGTTGGCAACCTGACGGCAGATGGTATCGTAGCTCTCAAACGGAATACCGGGGTGCATCCGTTGGCGTATTTCAGCTATAATTTCCTTGAATCCCACAAGCAATTTGGTTGTCTGGGAGTATAATGCAACCGGCCGCGAATAGTCTATGCGGTCCAGTTCATGCAGCCCCTCGATTACGATTGCTTCGCCATTGGTCTGACCTACAAGGCCGTTGACTTCGGCATGTCCTTTTTTGCCATAAATTACAATCTGCGGACGTGTTCCTTCTGCAGATGAATAGCTTTGCTTGATTCGCTGCTGTAGTTTAAGAACCACGGGGCAGGTGGCGTCGATAATCTCGATATGGTTTTGTTCAGCAGTCCGGTAAGTAGAGGGTGGTTCGCCATGCGCCCTCAGAAGTACCTGAGTATCATGAAGGTGGTTCAGATCCTCGTGAGTGATGACGTTGAGACCGCGCGTGGCCAGGCGTGCGACCTCATCGCTGTTGTGCACAATATCGCCGAGGCAGTAAAGCGCCCCGGACGACTCCAGGGCTTGCTCAGCCTTACGAATGGCGTTGACAACGCCGAAGCAGAAGCCGGAATCAGCATCGATTTCAACAATCATTGAGCAAGGAGGCTTTTTTATTGATGGCTTCCATCGCGCGGTCAAGGAGCCATTGGTTCTGTTGGTCGATTGTCATGTCGGAGTTGTCGAGGTCGATTGCATCGTCAGCCCGGCGTAGAGGGCTTTCCCTGCGTGTCTCGTCGATATGGTCGCGATGAGCCACATTGGCGAGCACCTCCTCGAAAGTGGCTGGAATACCCTTTTCGACCATCTCCTTAAACCGACGCTGAGCGCGAGTCTGAGCCGGAGCGTTAACAAAAATCTTCAGTTCGGCATCGGGAAAGACGGTTGTGCCTATGTCACGGCCGTCCATCACGACACCGCGCTCCTGCCCCATCTTCTGTTGCAGGGCGGTAAGGCAATGGCGAACGGAAGGAATGGCTGAGATAATCGATACATTCGACGACACATCCATTCGTCTGATGAGCTGCTCCACGTCTTCGCCCTTGAGCAGCGTATGCTGCGAGCCGTCGGGCATGCGGCAAAAACTTATTCCGGCTTCGGGAAGAAGCGCTTCAAGGGCCCCGACGTGCACATTTCCATCGGGCGTAATGAGCCCATTTCGCATTGCAAGTAATGTGATGGCGCGATACATCGCACCGGTATCTACATAACTATAGCCCAACCGGGCTGCGAGTGCTTTTGCCATGGTGCTTTTCCCTGAAGAGGAATAGCCGTCGAGAGCTATCAATATTTTGGGTTCCATTGTAATATTCTTGAAGTGGTGATATGCTGTTTTCAGTTAAGAAGTTCGTTCAAGTTCATATTCAGGTTGAGCATCAGCGTAGTTGCCCCGGAGTGCGGCTGTGCGAAAGCCAATCCGAAACTGAAACGGCGTAGGTTCATGCCTGCGCCGAGGGAGAACCCACTGAAAAAACTTCGCTGATAAGTGCTCATGTCGGTTCGGGTTTTGTAATTGTAGCCGAGGGCAACATAAAAACGTTCATTCGGTATGAAATCGACGCCGAAAACCAGATGGCGGAAAAGATTGCTCATAAATGAATCTTTCTCCTCAAGCGGTTGCGTCCCATCACCGGTTTTATAATACGGCAGATGCCATTTTGTGAGATTCCAGGCCGTTATGGAGAATCGTATGGGGATGTTGCTGAACATTTTTGCTACACCAAGCCGGATGTCGATGGGAAGGCGATCGTGCGTTTCGTTGAATCGTTTCAGCTGTCCGCCGAGATTTGCAACTACGGCCGAGGCCGACCATTCGCTGTCAGGATTATAGTAGTTGATGCCGAGGTCAACGCCTATAGCAAAGGCTGAATACGCTTCATAGCTGCTATAAAGCATTTTAAGCGCTATTCCGCCGCGAAGCCGGTCGGTAATGTCGTATGAAAATGATCCGGAGAAGTTTACATCTTTCGGAGAGAATGAGCCTGTAATGTTGCCGAACTCATCAGTCTCTGTCATTTTGCCATAGCCGAAATAACGGATTCCGGCACTCCACGCGCCACGCTCGGTAGCACTATGGGCATATCTTACGCCTGCGAAATTGCTTCCGCCCATATATCTCATATAATCCACGAGAATCTGATTGCTCATTTCGGGCCCAAGGAGCGCCGGGTTCTGATCCGTAACGCTCAATTCATCCTCAACGGCGGTAATATTGACACCTCCGAGAGCATAGATACGCGAGGATTGAGTGATATTCAAATAATTGTATGCGGTAGAACCATCCTGTGCGAAAGCGTTTCCACTACAAACAGCAGAAATCGAAAGAATGGCGAGTGAGATTGTCAGTCGTGAAAATAATTTCATCTGGAATATGGTGTCGTCTTTGTATGGCGATAGAGGGCGCAGATACGCATCCACGTATATTTTAAACGTAAAAATTCCATGGGTATTACATTCTCACGTATATTTTGAAGCCGCTTGATAAAAACCTGCGTGATTGGGAAACATTAACGGCGAAAAGTTGGCGATAACGTTACAGAATCGCTAACTTCGCATTGAGTTATAAACTTCTGAGAGGTATACAGAATGCGTACTATCAACCATATAACGTCGCGGTGGCTATCGGTAGTCCTATGTCTTGCAATAGGATTTTGCACGGCTTACGGTCAGGCCCCACTGATTTTCCCTCGCTCGAACAATGCGAATGTCGGCATTATAGTGATGGATTTGTCGACGGGAGAGACTGTCGCGGAGTATAATGCCGAACGAATGCTTACTCCGGCAAGTATTAACAAATGTGTGACCGCTGCGGCTATTGAAATGGCCGGTCTGGCGGATGATACTTATCAGACGGAAGTGTTTGTTCGTGGTTCCGACGACGGCTGCGGCCGACTATATGGAGATATTATAGTGAAGGCATCCGGCGATCCGACCATTGAATCCGGACGATTTGCCGGGAAAGGCAACATCATCAATGCAATCACCAAAGCATTACACGAATCGCATATAAATGAGATTTATGGCGCCCTTGAGATTGATTCGGTCGGATTTAAGGAGCAAGGCCCGATAGGAACCTGGGAAATGGGCGATTTAAGGCATGCCTACGGCGCAGGACTTTATGCGCTTAACTTTCGTGATAATGCAACAAATCAATTTGCGCTTGAGGATCCGGGAGAGGAATTTCTCATCGCACTTGAAGAGCGGCTTGACCATGACAGTATCGACGTAGACTGGAATGATGTGGCACCCACTCCGGCTCCCATGCGTTCGATTGCCACCATAATATCCCCTACATTGGCCGAGATATTACGTGTGACACTTGAAACGAGCCATAATCTTTATGCCGAAGCCATGCTTCGCAAACTGGCACCATGGGGCAATCGTGCCGATGCTCTTAAGCGTGAGACGGCTTTGCTGGCCGAGAATGGCATTGATGTTGAGTCGGCACGCATATTCGACGGCAGCGGACTTACACGGGCCAATTCAATGACTCCCAGATTTATGGCTTCTCTGCTCGCATATTGTGCACGCCAGCCATGGGGCTCGAGGTATATCGCTTATTTCCCTCTGGTTGGCAGGGAAGGCACCGTGCGCCGCCTTCTCTCAGACTCTCCGCTTGCTGGTCAGCTCGCGTTGAAAAGCGGTTCGATGAACGGAGTCCAGACATATGCGGGATATAAACTGGATATGAAAGGTCTGCCCACTCATGTCGTTGTGGTGATGGTCAACGATTTTACTACGACTCGCGCACGCGTTGTCAAGTCGATTGAAACTTTTCTGGAAAAACAATTCACGCAACAATTGTAATTTTAGTCCGAAATTATTGAGAATATGAACGATGATCTGATAACCGAGTTGCTGCAACTCACCGCCGACATAGCCGAAGAACTCCTTGTGGCAAAAGACAATGGCCTTAGTTTTCCGGAGCATTCCACATGTGAGAAAATCGCACGGCTGTATAGTATGACAACAGGCGATATGTCGGCTGAATATAATGTATCGGCGGAGCTATGCGCGCCAGCTGCCATGCACATCGACGAATATCCCTCTGCCAGCGATGATACGGCTGACACGGACGCCGAATCGGCGACAGAAATGATTGAGACCATTGCCGAACTGGAAGCAAAGGCCGGTGCTGAGGACAATAGCCGCAATTATTCTGAATCTGACACTGCTGCGGAAATAGAAGCCGAGACCGCCGAAGCTGAGGAAACTGCGGATGCTTTGCCAGAAGGGCCGTCAGCCGCCGATCTTAAGCGGGCAATGAGCATTAACGATGTATTCCTGTTCAGGCGTGCGCTTTTTCAAGGTTCGGCATCGAGAATGCAATCCGCACTTACGGATATAGCAGAATGTTCAGATATTAGCGAAGTATCACACCTTCTGGCCGAACGATATGGCTTAAACCTCAAACAGCCGGAATCTAAAGCGTTCATCTCTTTCTTACAGCCTTTTTTCGACATTTGAGATTTACTTGAGATTCTGACTGCAAAGCAAATGTTTTCAACTTAATATTTAGCACATATGTCCGGAAAACTATATGTGGTACCCACCCCGGTAGGCAACCTCGGCGATATGGCACCGAGAAGCATTGAGATTTTAAAAACATGCTCGCTGATCCTTGCGGAGGACACGCGAACCTCGAGTGTACTGATGCGTCATTTTGATATTAAGACACCGATGATGAGCCATCATAAGTTCAATGAACATCAGACCATCGAGCCTATTGTTGGCCGCCTTTTGAGCGGAGAGACAATCGCGCTCGTCTCCGGCGCCGGGACTCCGGCAATTTCCGACCCCGGATTCATGCTGACCAGAGCGTGCCGCGAAGCCGGCGTGGAAGTGGAGACCATTCCGGGGCCGACGGCATTTGTGCCTGCACTTGTCAATTCCGGTCTTCCATGTGAACGTTTCACTTTCGAAGGGTTCCTCCCCCCTAAAAAGGGACGCGCTTCCCGACTTGCGGAACTTGCCACTGAGCCACGAACAATGATAATCTATGAGTCTCCGTTGCGGCTCGTCCGTACACTTGGTGATTTATGCGAAACATTTGGCGAGGATCGTCAGGCCTCAGTATCGCGTGAAATTTCCAAGCTGCACGATACCACCCACAGAGGCAGTCTCGGTCAACTCCTGGATTATTTCAAATTGAACAATCCGCGGGGAGAATGCGTTATAGTCGTGTCAGGTTACAAATCGGAACGGACAGAGCAGAAAGTGCATCGTAATAAATTTAAAAAAGATGTGGATGCGCCGGAGCCCATATAATGTACAGAATACGTTAATCAACTAATTTTTGAAACAGACCATTATGCGTAAAATTGTTTCTATTTTTGCAGCCTCTCTGCTTATGCTTACAGGCTGTACGAAAAAGGCCGACAATGTGGCCGACCACTACGAGGGACCGACTACGGCAGATTCGCTTCGGCAGGCATTGGCCGATCAGGACTCTCTACTTGCCCTAATGAACGATGTGACCGAGGGCATGAACCAGATCAAGCAGATGGAAAATATCCTCTCGACACCCTCTGCCAATCTTTCGGCCGAAAGCAACGATCGCCGGGAGCAGATTCGAAACGACATGCTTGTGATTCAGCAGACCCTGCAGACGCGTCGCGACCGTCTTGCAGAACTGGAAAAGAAACTGAGCGGTTCGTCGGCCAACAACGCCACCTTGCAGAAGTCCATCGCTACCCTGAAAGAGCAGATTGCCAACCAGGAAAGTACAATTGAATCCCTACGCGGTGAACTCGAAAAAGCAAACATTCATATCGAGCATCTTACTGCCAATATCGACTCCCTGAATACAGAGGTAACAGCTGTTACTGCGGCAAAAGATCAGGCCGAACAGACGGCGGTAGCCGTCACCAACGAGCTTAATACATGTTATTATGCAATCGGCAGCAAATCCGAGCTGAAGGATCATAAGCTTATCTCCACGGGGTTCCTTCGTAAGACCAAAATACTTCCGCAGGATTTTGAGCAGAGCTACTTTACCACCGCCGACAAGCGCACGCTTTCATCAATCGACCTGCATTCGAAAAAAGCGAAGGTGCTTACAAACCAGCCTTCCGATTCCTATACAATTGTCGATGCGCCTAATGGCAACAAGGTGCTTCGTATTCAGAACCCATCGCGCTTTTGGAGCGTCAGCAATTTCCTTGTGATTCAGATTGACTGATTCAGGAATAAATTAAACAATAATCCCCGCCTAATGGTTCGTATTGAACAGGACTCTTGGGCGGGGATTTCTTTTCGTAGTCAGACTATTGGTCAAAGGCCTCGTTCTGACGATTAAATTTATACAGGCGAACCGGGCGGAAGCTGACCGGTGAACTATAGACCTCCTCGAATCTATATCCCTCCTCTTCAAACAGCGGGAAAAACTTATCGTCTTCACCAGCATTAATCAGAAGGAACCCATCCGACGGCATGTTCCTGCGAAAATTTTCAATGCGGTCTCCAAGATAAAAATTAATCTCGAAGAAATGAATCGGGTCGCCCAATGCGGTCTCACCCTCTTCGATGAATTCATATATCGTTCCGGCGGAAGCCGGTGCGATCTCATCAATCTGTTCGGCAACAATCCGCTGCGATTTCGCATGTAGAATATGTGGCTGGTAGACTGTGTCGAGCGCAAAATACAATCCGAAAGTCATTGCACAGATAGCATAAAGATAGCCAATGGAATGCTTCTTTTGTCTGGAAGTCCCATACCACCACCCTATCGACAATGCCGTAGGCACAACGGCTGGAAGCCATCGCCACCAGTTGATTCTTTCAAGTTCGTGCAACATGGCGGCATTCTCGGCCGCGTGGCTCCCTGAAAAAATCCCGGAGGTAATCAGCCCGCATTTTATCGCTATGAATATTCCGGTCAGCATGATTCCAACGAATGCCAGAGTGTTGCCGTAAATGCGTATGGATGCCGATTTCGCCTTTACGAGATAAACCAAGTAGCATGCGAGGAAATAAGCGATAAACGGATATATAGGCATCAGATAGACGCTGCGTTTGCTTTGCGGAAAGCAATAGAAGAGAAAAATCACCACAATACAGACGGCAGAGAACATATTGACCGGATCGCAGTGCAGAATCCGTTCCGGCAACGATTTTATTGAGCCGGATGTCTTCAGGTGCTTCGCAAACTTAAAGTGAAGCGTGAATAAAGAGAGGACAACAAGCAGAATCCATGGAATATATCCGCCGGCAAGCGTAACAAAATTGTATGGCCATGGATTGACGCAGGATTCATAGCTCATGGTACTCGTCATCCGGCCGAAGTTTTCTTCAAGTGCAAGATCGAGGAACTCCTGGCCGCCCTGAAGATATGCCGCCCAGTACCAGCAGAAAGGAAGTACGAGGGAGGCGAGTCCCCAGACCGTCAGAAGTCCGAATGCCTTGAAGAAATTTACCCCACGCAAGAGTAAAAAGACGCCGAATGCCAGACATGGAATCAGCGTACCAACCGGACCTTTAGTCAAAGTGGCGCAACTCATCAGCAGGATTGCGAGCCATGGCACGCCTTTAAGCCCTCTTTCCCAATATCTATAGAAAAGACACAGAGATACGACCGAAAGAGCGGTAAGCATCATGTCGACGCGGCAGTTGGCACCGGCCCGATGCAGTTCAAAAGCCGTCAGGCTGACAAAAGCCGTGAGAAGAGCGATATTGCTCCCTCTTCTGCGACTATAGAATATGAAAACCACCATGGTCATGGCAATCAAAGCCACTGCGGAGGGGAAGCGGGATGTAAATTCATTTACAACACCTCCGTTAAGCAGCGATACGCCAGCTATGGTCCAGTGGAAGAACGGCGGCTTATAGGGGATTTCGCCGCCATTATTGCGCGGTAGAACCCAATTGCCATTCTCAAGCATTGTATAAGCTACCACAGCCTCGCGAGGCTCGCCTTTAGTATGAAAGTCTGTCAGGCCAAGAGCCGGGATAATGGTAATGCAAGCCACTATAAGCAGTAGCCAAAAGCATGTACGTGTATTAAATTTTGTCATTTCAGGCGCGAAGGTACAAAAAAACAGCCTTTAGGACCACATGATGATTCAAAAATGAGTAACTTTGCAATCGATTATGATACTACTAAGTTTTGATACAGAAGAATTCGATGTACCCCGTGAATCGGGTATCGACTACCCTCTGGAAGAATCTATGAAAGTGTCGGGCTACGGTACAACCCGCATTCTCGATATTCTGAAAGCCAACGACGTAAAGGCGACCTTCTTTTGCACAACGACCTTTGCCGACAACGCTCCCGAGCTGATGCGCCGTATCCTTGATGAGGGGCACGAAGTTGCCGCCCACGGGTGCGACCACTGGAATCCCAAACCATCGGACGTTTTCCGCTCGAAAGAACGGCTTGAGGAAATTACAGGCCGAAAGGTTAACGGCTATCGTCAGCCACGTATGTTCCCCGTCAGCGAAGAGGACATCCGCAAGGCCGGATATATATATAATTCGTCTCTTAATCCATGCTTTATCCCCGGCCATTATAACCACCTGGACAAGCCACGTACATGTTTCATGTCTGACGGTGTGCTACAGATACCGGCTTCGGTAACGCCCTGGATCCGATTCCCGCTTTTCTGGTTGGCCTTGCATAATCTGCCGCTCTGGCTTTATAAGGCGATGGCTCGCTGGACCGTATCGCACGACGGATACATGGCTACATACTTCCATCCGTGGGAATTCTATCCCCTTGGCGAGCATCCCGAATTCAATATGAAATTTGTTAGCCGCAATCATGCGGGGCGTCAGATGGAAGAACGTCTCGACGCTGTAATCAAGATGTTTAAGAAACAAGGGATGCAGTTCTGCACGTTTACTGAATTCGCACTCCAGGAAATCGAACGGCTTAAAAACGTATCCGACTGAACATAATAAATCCGCACTCTATATCTCCACGAAATGCAAACAACCCGACTCGCGATTGTATCGCCCTGTTATAACGAGGAGGCAGTCCTCGCATTGTCGGCATCGCGTCTCGACGCATTGCTGACTCGCCTTGTCGATGAAAAGGCAATCGCCCCCGACAGTTATGTTCTATTTGTGAACGACGGAAGTGTCGACTCGACATGGGAGATTATATGTCACCTCCATGAACAGAATCGCCAGCGATTCAAAGGCTTGAATCTCGCCCGTAATGTCGGCCATCAGAATGCCATCATGGCTGGCATGATGACGGCACGGAATATGGCTGACGCTGTAATTACAATCGATGCTGATATTCAGGATGATCTTGAGGCCATTCCGGAGATGATAAGGGATTTCGACGAAGGTTTCGACGTAGTATACGGCGTTAAGGAGCAGCGAGATGCCGATCCCCTGCTGAAGAGGTTGTCCGCACAGGCGTTTTATAAGCTGCAGAAGAAGATGGGCGTCAATGCCTTGTATAACCATGCCGATTTTCGGCTTATGTCCAAAAGAGTTCTCGACGAGCTCTCGCGCTATGCGGAGAAGAATCTATATCTGAGAGGTATCATTCCGATGATTGGTTTCCCGTCTACTACGGTGAGGGATGTGATAGCACCGAGAATGGCCGGCCACTCCAAATATTCATTGCGCAAGATGCTCGGTCTGGCTATCGACGGTATCACATCGTTTTCAGTCCGACCGCTTTACGCCATACTCTATATCGGTCTTATATTCCTTGCCATCAGTATAGTGATTGCCGGCTACGTGATTTATTCGCTGATAGCACATACCGCAGTTCATGGATGGGCGTCCCTTATGCTTTCGGTATGGCTTGTGGGCGGCTTCGTGCTTGTGGCGCTTGGTGGCGTCGGAATTTATGTGGGAAAAATTTACGAGGAGGTTAAAAACCGTCCGTTGTACCATATCGAACGGTTCCTCGACTGATTTTACAGAAGATTGTCTTTCGACCATGGCTAAACAGGAATATGTAATTAAAAACCGGCAATGGCTCGCCGACAAATCGCATGAGGAAGGGGTAATGGCTGTCGGTGCCGGTGTTTTCGCCAAGGTGTTGAAAAAAGGGCCTGCGGCGGGAGCCACTCCGAATAGGAACTCGGTAGTAACGGTTCATTATACCGGCCGTACTATCAATGGAAAAACGTTCGATAGCAGCCGTGGATCCACCCCTCCGGCAATGCGCTTGCGCGATTTGATAAGCGGTTGGATTGTAGCACTTACGCAAATGCGCCCTGGCGACCGCTGGAAAATCTATATTCCGGCCGAGCAAGGTTATGGAATGCGTTCAATTCCGGGCATACCCGGCGGATCAACTCTGGTATTTGATGTCGAACTTCTGTCGTTTGCCTGATTCAATCTTCAATTGAAGTGTTGCCTTTGCAGAAGTCAACTCTAAAGAATTCAATGATTAAAGCAGTCTTTTTCGACATTGACGGCACACTCGTGCCATTCGGCGCTCCCGGTATCCCGAAAGAAGTCTCAGATGCCATAGCACGGATGCGCCGCAACGGCACGAAGGTGTTTATCGCTACGGGACGCCATCCGTCGTGGATTGACAATCTCGGCGATACCGAGTTCGACGGCTATGTGGCGGTGAACGGAGGCATGTGTCTGCGCTCCGATAAATCCACTTGCATTTTTTGCAGTCCTATCGACCAATCGGATATTCGAAGGCTAACGTGCTGCGACGTCGTCGGTCAATATCCGTTTGCAATTGTGCCTCGCGATGGAGAAATTTTCCTTACCGGCATCAATCGAACTGTCGAAGAAATACTTGACATGCTGCATATCCCGCCGGTGCCGGTTTGCCCTATTGACCAAGCCATGCACCATGAGATTGTGCAGCTGATGATGTTTTCCACTGAGGGCCAACGCGAAGAGAGCGGTGTCATGAATGATACATTGACTCATTGTGTGGCTACCGCATGGCATCCCGCCTTCTGCGATATAATTCCACAGCGCAACGACAAGAGTCTTGGAATTGACAGAATGCTTGAATGGTTCGGCATCCCTCTTGAAGAGTCGATGGCATTCGGAGATGGAGGCAACGACATCGGAATGCTACGGCATGTGGCCGTTGGCATTGCCATGGGAAATGCCTCGCAGGAGGTAATAGCCGCCGCAGATTATGTTACATCCGATGTTACGGATCATGGCGTGGTGAATGCACTGTCTCATTTCGGATTGCTCTGATGCGAGATACCGGAAAGTTGTGCAATTGGGGTAAAATGGCTAACTTTGCATATCTGCGTGTCGATTTTGCGGCCGCATGAAGACATACATTACCGACTGATTTATGGGATTTTTCAATAAACTCTTTTCAAGAGAAAAGAAAGAGACGCTCGATGGAGGTCTTGAACGGACCAAAGAAGGTTTACTCGCCAAACTTGCGCATGCCGTTGCCGGCAAAAGCCGAGTCGATGATGAAGTGCTTGACAATCTCGAGGAGGTCTTCGTTACCAGCGATGTAGGTGTGGAGACAACATTGAAGATTATAGACCGTCTGCAGGCACGTGTGGCACGTGACAAATATGTAGGCGCAAATGAACTTCGCAGACTATTGCGCGAGGAAATCTGTGCGCTTCTTACAGAAAGCGGCAATACAGATATCGACTCTGATTTCAACCTTGACGATGCGCAGCGTCGTCCCTATGTGATTATGGTTGTCGGAGTCAATGGAGTAGGCAAGACTACGACAATCGGCAAGCTCGCGGCCCAGTATAAGGCTGCGGGGTATAAGGTCGTTCTCGGAGCCGCCGATACGTTTCGAGCCGCAGCCATAGAACAGCTGGATGAATGGGCTCGGCGTGCCGATGTACCTATTGTAAAACAGCAGCTTGGAAGCGATCCTGCGGCGGTTGCCTATGATACACTCCAGAGTGCAAAAGCCCAGGGGGCTGATGTGGTCATTATCGATACGGCCGGCCGACTTCATAACAAAAAGGGACTGATGGACGAGCTTACGAAAATACGCAGCGTGATGTCGAAGGTTGTCCCTGACTCTCCTGATGAAGTTCTTCTGGTTCTGGATGGCTCTACGGGTCAAAACGCTTTTGAGCAGGCGCGCCAGTTCGCAGCCGCTACAAAAGTGACGGCTATGGCGGTGACAAAACTTGACGGGACAGCCAAGGGCGGTGTCGTGATAGGTATAAGCGACCAGATGCAGATTCCCGTAAAATATATCGGACTGGGTGAAGGAATTAATGACCTTCAGGTTTTCGACCGCCAGGCATTTGTAGAGTCGCTTTTAGCCGACAGCGCGCAATGACGCTCGCAGGTCAGAATCAGTATCCGGTACAGACAGCGTAACATGATGAAAAAGAGAACAATCAAGGTAGTCTCCCTCGGGTGCTCGAAAAATCTTGTTGATTCGGAGCGCGTGATTGCCATGCTGAGAGATGCCGGCTTTGATGCTGAACATTCTGCAGGCGGCATGCAGACCGGCAACTCCGATATTGTCGTTGTAAACACTTGCGGATTTATCGGCGATGCAAAAGAAGAGTCGATCGACGAGATTATGACTCAGATTGCCGCGAAAACTCGCGGTGACATCCGGGAGCTTTACGTGATGGGGTGCCTGAGCGAACGCTATCGTACAGAGCTGTCGGCAGAACTGCCTGAGGTCGACCGCTTCTACGGCAAGTATGACTGGACGGGGCTTGCATCGGATCTCGCGCGTGTGCATCCTGGCGCGGCAGCCTACGACCGTGTTCTGGCAACAGGTCCACATCATGCCTATATAAAAATCGCAGAAGGTTGCAATCGATTCTGCGCATTTTGTGCGATTCCATTGATTACAGGCCGTCTGCATTCCCGTCCGATTCCGGAAATAGTAGAAGAGGTGCGTATGCTTGTGGGTCGCGGCATTAAGGAATTCAATATCATCGCTCAGGATCTGTCGGATTATGGAGTAGATTTAGAGGAGGGAAAAAGATTGCTTCCAAAGCTTATAGAGGCGATTGCTGATGTGGAAGGTGTTGAGTGGATTCGACTTCACTATGCCTATCCTGCAAGTTTTCCCATGGAGGTACTTGACGTTATGGCGAGCCGCCCTAATGTTTGCAAGTATCTTGACATTGCATTGCAACATAGTTCCGACCGCATTCTTGACCGTATGCATAGAAATATTTCTGCTGCGGATACTGACAACCTCCTTGCAGAGATGCGACGTCGCGTGCCGGGTATCCATCTGCGAACTACCCTGATGGTCGGATTCCCGGGAGAGACTGAGGCGGATTTTGAGAAACTGATGGAATTTACCCGTCGGCAACGGTTCGAACGCATGGGGGCTTTCGCCTATTGTGAGGAAGAAGATACTTTCGCGGCTCGCAATTATGCCGACGATGTTCCGGCAGATGTCAAGCAGCGTCGCCTTGACCGCCTGATGGCACTTCAGGAAGAAATCTCTCAGGAAATTCAGTCGGAAAAGGTCGGCAAGATACTGCGGGTGATTGTCGACCGCGAGGAAGACGATTTTTATGTAGGCCGTACCCAGTGGGATTCGCCGGAAGTTGACCCGGAGGTGATGATTGAGAAAACAAGAAAATTAGCCCCCGGAGAATTTATCGACGTTCGGATTCTGCAGGCTCTCCCCTTCGAGTTGATTGGCCGAGAGAGTACACGGACTGAGTAAAGGATACTTTAATGAATACTGAGGTCCCATTTCAGCAAATTGCGTCTGTCATAGACCGTGCCATTGAGGGTGGCTCCTCATTCGCCATAGCCATACTGCCCGGGGAAGAAAGCCCATACATCTTCGGGCTGCGACCAGAAGAAGCGGAAGTCTCTTCCGAGCCTGGGAAGGCGACCTTCGAGGTGACGCCATGGCTTGGACGATTTGCTGACAGAACAATATTTTCTGCTACGGGAATTCTTCGGGCAGACACACTGGAAGCCAGTAGCGAGATGCCACGCCGCTCGACAACCTATGCAGACTATATCCGCTCGGTAAACGATGCTGTGGAAAGATGTCGCGAAAGATCCGGCAAAATTGTAATCTCTCGAACAATATGCAGATCGCGTAATGAATCCGCAGATTCAATCGGCATGATTGCATTGCGCTATTTTAAACTTAATCCCGCAACATTCCGGTATATCTTTTACACGCCTTGGACCGGAGGATGGCTGGCTGCCACTC
>UREH01000046.1 GCA_900546835.1 uncultured Porphyromonadaceae bacterium
TGCTTATATCGCATAAACAACAGCGCATTCGCCCCATTCTAAACTTTGTAACAATTTTGAAATTTTTATTTTCAAACCTACTTTTCTGTATATCAATACTTTAAAAACTTTAACATAAGAATAATTGATTTTTTTTGAATTTTTCTTTCAAAAAAAATTTGGAGATATAAATTTTGTGTTTAACTTTGCGTCGTAGTCACAAACATGTTACGAAAAGATTACCAAACAACATCGCCAAAACAACAGCTATCATGAGTTCGAAAAATTTCCAATCCAAGCTTCTCGGTCTGCAGCGCAACCTTCTGAACTTCGCTTATCTGCTTACCTCCAACCGCGACGACGCCTACGATCTTCTTCAGGACACCACGCTCAAGGCCCTCGAAAACGAAGACAAATACGTAGAGAACGTGAACTTCAAGGGATGGGTATTCACCATCATGCGCAACATCTTCATCAACAACTACCGCAAGGTTGTGCGCTCGGCCACCATCATCGACCAGACCGAAGACCTCTACCACCTCAACCTCCCGCAGGAAAGCGGCCTCGACACACCCGAAGGTTCGGTGGCTGTAAATGAAATCACCGCAGCAATCAGCGAATTCTCCGACGACTACCGCATCCCCTTCTCAATGCATGTGGCCGGATACAAGTACAACGAGATTGCGGAGAAAATGAACCTCCCGCTCGGCACCGTGAAGAGCCGTATCTTCTTCGCACGCCAACGCCTGCAGAAGAAGCTTCAGGACTACAAGTAAACCCATACGCCGCAGCGCATCCCGCGGCCACGTGCCAACGGGACACAACCCCGACGCGCGACGAACCCCTACCGATAGCTGTCCTCTCTCCAAAGAGTCAACAACTTATTCAGAACACCCTGACGTAGAGACTCGACGCTTACATTCCTTACTTTGCACTAAACTGACTTTGCCCTTCAAGCTGACTCATTCAGATTAACTTATATGATTCCTCATTGAATCGATTCTTACATTTAATCCTTTATCTCTTTCAAAAGCAGACCAAGAGAAACACCCGAAAGAAAATTTTCTCAGCATAAAGCAGTCTTTTCTTTTGAATCCCTCCCTCCGGCACGGCTACGGCCTCCGGAGGGATTTTTATTGTGAAGTTTTAACAGTTAGGCACCGCCCGGGCCGCGGCGTATATTATAATAATGAGTAAATTTGTGGAAATATTTCAAAACCGTTAAATCAAAATACCTGTCATTCCACCTTCAACGATGAGAAAACTCCTTACGATTGCTACAGCGGCAGCGTTCTCGCTGAGCGCTTCGGCCGCTACCAACAACCTGACTCTCAAGGCCGACAAACCCGGCGCTCCCATTCAGCCCACCATGTACGGCCTTTTCTTCGAAGACATCAATTTCGGCGCCGACGGCGGCCTCTATGCCGAGAAGATAAAGAACCGTTCCTTCGAGTTTCCGCAGCACCTCATGGGCTGGAAAACCTTCGGAGGTGTGGAGCTTCGCAACGACGGGCCGTTCGACCGCAATCCCCATTACGTACGCCTGACCTCGGCAGGCCACAACCACAAGCACACCGGCCTTGAAAACGAAGGCTTCGTTGGCATCGGTGTCGAAAAGGGAGAAAAATACCGCTTCTCGGTGTGGGCACGCGTGCCGCAGGGCGGCGAAGGGCGCCTGAAAGTGGTGCTCGCCGACCGAAACACCCACGGACGCTCGCAAGATCTCGCCTCGGCCAAAATCAAGGTGACCACTACCGACTGGCAGAAATACACCGTGGAGCTTACGCCCGACCAGACATGCGCCCACGCCGTGCTCCGAGTATTCCTGCGCCACCCCGACACTACGGCCGTAGACCTCGAGCACCTATCGCTCTTCCCCGTCGACACCTGGAAAGGGCATGAAAACGGCCTGCGCAAAGACCTCGCCCAAAAACTGGCCGACATACATCCCGGCGTGTTCCGTTTCCCCGGCGGCTGCATCGTAGAGGGAACCGACCTCGACACCCGCTACCAGTGGAAAAACACCGTCGGCCCCGTCGAGAACCGACCGACCATCGAAAACCGCTGGCACTACACCTTCACCCACCATTTCTTCCCCGACTATTTCCAGAGCAACGGCCTTGGTTTCTATGAATATTTCCTGCTCTCGGAGGAAATCGGAGCCGAGCCGCTTCCGGTGCTCAACGTAGGCCTCTCCTGCCAGTATCAGAACGACCGCCCTGAGGACCACGTGGCCGTCGACTCGCTCGCCCCTTACATCCAGGACGCGCTCGACCTCGTGGAGTTCGCCAATGGCGACACAACAACTACCTGGGGCTCGCTGCGTGCGCAGATGGGCCATCCCGCCCCATTCAATCTCAAGATGATGGGTATCGGCAACGAGCAGTGGGGACCTGAATACGTGGAGCGCCTCGAACCCTTCCTGGCCGCCATGCGCAAAGCCCATCCCGAAATCAAGATCGTAGGCTCCACCGGCCCCGACAGCGAAGGCGACAAATTCGACTACCTCTGGCCCGAGATGAAACGCGTGAAAGCCGACCTTGTCGACGAGCATTTCTACCGGCCCGAGGACTGGTTCCTCGCCCAGGGCGCACGCTACGACAACTACGACCGCAAGGGCCCGAAAGTTTTCGCCGGCGAATACGCCTGCCATATGCGCCATAAAAACTGGAACCACTTCGAACCCGCTCTTCTCGAAGCCGCCTTCATGACCGGACTGGAGCGCAACGCCGACGTGGTACACATGGCCACCTATGCCCCGCTCTTCGCCCACGTCGACGCCTGGCAGTGGCGCCCCGACATGATATGGTTTGACAACCTCCGCTCCATGCCCACTGCAAGCTACTACGTACAGCAGTTGTTCGCCACCAACAAGGGTACCAACGTGCTCCCGCTCACCATGGACGGCAAACCGCTCACGGGCGCTGAGGGCCAGAACGGGCTCTTCGCCAGCGCCACTCTCGACAAGGATGCCAACCAGATTGTGGTGAAAGTCGCCAACACCTCGAAGGAGGACCAGACGCTCAACATCAACATAACCGGCCTCAAGAAAGGGAAGGTCCTCGACGGCGGCAAAGTCCTCACGCTCCACGCCGACCTCGAGGCAGAGAATACTCTCGACAACCCCGACATCGTTAAACCCGTAGAATCGACAGTCGAAGCCGCAGGGCGCGAGTTCAACGCCACCGTCGGCCCGTCGACGTTCGCCGTCTACCGCCTGAATATCAAATAACCCCATTCATCCATATTTAACTCAAAAAATGAAAGCATTCAAGACAATCTTCACAGCTCTGCTGCTGGCCTTCGCATTCGGAACCGTCAGCGCCCAGGCAGCCGACAAGACGCCGCTTACTCCCGAATTCTGCGAGGAAGGCATCACCAAAGCCGTCGACGTATTCAACGAAATGGCGGTAAAGATAGGCGAAATCGACAAGCCCGAACAGGTTGAGGAAATCCCCCAGATTGTAAACAGCATCAAATACCGCAACGTACGCAAGAAATACGGCAAGATCGAGCTGACCGACGAATACCGCGCTCGCCTTCTGGAACCCAACCTGCGTATCGCCCAGGCGCTCAAGGACATGATGGTACGTCTGCAGCTTCCCTACCAGGCAGTCCAGATGCTCGAAGAGCAGGCTTCCCCCGAAAAAATCAAGCAGGCCATCGACGAGTCGAAAACTCTTCGAGACGCCATGGAGTAACCAACATTCCATAACGTCCTGTCAAAATAAGGCGGCGTGTCGCAAACCAGACACACCGCCTTTTCTTTCAGCCGATTATCATATTCCCACAAAATT
Organism: uncultured Porphyromonadaceae bacterium; assembly: GCA_900546835.1. Classification (GTDB taxonomy): domain Bacteria; phylum Bacteroidota; class Bacteroidia; order Bacteroidales; family Muribaculaceae; genus UBA7173. The sequence goes on from UREH01000046.1 coordinate 3,777, forward strand.
CGGGTCAGCGGCATAAGGATTTGCCGGCACAAAAAAAGTAAAGCGGTGCAAATCTGAGATTTGCACCGCTTTACTGCTTTCTTGTCGGGGTGACTAGACTCGAACTAGCGACCTCACGCCCCCCAGACGCGTACTCTAACCAACTGAGCTACACCCCGATTGGGCTTTCCCTCGGCCTTTGCCGCAGGGTTGCCTTTCAAAAGCGTTGCAAAGGTACAGAGTTTTCTGCAACGGTGCAAATATTTTTCCAAAAATTTTATTTCGCGAGATATTGAGCTCTAAGATAAATCTATCGTTTTAAATTGGATGACAACAAAATACGGCAGCCTCATGCTCTTAAAATTTTCTACACGGAATATGCTAAATAAACTGAAACATATGGCAGACCCACCGATAAAAGCGTAAATTTGCAGCCACAGAACAAAGATTCCCATTTCAAAGGTGAACAAAAAAATCCTCGCAATAGCCGTGCCATCCATTCTGGCCAATATCACCACTCCTCTGCTCGGACTGGTGGACACTGCCATTGTCGGCCATATGGGGAGCGCGGTATTTATCGGAGCGATTGCCGTAGGGGGCGTGATGTTCAATATGCTCTACTGGCTCTTCTCCTTTCTGCGCGGGGGCACTTCCGGACTGGCGGCCCAGGCCTATGGGGCGGCGGATACACGCACTCAGGCGCTCGTGCTCTACCGCTCGCTGCTGGTGGCACTCGGCGTCGGAGCAGCGATGATAGTGCTTCAATGGCCCTTGAAATGGATTCTCAATCACTTCGTCGACCCGGATGCCGATACCGCCGCCCTTGCAGGCCTGTACTTCCGCATCCTGATTTACGGCGCCCCCGCCGTGCTGGCCACATACGCTCTGTCGGGATGGTTTCTGGGGATGCAGAACTCCCGCATGCTCCTGGTCACCTCCATAGCCATCAACCTCACCAACATAGCCGTGAGCCTCATTCTGGTGTATGGCGCCGGATGGCGGATTGCCGGCGTGGCGGCGGGAACCCTCGTGGCGCAATGGACCGGATTCTTCATCGGCCTGGCGCTGCTGCGCCGCTACCGGGTCAAGCGCCCACCCCTACGGGAAATATTCAACCGGCATGAGCTCGGACGATTCTTCCGCATCAACATCGACGTGATGCTACGCACCGTCTGCCTGATAGCCGTTACGCTCTGGTTCACCAAACTCGGTGCACGCCAGGGAACCGTAATCCTGGCCGTCAACACCCTGCTGATGCAGCTGTTCCTGTTGTTCTCCTATATGATGGACGGATTCGCCTTCGCCGCGGAGGCCCTGGTGGGGCGTTTTGTTGGAGCCGCGCAATGGGCTGAGATGCGGCGCTGCGTGCGCGGCGTGTTCGGGTGGGGAGTCGCGCTGGCCACCTTCTTCACTGCCGCATACTTCATTCTGGGAGAAGCCTTTCTGGGCATCCTCTCGGCCGATACCGACGTGATATCCGCTTCGGCCGACTACTACTGGTGGGCAGCCGTGGTTCCATTCGCCGGATTCGCGGCATTCGCCTGGGACGGCGTTTTTCTCGGCGCCACCCTGACCCGTCAGCTCCTCCTCAGCATGGCAGGAGCCATGGCCACCTTCTTCACCGTCTACCTCCTGCTATTCTCCACCTTAGGCAACCATGCCCTGTGGCTCGCCTTCATCGCATATCTGGCAATGCGGGGCGCCCTACAGACATGGATGTACTTCAGCCACCAATTTGTTTCCACACCACCAAGACAGTAAACCGCTTATGAAATATCCCCGCTTGCTCCGCCGCATCGCTCTTGCGGCAGCCACGATAGCCGCCACGGCTGCAATCGCCGAAAGTCACTATATGAAATATGTGCAGTGGGGCGACGAAGCCGTAGCCAACGGCAAATATTCCGACGCCATCGAATGCTACCGCGAGGCCATGAAAGCCGAACCCTCCAACCCGCAGAACGTCATGCTGCTCTCCAACGTGGGTATGATTCAGCACTACCAGAGGGAAGACTCGCTGGCTCTCCGCACCCTGACCGACGCAAGGGCCATCGCTCCCGGGTCGGTTGTGATACTGCATAACCGGGCGAAGATACTTGAATCGCTCGGGCGTCCCCACGATGCCATTCTCGATCTCGACAAGGCTCTTGAAATGGACTCCACGTATGCCCCGGCCTACTACGAGCGTGCAGCCATCAATATGGCCCTCGGCAACTGGAAGCAGGTCGAAGCCGACGGCCGGCGCTATGCGGAGCTTAAACCGACCGACCCGCAGGGCAAACTGCTTATGGCAGTAATCTTCACCAACAGCTGTCGTCCCGCCGACGCAATCCCGCTCTACGGCGAGCTGATTGAGAAGAAACCCGAGGCTGTATACTACGCCGCCCGTTCGATGTGCTATCTCGCCACCGACCAGCTGGCCGAAGCATCCGACGACATTGCCCGCGGCCTTGAGCTCGATCCCGACGACGGCGAACTGTATTACAACCGCGCAGTGCTCAACCGCATGCGCTACCGCGAAGAGGATGCCCGCGCCGACGCCATGCGAGCACGCGAGTTAGGAGTCTCCGACCAACGCATCGCCGCCTTCCTCTCGGCCAAATAGCACATACTGCGGCCAATTGGGGTAATACGAAAGTTTTTCTTACCTTTGTATGTTAAACCCGGAGAGAGGGTATTGCATAATATCAAAAATAGCAATACAAAACACCCTTCGGAAATAACTCCGGCAACAAATCAACATGCAGGACACAGCTAAAAGACCAAAGAACATATATACCCGTGGTGCCGACGACGGGTTCTGGCTCGGGCTGTATCTCTGCGCGCTGTTTTTCGTCTGCACAGCCTCGCTCACCACTGCGTGGCTCAACGTGGTGGCTTTCGCGCTGATGGCCGGAGTTCCCCCGCTGATATATTTTTTTCTCCGGCGCACACACCTGGCTGCCCACGGCATGACGGTTTTCTCCGCCCTATGGATGCAGGGTATCGTGACGTTTGCCTGCGGATGCCTCATTCTGGGCGCTATATCTTTCATTTACCTGCGTTGGATCGACCCCGGCCTGATTATGAGGGCGCTACAGCAGGCCATCGAAGTCTATGAGGCCACTCCCGGCGAGGGAGCCGAAGCCATGGCCGAGGAACTAAGGATGATTTCCAACGCCAAAGCCATCCTGGCGCCACTCAACGTGGCCTTCGGATGGATGTGGCTCGGAATGTTTTCCGGCAGCCTGCTGAGCATGCTGATGGCCGGCGTAGTGAAGCTGCGGCGTGTGCGCGTTGCCAACAAAAGATAAACAAGCATCAATCTACCGAAAATGGATATTTCTATTATCGTTCCTCTATATAATGAGGCCGAGTCGCTCCCCGAACTGCAGGCCTGGATTGAACGTGTGATGGAGGCCAACGGCTTCAGCTACGAGGTGATCTACGTCAACGACGGCTCGACCGACGAGTCGTGGGACGTGATTCGCCGTCTGGCCCTTAGCAATCCGGCCGTGAAAGGCGTATCCTTCCGGCGCAACTACGGCAAATCGCCCGCACTCAACACCGGATTCGCACGCGCGCAGGGCGACGTGGTCATTACCATGGACGCCGACCTTCAGGACTCGCCCGACGAGATTCCCGAACTCTACCGCATGATCAGGGAGGAGGGCTACGACCTGGTGAGCGGATGGAAACAGAAGCGCTACGACCCGCTTTCCAAGACAATCCCCACGAAGCTCTTCAACGCCACTGCCCGCAAGGTGAGCGGCATACATAACCTCCACGATTTCAACTGCGGACTGAAGGCATACCGTAAGAAGGTGGTGAAACGCATCGAGGTTTACGGCGACATGCACCGCTATATACCCTATCTGGCCAAAAACGCAGGCTTCAACCGCATAGGCGAGAAAGTTGTACACCATCAGGCCCGCAAATACGGCACGACGAAATTCGGCCTCGACCGATTCGTCAACGGCTATCTCGACCTCGCTACTCTCTGGTTCACAAACAAATTCGGAGTGAAACCGATGCATTTCTTCGGGCTGCTCGGCTCGCTGATGTTTCTGCTCGGACTGATAGCCGTAGTGATTGTAGGAGCATCGAAACTCTGGGCGATGCACCACGGAATGCACTACACGCTCGTAACCAACTCCCCATATTTCTACATCGCCCTGACGATGATGATTCTCGGCACCCAGCTTTTTCTCACCGGATTTCTGGGCGAACTGGTGGTGCGCAACTCGCAGCGCCGCAACGAATACGAGATTGAGGAAGAACTCCATACCGATTCACCCGAATGAAGCGTAAATTCAATCTGCCCGCAATAGCCTCGATTGCCGTTCTGGCGGCGATGGCGTTGCTACCACTCGCCGGGTGCAACACCACCGGGTGCACCGACAACCATAGCGCGCTCCCCCAGATGGGCTTCTACAACGCCTCGACCGGGGCTGCGCTCACGCTCGACTTCCTCGATCTCGGAGGCGTCGGCGCTCCCCACGACTCGCTGCTGGTAAAATCGGGCACACGCGTGCAGCAACTTTATTTCCCGTTGCGTTTCGAGGAAACCTCCACGCAGTTCCGCTTCCACTACGACTATAAGGAGCAGGGCCTCGACGACCCCGCGCTCGACGATATCCTGACAATCCGATACACCACCGAACCATACTTCGCTTCGGAGGAGTGCGGAGCATTTTACGTCTACCACATCACCGGGATTGACTACACCCGCCATCTCATCGACTCCGTGGCCGTAGTCGACTCGCTCATCAACAACTTCGATATGGAGCGCTTCAAGATATTCTTCCGCGTGGCGGAAGAGGAGCCCGACGATCCCGAAAATCCCGATGAACCTGAAAATCCGGACAATCCCGATTCGCCCGCGACACCCGACAATCCCGACAATACGGCGGAGACGGCTAAAGCGGAAAGGAGGTTGCAGCCATGAAGCGTATTACCTGCCTGATTCTGCTGATTTCGGCATTGGCCGTGGCGCTTCCCGCCCTCGGACAGCGGAGGGTGAACCCTGTTAAAAGCGCTTCGACCGGCATCGAGGGAAAGAACGAGAACAGGAATCCGGCCGATTCAATCGACTACAGCAAACTTGTGCGCAGTCAGGATGCCAACGGAAACGTGATTCTTGTCGACACCATCACCGGCCGCGAGGTGCCCGACACCACGCAGACACCCACAGGAAAAGTACCGAAAATGGAAAAACCGCTGCTGTATGCAGCCTCTGTGGGCGTCGACATATGGGATCCGGTGATGCGCGCATTCGGCCAACACTTCGGCCTGATAGAATTCTCCGGCGAACTCAACCTCCACAACCGCTACATCCCCGTGGTGGAAATCGGCCTCGGTCAGGCCGACTATACCCCCGACGACAACAATTATACCTACCGCGTAGGGATAACACCATACTTCCGCATAGGCGCGAACTACAACTTCCTCTACAACAGCAATCCCGACTATATAGTCTACGCGGGCCTGCGCTACGGGTGGTCGCACTTCAGCTATGAAGTGAACGACGTGACGCTCACCGACGGCTACTGGGACCAGTCGGCCACGTTTAATCTTCCGCGACAGACGTCGAACGTAAGCTATATTCAGGTGCTGTTCGGCCTGCGTGTCAAGCTGTTCGGTCCCATATCGGCCGGATGGAGCTTCCGTTATCAGAAGATCCTCCACGAAACGGACGCACTATACGGCCTGCCCTACTACATACCCGGCTACGGGTCGAGGAAATCGTCGGTAACCGGAACTTTCTCCATAACCTATACGTTGCCATTCAAGAAGAAGGAGGTCGTGATACCCCAAGGGCTGAACGGTCCGGCGGAATCCACTCGCCCGGAAGCTGCTCCGGATGAGACCGTCGCGACGGAGACCGAAATCATAGTGGTCGACGCTCCCGACGGAACTTCGGCCACAATAACACCTGCAACGACCGCCCAACCTACCTCCGAATAAGAGAATTCAACCTATAAGTAACCGGTCGAAATTATTTTAATATTTCCGGGAGGAAAAATTTCAGGAGATTTTTCTCGATGAAGAAGGAGTGTAGATATCTACACGACTGATGAAGAGAGGAAACGATGCGAAAATTCCACCGCGGAAATATTGAAATAATTAGATCAGGAAAGTATAAAATAATTTTGAACAGTTACTTAAATACCTTTTTGCCATGATTGCAATCTGCAGCGACCACGCCGGCTTTGAACTGAAAGCCTTCGTGGAAGGCTATCTCGAAGCCAACAACCTGGAATATAAAGATTTCGGAACCTTTTCCTCCGAAAGCTGCGACTACGCCGACTTCGCCCATCCCTGCGCCGAAGCCGTGGAGAGCGGCGAGTGCCATCCCGGAATCGCAATGTGCGGCTCTGGCAACGGCATAGCCATGACCCTCAACAAGCACCAGGGCATCCGCGCCGCCCTCTGCTGGAACACCGAACTGGCCTCGCTGGCACGTCGCCATAACAACGCCAACGTGCTCGTGATGCCCGCACGCTTCATCGAGCCGGAAGTAGCCCTTGAAATCGTCAACATCTTCCTCCACACCGATTTCGAAGGCGGACGCCACCAGCGCCGTATCGAGAAAATCCCCGTGCCCGGCCTCTGCAAGAAGTAAAATCCATATAACGACAAAACAATGCGGTGTGTCGAACGCTCAGGTTTGACACACCGCATTTAATTTGTATTTTATCCGGTTACTTAACAGGCGACAGGAGGAAACTGTAACTCAGCTTCCCGGCAAAATGGCGGTACGGTTCATGGGGATGTGCGCCCCAGGAGTTGTCGCCGCCGAGGCCGCGCTGCCAGAGGTCGATGTAGAGGAAGTTCCCCTGTTTGCCGTGGCGCACGTCGCTATTGTGAACCTGATGCTTCTCCGAACCGAAATCGAGGTCGGTCGGCTGCACGTCGAGCGCGGTGATGCAGAGCGGCTGTAGGCCCTCTACGTTCACGCCGAAGCCCTTGGCATCGGTGAGCGACGCGCTGAGCACATCGGTCAGGGCGCCCGTCTCCTGCGGACGGATGTAGGGATAGAACATATCGGCCACCTTCTTCTCATACTTGCCCATGAATGCGGCTGTATTGCGGTCAGAGTAATTTTCCCAGGGGCCGCGGCCGGTCCATGCGAAGTTGTCCATCTGCGAGGGCATCGCTGTGATTACTCCGAAACGCATCATCTCGGAAAGCGACGCAGCATCGTCGGGAGTCAGCGAGGCGTCCACACCAAGGCGTCCGTCGGGATATACTGTATAGCGCATCGTGTAGTCAGACGCCACATCGGGCAGACGATAGACATTGGTTACGACCACCTTATTTCCCTCGGCGGAAACGTTCTGGCTCTTGAGCTGGCGGTTGTATCCGGCTGAGCGCCATGCATTGGCCTTCACCTGCATCCCCTCACCGAAATCATTGTCGGTGGGAGCACGCCAGAATAAAGGCGTGGGATTGCCGCCAATTACCTTGCGGCCGTCGAGCGTATAGGAGGTCAGGTCGCCATTGCTCTGGCGGAACTTGACCACCGCGCCGTTGGCGGTGGTTACGACAACCTCGTCACGGCTTTTACGGTCTTTCTTCACGTCGACTTTCGGAGCCGCCATTTTGGCTCCATCGGCCACAAGCGATGTCCAGAGTGCGTCGAGGCTGCTCTTGCGGGCGCCTTCGGCGAGCACGAACTGCTCTCGGGCCACTTCATGGCCTGCGGGAATAATCTCGTCACCACTCACGACATCGCCGTAGACCGACAGGCGCCAGTCGTTGCCGTCGGCGAGGTCAACAGCGGGAAGCTGCGCCTTCACGGCAGCAGTCTCCCCCGCTTTCACTGCCGGAACGGGGAGTGGGCCCTCAGCCTCTACAGCGCCATTTTTGAGCAGTTGCCATGTGAAGCGGTAGTTGCCCAGGTCGCGGGTCATGAAGTGGTTCTCGACAGTCACGTCGCCGCTCTTGGGGTCGGCCGAGGAGAAACGTATGTCCTGATATACTTTCTTCACTTCCATCAGCCCCGGATGCGCCGTGCGGTCGGGCTGCACCAGGCCATTGATGCAGAAATTATTGTCGTCGGTATACTTCCAGGCACCGAAGTCGCCGCCATAGGCCCAGTAAGGATGGCCGTTCCCGTCGGTGGTGAGCAGCCCCTGGTCCACCCAGTCCCAGATAAAGCCGCCCTGCATCTGGGGCGAATTGCGGATAATGTCGAAATATTCCTGGAAATTGCCGGAGGAGTTGCCCATGGCGTGGGCGTACTCACACATTATGAAGGGGCGTCCGGGATTGGTACGCGAAGCGTATTCGCGGATGTAATCCATTGAGGGATACATCGGGCAGACGATATCGGTATTGGAGCCTTCACCGGCCTGTTCGTGGTGCACGGGGCGCGTCGGGTCGAGACTCTTTACGAGGTCGTAAGCGTCGTAGAAATTCTGGCCGTTGCCGCTCTCGTTGCCGAGACTCCAGATGATTACCGACGGATGGTTCTTGTCGCGCTCCACGAGCGAGCGCTCACGGTCGAGCAGCGACGCTTTCCATGCAGGCTCCGAGGCGGGGTGGCCGGGACGGCTGTCGGTGCGGTCGAAGTGCACACCCATGCCGTGGGCCTCGGCGTTGGCCTCGTCGAGCACGTAGATGCCATACTGGTCGCAGAGGTCGTACCACAGGGGCGACTGCGGATAGTGGCTTGTGCGCACGGCGTTGAGGTTGTGCTGCTTGAGCATACGGATATCGCTCATCATGGTCTCGCGGTCTACCACATGTCCGTTGGTCTGATGGTGTTCGTGGATGTTGGCGCCGTGGATTTCCACCGGTTTGCCGTTTACGAGCAGCTGGCTGTTGCGTATTTCCACCGAGCGGAATCCTACACGGGCCGATGTGGCCTCCACAACGTCGCCCTTGGCGTTTTTAAGCGTCAGCACAAGGGTGTAGAGGTTGGGGGCGTCGTCGCTCCAGGTGGCAACCTGAGGCACGCGGCCGCTGAATTTCACGGTAGTGTTGGCGGAGGAGCTTACGGATTTCGTCTGGGCGAGCACCTGCTTGCCGGCGGCGTCGAGGAGCGTAAGCTCCAGCTTCGAGCCTTTGGCAGGCTTGGAGGCTGTGTCGGCCACCTTCACGTCGACGTCGAGGGTGCCGTTGCGGTAGCTCTTGTCGAGACCGGCGCGGGCGAAGAAGTCGGCGATGCGCTGGGAAGCAGTGGAATAAAGGTAGACGTCGCGGTCGATACCGCTGAGACGCCAGAAATCCTGGTCTTCCCAGTAGGAGCCGTCGGTCCAGCGATAGACCTCACAGGCCAGGCGGTTGACGCCCGGATGGATGTATCTGGTAATGTTGAATGTGGCGGGGTTCTTGGTGCTCTGCACGTAGCCGGCTTTCTCGCCGTTGATCCACACATACATGCCGGCCGTCGAGCCGTCGAAATGCAGGAATACATCGCGACCGGCCCAGTCGGCGGGAATGTCGAAGGTGCGCACATAGCTTCCCACGGGGTTGTCGTCGTGGGGGATGTAGGGCGGATTGGCCGGGAAGGGGTAATTGGTGTTGGTATAGATGGGCGTGCCGTAGCCCTTCATTTCCCAGTTGGAGGGAACTTCGATGTCGGCCCACTTCGATGTGTCGTAGTCCGTGCGGTAAAAATCCACAGGACGGTCGGCGGGTTTGGCGGCGAAGTTGAACTTCCAGCTGCCGTTCAAGCTTTTGAACCAGGGCGAGTCGGAAGGCACATTCTTAATGGCAAGCGCTTGCGTAGGATAAGGATAGGCGGTAGCCCGCACGGGCTCGCGTCCCACGGCGAACACTTCGGGATTCTCCCAGTCGGGAGTCTCGGCTGCACACACGGCCATGGAAGTCGCAATCATGGCGCATGCGCAGGCAATTTTATTCAATAACATGTTTTATGGTTTGGGGGTTAAGGTTGCAGCAGGAAAACCGGGAATCAATATCCCGTATATGTGGATGGCGAGAGGCTGTGCAGCTCCTCCTTCACGCTGGCGCTCACATCGAGCCCGTCGATGAAGGCGGCGATGCTTTCGGCTGTCACGGTGGCATTCGTGCGCGTCAGAGCCTTGAGCGTCTCGTATGGATGGGGATAGCCCTCGCGGCGCAGGATTGTCTGGATGCCCTCGGCCACCACACTCCACATCTTCTCCAGGTCGCTATCGATTGCCGGGCGGTTGAGAAGCAGCTTGCCAAGCCCTTTGAGGGTAGACTGTAGCGCGATCACGGAGTGTGCCATGGGAACACCCACGTTGCGCAGCACAGTGGAGTCAGTGAGGTCGCGCTGAAGGCGCGACACGGGCAGCTTCTGGGCCAGATGGGCATAGATGGCGTTGGCTATCCCGATGTTTCCCTCGGAATTCTCGAAGTCGATGGGATTTACCTTATGTGGCATCGCCGACGAACCGACCTCGCCGGCCTTGATTTTCTGCTTGAAATACTCCATGCTGACATACATCCATATATCGCGGTCGAGATCGAGGATAATGGTGTTGATGCGGCGGAGGGCGTCGAAAAGTGCGGCGATGTTGTCATAATTGGAAATCTGGGTGGTGAACCGTTCGCGCTCAATTCCGAGCCGCTCGCTGAGGAATGAGGCGGCGAAAGCGGGCCAGTCGATGTT
>UREH01000047.1 GCA_900546835.1 uncultured Porphyromonadaceae bacterium
GCAGCGTCAGATGTGTATAAGAGACAGGAATGTAATGGGCAAAACGATGTCCTCGGACTGTATGGCTCGTTATGATGGTGATGTCGTTGATGGCGGTAGCCAATATCATTGAATGCGATATTTTGATTCAGGCCGGTTTCTGGCCGATATTTGGTACAATCTGAATAGCAGCGATTAAGGCGACCGTTACAATATATGCAAACACATCGGTGAATCAGTGGGGGATGGATATGTTGAGCTCCTGTATGGCAGGCAGATAGGTCGAATCGCCTGGTGCTTCGAGTGTCAGGGTAATTCCGCTCCATAGACGCTTGGGGTCGTGGCCGAAATAGTCAGGGTCGTAGCAGAAGGTGTATGGGCCGGTCTGGATTGCCGGACCGGAGATGAGCACCACCTTGATGGCGGATGTATCTGAACCGGCTACCGGAGAAATGCGGTCGGCATTTGAAAAAAACGGCTCTACGGTGAATTCAAAACCGTCGGGAATCCTTTCGGCGGATGTGGGGAGAACTTTGCGAAGCGGGAACGACATCCTGACATGGCGAGTAGAATCGTAATCGACTGTCTGACCGCTGATTTTAGCTGAAACATATCGGGGTATATCACCATGCGCGGCGCTATAGCGTAGGCGCGTACGGTCAACCATCTCGCTGTCGTGATACCAGAAGCAGTCGTGCGGATCGCTTGACTCACTTCCGTCGGCATGCCAGCGCGAATAGAACTCGCCACCTGCCGGACGCGGATCGGCGAGGGATTTCTCGATGAAGCGCGCAATGTATAGCTGAGTATCCTCGCCGAGATCGAAATGGCCGCGCCCTGCATCGCATAGGAAAGAGATGCGGCTTTCGGGATACATCATGCGGAATGCCAGCGCCGGACGCACGCGTGCCTCCCACCATTCATATTCTCCCTCAATCATCAGGCCGGGAATCGAGTCGATGTTGCGCGTACGTCCCCACTCGATATTCGCACGCCCGTAGCCGCATAGATTCGTGCGCGGGGCGTCGCCGTGGTATGATATGATGCAGAGTGTGCGCTGCGGGTTCCAGGCCGCAAAATTCCATGGAAATGTGGCCTGAGCCGAATGTCCGAAAGGTATTATGGGGGCGGTGCTGATTTCCTGATGCCCTGTTGCGGAGGCAAAACCGGATATGATGCTGTCGAAGCGCTCCTGGCAGCCTGAGGTAGTATCCCAGTTCAGTGAACCCTGTTGCACGAATGCCATCGCTACGCCGAGGCTGTCCATCCGGTCGGTGAAAAGCTTGGACCGGAACAACACTTCCTCCGTCATGTTCTGATGGCAGTAAAGGATTGCTTTTACCTCACTATTTCCCTTCGGCAGCCGGAGCAATGCCCGTTTCCCGTGCTCTCCGATTGCGCAGTCGAAGACCGGATGGTTTGATTTGGATTCAGCGTCAGAGGCCGAGTAGGCGACGACGGAGGTGGAGAGATACAGAAGAAGAAATATGAGATGAATGACACGCATACCAAGCATAATTTTTTTAAAAAAATCACTATTGGGGAATACGCTTTGACTCATGATTTTACCCAATCAAAAAAACTTATATCGTGGGGATGGCTTAAGAAATTTCGATGTGGAGAATTGAAAACTATTCCCCCAAATGGAAAACCATCCGGCGCGCCATCCGTCATCTGGTTCGCCGCCAGGAGCAATCGGCCGCGCTTGCACAAAGCACCGAATAGCAGGCTGGAATAACCCGGGTAGTGTTCAGATATAAGAAAAAAACCGGGCGGTGGGTTGATTAGGAACCCGCCGCCCGGAATTGTTGGTTAGAGACTTCAATGTCAGGATTTGGCTTCGACGGCGGCGTGCTCGATGGTGAGACCGCGGGTGTAGGATTTGATATATTCGTCGAACCCTGCTACATCTGCGGGGTCGGGAGCGATTTCCACACCTTCGTTGCCTTGGAATACGCTTTCGTTGAGGAATGCGGCGAGGCTTTGGCCCTTGGCGTTGTTAATCAGGTAGGAGCCGAGCAGGGCGATTCCCCATGCGCCGCCTTCGCCGGCTGTCTCCATTACGGAGATGGGGGAGTTGAGGGCGGCAGCAAGAATACGCTGGCCTACGCCCGGAGTCTTGAAAAGGCCCCCATGACCGGTGATGCGGTCGACTTCGACCTTTTCCTCCTTGAATAGGATATCGTTGCCGATCTTGAGCACACCGACGGCAGCGTAGAGATTGGCGCGCATGAAGTTGGCGAGGTTGAACTTGTCGCCTGCCGAGCGCACGAAGAGCGGACGACCCTCGGCAAGACCAGTGACGGGTTCGCCCGAGATGTAGTTGTAGCTCAGCAGACCGCCGCAGTCGGGGTCGCCCTTCAGCGCGTTGTTATAGAGTGTGCCGAACACTTTGCCCATATCGACGGGGAGGCCGAGGAGTTCCTGGAACTCGCGGAAAAGGTTGACCCACGCGTTGAGGTCGGAGGTGCAGTTGTTGCAGTGAACCATGGCCACGAGCGAGCCGTCGGGGGTGGTAACCATATCAATTACCTCGTAGGGTCTCGAGAGCGGCTTTTCGAGCACAATCATGGAGAACGAGGATGTTCCTGCGGATACGTTGCCAGTGCGTTGCAGCACTGCGTTGGTGGCTACCATGCCGGTCCCGGCGTCGCCCTCGGGCGGGCAGAGCGGGGCACCGGCGCGGAGATGGCCGCTTACGTCGAGACGACGAGCGCCCTCTTCGGTGAGGCATCCGGCATTCTGACCGGCCAGGAGTACTTTCGGGAGGATATCCTCAAGCTTCCAGCCGAAGCCGCGCGGAGCGACGAGTTCGTCGAACTTGGCTACCATCGTGGCGTCGTACTGCTTCGTGGCCGGATCTACGGGAATCATACCCGAGGCGTCGCCTACGCCGAGCACTTTCTCGCCGGTGAGCTGCCAGTGGATGTAGCCGGCAAGCGTGGTGAGGAAGTCGATTTCGCCCACATGCTTCTCGCCGTTGAGGATAGCCTGATAGAGATGGCTGATGCTCCAGCGCAGGGGGATATTGTAGACGAATAGCTCGCTGAGTTCTGCAGCCGCCTGGCCGGTATTGGTGTTGCGCCAGGTACGGAACGGCACGAGAATCTCGCCTTTGGCGTTGAAGGGCATATAGCCGTGCATCATGGCGCTCACACCGATGGCGGCAAGCTGCTCGATTTCTACGTCGTAGAGCTCGCGCACGTTGGCACGGAGGTTGGCGTAGCAGTCCTGCAGGCCGTACCATATGGCCTCGATGCTATAGGTCCAGAGTCCGTCGACGAGCTGGTTTTCCCACTCGTGGCTTCCCTGGGCGATAGGCTTGTTGTCGGCATCAATCAGCACGGCCTTGATTCGGGTCGAGCCGAACTCGATGCCGAGGATTGCGCGCCCTTCGGTTATGGTCTGTTTTGCGTCCATAGCGATAGGCGGGAATTAGTTGAGGGCCTTGTTGAGCATGTAGTACACCTCGTTCCAGCGCATCGTGTTCTTGAAGTCGGCGATGGTGGTGTTGGCGTTGATGTGGAGCATCTCGATACCGGCGATTTCGGCGTAATCCTCCCAGTATTCCTCTGTGAGGTCGTAGCTGAAGCAGGAGTGGTGTGTTCCTCCGGCGAGAATCCAGGCGCCGGCACCGATGGCGAAATCGGGCTGGGGAATCCAGAGTGCCGATGCCACAGGGAGTTTGGGCATGGGTTTGGGCTCGATGCACTTCACGTCGTTGACGATGAGACGGAAGCGGTTGCCGAGGTCTACAATGGTGGCTGTAACGCCGTTGTCGGGCTTGGCTGTGAACACGAGGCGTGCCGTGAGGCTCTTGCGGATACCGATTCCGAGGAAGTGAACTTCGAGGTGCGGACGTTCGGCTGCGATGAGCGGGCAGACCTCAAGCATGTGGGCCTGGAGGATGGAGCTGTCCTTGCCGTTGAAGTTGAGGGTATAGTCCTCAAGGAAGGAGCAGCCTTTGGGCAGACCCTGGCTCATGAACCATACGGTGCGGTAGAGGGCGGCCGACTTCCAGTCGCCTTCGGCGCCGAAGCCGTAGCCTTCGGCCATGAGGCGCTGCGAAGCGAGGCCGGGAATCTGGTCGAAACCTACGAATTTGGGATCGTCGATATTGTCGGTGCCGAGGTCGCAGAAGTTGGTGGTGAAACCTTTGGCACCGTAGGCCTTGAGGATCGCGCGGATGGCAAGTTCGGCTTTGGCGGCGTTCCATACCTTGCGGTATTCTTCGGTAGACTTGTCCTCAAGCTTTGCGTCGTGGGCGTAGAGGCGAAAGTATTCGGCCACGAGGGCGTCGACATCGGCGTCGGCAACCTTCTTGTAGTATTCCATGAGCTCGCTCACGGGGCAGTAGTCGACGTGGTAGCCCAGGCGCTGCTCGGCTTCTACTTTGTCGCCGTCGGTAACGGCAACGTTGTTCATCTGGTCGCCAAAGCGGAGGATAAGCATGTCCTGCGAATCTGCCCAGGCTGCGCAGACGCGCTCCCATACGGCGATTTTCTTCTGGGTATCGGGGTCAGTCCAGTGGCCTACAACCACCTTGCGGCGCAGACGCATGCGGCTCATGATGTGGCCGAACTCACGGTCGCCGTGGGCGCTCTGGTTGAGGTTCATGAAGTCCATGTCGATTTCGTCCCAGGGAATTTCGGCGTTGAACTGGGTATGGAAGTGGAGGATGGGCTTGTGGAGCTGCTGCAGACCGTGAATCCACATCTTGGCGGGAGAGAAGGTGTGCATCCAGGTGATTACGCCGACGCAATTGTCGGAGTTATTGGCAGCCTTCATCAGGTCGAGCACTTCGCGCGAGGAGTTGGCGGTACCTTTATATACTACTTTTACAGGGAGATTGCCGGAGTTGTTGAGACCATCGACCATCTGCTTCGAGTGAGAGTCGACTTGAACCACGGCGTCGCCGCCGTAAAGGAGTTGGGCACCGGTAATCCACCAGATTTCCATGTTTTCGTATGCGTTCATTTCAGGTATGTTTAGATTTGTTGAATTTCAATGATTTTGACGGAGTGCGGGGGAGGGTTATTTCTTCTGGCCGTAGTAGGCGTTTGGACCATGCTTGCGCGAGAAGTGCTTCTCGACCAGAAGCGGATTCATCGTTAGGCGCGGGTTGACGCTGTAGGCCACGAATGCCATTTTTGCAACCTGCTCCATGACCACGGCGTTGTGAACGGCTTCGTGCGGATCCTTGCCCCATGAGAAGGGACCGTGGTTCTTGACGAGGACGCCGGGGGTGTGGACCGGGTTGATTGAGCCGAGGCGAAAGCGGTTTACAATCACGTTGCCCGTCTCGAGCTCATACTGGCCTTTAACCTCGGCTTCGGTCATGTCGGCCGTGCAGGGGATTGCGTTGTGGAAGTAGTCGGCGTGGGTGGTGCCGATGTTTGGGAGGTCGATGCCGGCCTGAGCCCATGCGGTGGCGTAGGTGGAGTGGGTGTGGACCACGCCCCCGATTTCGGGCCATGCGCGGTAGAGCACGAGATGGGTGGGCGTGTCGGACGAGGGGCGCAGCGAGCCTTCCACCACCTCACCGGTGTGGAGGTCGACTACCACCATGTCGTCGGGAGTCATGGTATCGTAGTCTACCCCCGAGGGTTTTATTACCACGAGGCCGCGCTCGCGGTCGATACCGCTTACGTTGCCCCAGGTGAATATCACGAGACCATGGCGCACGAGATCCATGTTGGCCTCATATACTTTTTTCTTGAGTTCTTCTAACATATGCAGATAGGCAGGATGAGAGTAGATGGGTTTATGGTTGATGGCTGAGGGTTTAGTTGCCGTCAAATTTTGAATTTGGGATTGTCGCTGTAGGCTTCGGCATCGTAGCGGTGCAGACGTGCTCCGCGTCGGGAACAGGTCTTGTCGATTTTCTCGGTCGGGACGATACAGGGCAGCTCGCTGACGCGTTTGCGGAAATTGCGTTTGTCGATTTCCTCGTCGAGAACTGTCTCGTAGAGACCCTGTAGCTGAGAGAGGGTGAAATATTCCGGAAGCAGATTGAAGGCCACCGGCGCTGTGGCGAAGTTAAGCTTCATCATGCGGCGCGCTTTGGCTATCATCTTCGGGTGGTCGAATCCGAGCGGAGGAAGCTCGTTGACCGGCACCCAGCATCCGCTGTGATATTGAGTCGAGGCAAGGACATCTTCAGTGATATTTATCAGTGCGCTGTAGGCTATCGATACAACTCGTTCGCCCGGGTCTCGCTCCACTTCGCCGAAAGCACCTACTTGCTCCATGTAGACGTTGGAAAGGCCGGTCAGTTCGGTGAGCACGCGCTGCGCGGCGTCGTCGACGCTTTCGTCGTGTCCGACGAAACCTCCCATAAGCGACCACTTACCCATTTCCGGCTCGAATTTACGCTTTGTGAGTAGCAGCGAAAGGCGTCCGTTGGTTATTCCGAAAATAATGCAATCGACTGCTACATAATGTCGGTCGTATTGCGAATAGCACTGGGTCATATTACTGTAGATTGCGTTGTGTGATTTTGACTTCTTATCTATATGTGTATGCAAGCTGCCGGCGATAGACTCCGCCGGCGGCTTGCGTTCGTTTTTTACCAGAAATAGATATAGAAGGCCACTGTTATGCCGAGGATAATCACTGTGTGGATGATATCCCAGTGATTCCAGCTGGCGCGGGTTGCGGCACGCTGCTCGGCTGTGGAGGTGCCGAATACCAGACCCTGGATTTTGGCTTCGTCGGGCTTCTGGGTGAAGAGCGATACCACGATGGCTACCACGAGGCAGAACACGAGCATCCAGCCGCAGAAGAAAAGCCAGTTGCAGTCGTAGAACAGATACTGGAACCAGTTGGATGTGTCTCCGCCGGGCACCACGCCTGCGTTGCTGTAGTAGATTTTGGCGCCAAGACGGCACAGGCCGATTACAAGGCCGGAAATAAGGGCCCACATACCGCCCTGGGCCGAAGTGCGTTTCCAGCAAATACCCATCAGGAAGGCTGCGGCGATACCCGGAGCAAGCACTGACTGGACATCCTGGAGATAGAGATAGAGCACGTCGCCTATTGAGCGCATGATGGGAATCCAGAGGATACCGAGTACCACGATTACGACGGTGGCTGCCTGACCGATGCGCACCAGTTTCTTGGGATCTGTGTTGGGGCGGTAACGCTGGTAGAAGTCGATGGTGAAGAGGGCTGCCGACGAGTTGAAGAGCGATGCGAGCGAACTCATCAGGGCGGCCAGAATACCGCAGACGATGAGGCCTTTCACGCCGGCGGGGAGCAGTTTTGCCACCAGGGTTGGGAATGCTGCGTCGGTGTTGAGGTTGCCGTTTGCCAGAAGGGGCAGGAAGCTGCCGCTCTGCTGGTGGAGGGCGAAGGCAATCATGCCGGGGATGAGGAAGAGGAATACGGGGAGCAGCTTCAGGTAGGCGCCGAATATGGTGCCGCGCCGCGATTCACGTTCATTCTTGCCCGAAAGCACACGCTGCACGATGTACTGGTCGGTACACCAGTACCAGAAGCCGATTACTGCCGAGCCGATAAGGGCGCCGAGCCAGGGGAACTGCGCGTCGCGGTTGTCGCGGATAAGGTTGGTCATTGTGTCGCCGTATTCGTTGACTTTCACCTGCGAGCAGATGGACATCATCTGGTCCCATCCGCCAAGTTCCTTAAGGCCGAGCACCAGGATGATGAGCGAGCCCAGCAGAAGGATGGGGGTCTGGAGCACCGATGTGTAAAGTACTGATTTCATGCCGCCGAAGATGGTATAGAGAGCGGTGATGAGCACCAGACCGATGGCCGCAATCCAGAAGAAGTCGATTCCCCAGAGGGTGTCGATGCCGAACACCTGCTGGAATACGAGGCCTCCGGCATAAACCGTAACGGCAACTTTGGTGAGCACATAGCTAATCAGCGAAATAAGCGACAGGATGGTGCGCGAAGCCGAATTGTAGCGGCGTTCGAGGAATTCAGGCATCGTGTAGACCATCGAGCGTGAGTAGAAGGGCACGAACACCCAGCCAAGAATGAGAATCATCCAGCCCTGGATTTCCCAGTGGGCCATTGCCATGCCCGAAGCCGCGCCGGAGCCGGCCAGGCCGATGAGGTGCTCCGAACCGATGTTCGATGCGAATATGGATGCGCCGATGGCAATCCATGTGGCGTCCTTACCGCCGAGGAAGTAGTCGGCGGCGTTGTTCTGCTTTTGACGAACCACCCACCATATGATGCCGACCAGGGCAACAAAGAATAGGGCGATTACAATCCAGTCGAGTAATTGCATGGGTTAGTTTTAGGTTAAAGGGGGTGTGATAAGATGGGTTGTCTGTTGTATAAATGCGGAGCTTTGTATGCCCGGGGTTATTTGTCGACCGAGAAACGGTAGACGCAGTGGGAGGTATAGGTCTCGCCCGGACGGAGAACTACCGAAGGCCACTGGGGCTTGTTGGGGCTGTCGGGGTAATGCTGGGTTTCCAGACAGATGCCGACGCGCTGGTTGTAGACGGTTGCGTTTTTGCCTGTTACGGTGCCGTCGAGGAAGTTGCCGGTGTAGATCTGGATGCCGGGTTCGTCGGTGAGCACCTCAAGCTTGATGCCGGATGCCGGAGCGACGAGCGATACGGCCACCTGCGAGTCGTCGCCTGCGGTGTTGAGCACCCAGTTGTGGTCGTAGCCGTTGGCGTTGTGGATCTGCTCGTTGTCGGCGGCGATGTCCTGGCCGATTGGCTTGGCGGTACGAAAATCAAAGGGAGTGCCCTCGACCGTTGCGATTTCGCCGGTTGTCATGAATGTGGAGTCTACAGGAGTGAAGGCGTCGGCGTTGACGGTCATTACGTCGGAGAGGACGTCGGCCGAGGGGTTGCCGCCGAGGTTGAAATAGGAGTGGTTGGTCAGATTGATTACGGTCGGTTTTGAGGTGGTTGCCGAGTAGGCGATGTCGAGGGCGTTATCGGCCGTGAGCGTGTATGTCACGGTTGCGTCGACCTCGCCGGGGAAGCCGTTGTTGCCGTCAGCGTCCTTGATGGCGAGCACGAGCGTGGAGTCGTTGGGCTGTGAAGCCTTGTAGACCCGGTATTGCCATCCGAGCGTACCCATGTCGGTTCCGCCGTGCAGGCAGTGGCCGAAGTTGTTTTGGGGAAGCTGGAATGTGTCGGCGTCAATCACTATCTGGCCGTTCTTGATGCGGTTGGCGTAACGGCCGATTGCAGCGCCGAAGTCGCTGAGGTTGTTTTCGGGGAAGTAAGCCTGAACGCTGTCGAATCCGAGCACAACGTCGCGAAGCGTCCCTTCGCGGTCGGGAACGGCGAGTGAGACTATGCGGCCGCCGTAGTTGGTGATGCATGCTTCCATGCCGGCGGCATTTTTGAGGATATAGAGGTCGGTGGAATCGCCGTTGACAACGGCTTTGAAGTTTTCAGGATTGAGTCCGGAGGCGGTGAGTTCCGTGTCCTGGCTTTTGGAGCCGCACGAGGCTACTGCGATTGTCAGGAAAGCTGCCATCGGCAGCATCGACAGATTTTTCATGGTTGGTTTACAAGCTAATGTATCGTGAATAAGATGGTTGTAGCGCCCGGCCGACGGAGCGCGAGCCTCACTCCGGAGGGCCCGGACGAGGCTGTATATTTGTTTTGGGTGTAAAGTTAGCACCCTTTTGATTTATGTGCAAAAATTTCAGTATGTTTTTTAGCATGGTTGAGTGTTAAAATTACACTCAATTCTTAATGTCTTGATGTATAGGGAGGTGAACGGGCTGCTTGCTTCGGCTCAATAGCCGCTTAGCGCGGAAGGGGTGTGGGATTTGATAAAGTCCGATGTTTTGCGTAAATTTGCTGAAACGATTCCTCCAACCTCAAAGCATCGCCTCACATGGGAAAAGAGATACCACACGAAGATCCGGCATTGATCGAGCGCCTGCGGACGCCCGGCTCCTGCCGTGCGGCCTTCAACGAGGTGATGCGCACATATTCCGAACCGCTTTACTGGCAGATTCGTAGAATGGTGGAAAACCACGACGATGCAGCCGACATTCTTCAGAATGCCTTTATGAAGGCATGGCAGTCGATTGAAAATTTTCGTGGGGATGCCAAACTTTCCACAGCGCTATATAAAATCGCCATTAACGAAAGCATCACTTTCCTTGCCAAAGAACGCAAGCGGCTAAATATCAGCATCGACGATGAGGAATCCCATCTTGCCAACCTTATCGAGGCCGACCAATGGGTAGATGGTGACGAACTTGCCAAAGAGCTCCGCAAAGCCATTGCCACGCTCCCTGAAAAGCAACGGATGGTATTCAACATGAAATATTTCGACGAAATGAAATATGAGAGGATGAGCGAGATACTCGGCACTTCGGTCGGCGCGCTCAAGGCTTCTTATCATTTGGCGGTCAAAAAGATAGAATCATATTTCAAAGACCGGGAAACATAGGGCCGGATAAATAGTGAAAAATATTTCCACAGTCTTAAACCTTCTACGGCGCCCGTAGTCATAGTAAATGAAACCCGCTTCCAGAAAGAAATGAACGAAAATAAATCCGACATATTCGCCCGCTTGGACCATAAGGACGGCATGACCGTTCCCGACTGCTTTTTCGAGCGTTTCGCCGCCGAAATGGAGCAGAAGCTGCCGTATCGGCCCGAAGCCGAGGAGGCGCGGCGCCTTGAACCGACGAAAACTACTTGGCAACGCGTGCGCGCGTATGTATATATGGCAGCCATGTTTGCCGGAATATGGTGTATGCTCAAGATGTTCACCATGATGACATCCGGAGGCGTGGATCTTTCAATCGACCGCA
Source organism: uncultured Porphyromonadaceae bacterium (assembly GCA_900546835.1). Taxonomy (GTDB): domain Bacteria; phylum Bacteroidota; class Bacteroidia; order Bacteroidales; family Muribaculaceae; genus UBA7173. The sequence goes on from UREH01000047.1 coordinate 10,754, forward strand.
ACCATATACTTACGGATGCTCTCAGCGATGAAAACTTCGTTTACGACTACATAATCGACGATGTCAGCCAGCGCGAGCTTCTCGATCAGATGTATTCCGACAGTATCTCTGTCGACGACATGACTCCGGTAGATTCGCTTTTCCTCGAGGAAGAGCTTTCCGGCGAGTAGTCCCCCCGCAGGCCGTCCACTCACTTTAAGCCAACCCAACAAACAATATAACCGACTATGAAACTCCGCCGTATATTGCTCATTATAGCCGCTGTGGCCTCAATGGCCGTTCAGTGCGCCATGGCCCAGACGCAGGCCCGCGAGCAATGGATGGATCAGATCAACCAGTACAAACGTACATATTTCACGAAAGAGCTTGACCTCAGTGCCCAGCAACAGACCAAATTCTTTCAACTTTACGACGAGATGACCGAGCAGACCGACCGGATTGACCGGGAGGCCCGCGCTATGGAGCAGAGGCTCACCGACGCATCTGATGTCACTGATCTCGAATACGAGAAGGCTACCGAGGCAATGTTCGACGCCAAGGTGCAGCAGGCGGAAGTTGAAAAAGCATATATGGTTAGATTCAAGGATATACTTACCCGCAAACAGCTGTTTAAACTCAAGGGCGTAGAGCGGAAGTTCTCCCGTGAGATGATGCGTCAACACAACCGGCTTCGCCGTTCGCGTGTCGACGGCAAATGATTTCCGCATTGGAGGTGAACATCGTAGCAGCGGCTTCGCCCCCGACTCGTTATCAAATAGAATAATAGAACATTAGTAATTTAAATTCCGGCTTCGAACACCTTATGTTTGAGAATCCGAAACGGCAAGGAAGGACTCGGTTCCACTCCTTGCCGTTTTGCTAAGAGGTTCTTCCGGACATATACATCTAATATATACAGCATATGAAATTCGGTATGTCAGCTATCCGTCTGGTTCTTGCGGCTCTTATCGCCGCATTGTTTTCCCATTCAATGCAGGCTGCCCGTAAGGGGACTGCTCCAGATTTTGCGTTTCCGCTTAAAGTTGAGGCATCGGCTAAGAAGGATTTGAAACATGCCGTCGAAGCATCGGATGGCCCCATGATTGTCAATTCATTGATACGCATGGGGCTGGCGAAGGGTGCCGTCTCCTCCGACTCTCTGCCGGAAGTGCTCGCTATGGTGCGCACTACCGCGGAAAAGCCAGGAATCCCCGCCGATGCTCGCGCCATGCTCCGGCTGCTTGAGGCCCGTATATACACCGAAATATATCAGGCTGACAATTATCGCTATCGCCAGCGCGCGGTGGCTGAAACTGATTATCAGTCTGAAGACTACACCCTCTGGAACCGACAGATATTTCTCGACCGTATCTCGCAGCTTATCGGTGAGGCTGTTGCCGACCGCGACGCGCTCATTTCCGCCCCTATTGGCGAATATGCGGCCTGCATCGACTACGATCGCGCTTCCACCACGTTCTATCCCACACTTTACGATTTCGTGGCTACGCGGGCCATCGACTGCCTTCAGCCGTTTGTAGATTATGGCCGTACGCTCTCTGCGTCGCTGGCATCCGATCCGCTCGACCAATCGCTTTATCCCGTTTCGGAATCCAATCCCACCGGACGTATTCTCGGCTTGTACCGCAGTATGATTCGGGACCGTGAACTTGCCGCCCCGGGAATCCATGAGCGCTGCGAGATGCTTTCGTTCATCCTGCCGCATGTGTTTCGAGCAGATCGTCAGGACAATATGTTGCCCGCTTTCCTGCGCAAGCCCGAAACATTCGATTACGATGCCTGGATGACGGCGTTCCTAGTTGTTCGCAGTCCGATTATGCAATCGAACTGCTCTTCCCTGCCGTCGACGTGGCCGGAAACGACTCCCGCAAGGAGCTCTACGACATTTTTACCTCCTTTCTTGCGTCTGCACCCGAATATTTCAATATAAATGCGGTTAAAAACCGTATCGCCGATCTTTCGCGGGGAAATGTCGAAGTGGATTACCCCTCCCAGATGGCTAAAGGGCATCCGACAAAGGTAAGCGTCAGGATGCACAACGTAAATTCCGCCACTATCGAACTCTACCGACTTCCTGATACTGCTTCTGCCGACCAATGGCAACGCATTCCCGCAGGAAATCCAGTGGCCACATATACGGTTGAAGCCGAGGGCAACATACCTTTCGCCTCGACTCAGACTGCGGAGATTACGCTTCCGGAATTCGGCCGATATATTATTGTGCCCGAATTCAAGGGGATGGAATCGCCTCGGGGACGCGCTTATGCCACCGTTGTCTGCTCGGATATCGCCGCCGGAGCATTCGGACATACGGATGGCTGCACTGCTACCGTGGTCGATTTCCTTTCGGGTGCTTCTCTCGAGGGGGCGATGCTGACACTTTATCCCTGGCGACGCAATTCCGCGCCTACAGTCATGAAAGGCACGACCGACGCTGATGGTTTCCTCTCGTTTGCCTCCGACCGCCACGGCAATATAGGCGCCTCAAAAGGCGGCGACCGGTTCGGCACAAGGTTCAGCGTCTATCCTTTCGGAGTGCGCGATACTTCGACAACATATCAGGCTGAATTCCAGACAGCACTCGCGCTCTACCGTCCGGGCGATTCAGTGGATTTTTCTGCTATCCTGACTGTGAAACACGGCAACCGAAAGGGGCGGCTTGCCGCAGACAAAAGAATCACGGTAGAACTTTACGATGCAAACGGGCAGAAAACAGATACACAGACACTGACCACCGATGCCTGGGGGCGCGTCTGCGGTTCATTCAAGCTCCCATCTGCGGGTGTGACCGGTAATTTCGATCTTCGCGCACGCATTGGCGACACTTATATAGGATGGTGCGGAGTGATGGTCAGCGACTATAAACTGCCTACTTTCACTGTTTCAATCGACTCCGTGATTCGCCCTGCCACGCCAACCGACGCGGCATGCGTTTATGGCACTGCTACCACTTTCGCCGGATTTCCTGTAGGCGAATCCAATGTTTCGGCAACTTTGAAGGTCCGCACCGGATTCTGGTTCTGGAGCGCCACGTCGCCGGTATTCTATGAGGCGAAAGGGAAGACGGACGCCACCGGGCGCTTCCGTCTTGAAATTCCTGCCGATGCAATAGCTTCGAGTCCCGCACCTTCGGGATACTTCCTTGCCGACGTCACTGTCAGCTCTCCCGACGGCGAGACGCGCCAGGCGTCTACTGGCTTTAATATGGGGAAACCCGATGTGATTCAGATCGCTGTTCCCGAAGTCTTCACCGTCGGAACCTCGAAAGCCGAGGTAACGATGCTCGACTTTAATGGTCGCCCCGACTGGAAGCCCTCGCATTATAAGGTGTATCGTCTTGAAGATGAGGACGCAAGCGAGGGGAAAGAAGTCGCCGCTGGTGCCGTTGTGTCCGACGGATAGCTGACCGATGTTCTCGGAACGCTTCCTCAGGGACGTTATGTCATTATTGTCGCTCCCGACGATGCCGCCGTTGCCGACATGGCATGCAGTTCTCCATTTGTAATTTATAAATCTACAGAGTCGGAATCGCC
>UREH01000048.1 GCA_900546835.1 uncultured Porphyromonadaceae bacterium
CATCTACACTCCTTCTTCATCGAGAAAAATCTCCTGAAAATTTTCCTCCCGGAAATATCAAAATAATTTCGACCAGTTACTTATAATCCGGAAATCAGTTGCCGAGAGCTACTGCGACGGCTTTAGCGATTGCCTGCGGGGTGAGCCCGTTGGCGGCCATGAGCTCTGAGGCCTTGTATCGGTCGGGGAGGGCGCGCGGGAGGCCCAGCACTTTCACCTTTACGGGGGCTTCGCCGAGATAGGCGGCGATTTTCTCTCCCATGCCTCCGGCCACGCTGTTGTCTTCAAGCGTAATCAGTACGCGGTAGTCGCGTAGGCTGTCGAGGGCGGCGCGGTCTATGTCGGAAACTATGCGCGGATTGATGAGGGTGGGTGTAAGGCTCTGCTGCTTCATCAGCTCCACGGCATCCCGGCCGAGCTGCATGAAGTCGCCCGCGGCGATTACGGCCACATCCTTGCCCTCCTCTACAATCTGGTAGCCGATGTTCGTATAGTCGTTGGCTACTTCGGTTGTGGCCGGCGCGACCGGCACTGCGGGAGCTATTATCATAACAGGCGTCTTGGTCTGGTCGATGGCCCAGTCGAGCATGGCTGTAAATTCGTCGGCATTGGTGGGCGCGAGGATGGGGAGGTCTGGAATTGTGGCCGTCATCGGGGCGCAGAAGAATCCGAGGTGTGTCTCGTCGGGTATGCCCCATACGCTGCCGTTGAAGGTGACGAACACCGCTGCGGTGGAGTTGATGGCCACGTCCTGCTCGAGCTGGTCGTAGGCGCGCTGGAGGAATGTGGCCTCCACGCCGAACACCGGGCGTGCACCGCCCTTTGCAAGTCCGGAGGCGAGGCCTGTGGCACATTGTTCGGCGATGCCCACGTCGATAAACTGGCTCCCGGCAGCCTCGCGGCGGTCGGGTCCGAAGGCGATGGCGCCCGGAGTGCCGGCGGTGATGGTGCAGACCTTCGGATCGTTGGCCATGCGGTCGAGCATATGGGTGGCGAAGAGGTCTTCATACATGCGCGGATGAACCGGCTTGAGCAGCTTGCCGGTCTTGGGGTCGAATGGCATCGAATAGTGGAACTTCTCCTTATTGCGCTCGGCTACGGGGAGGCCTTTGCCTTTCATGGTGTCGATATGGACCACCACGGGCGTGTCGGAGTCCTTTACAGCTTCGAACGCCTTGACGAGGCTGGCCACGTCGTTGCCGTAGGGCACATAGAGATATCGGAAGCCCATGGCTTTGAACAGATTGCACTGGGCGGTGCCGTCGGTGTCGCGCAGCAGGCGCAGATTCTCATAGATACCTCCGTGGTTGGGGGCTATGCTCATCTGGTTGTCGTTGACCACCACGATGAAGTTCGACCCGAGGGTGGCGGCGTAGTCGAGACCCTCGAAGGCCTCGCCTCCGCTGAGGGAGCCGTCGCCGATTATGGCTACGACGTTCTCCTTTCCGCCCCGCATGTCGCGCGCTTTGGCCAGGCCGGCAGTCAGAGCCACGGAGGTCGATGTGTGGCCGACTGAAAAGAGATCGTAGGGGCTCTCCTTGGGCGAAGTGTAGCCGGTTACGTCGTCGTAGTGTGTCGGGTCGAGAAATGCCTGGATGCGGCCGGTGAGCATTTTATGGGGATAGGTCTGATGTGATACGTCGAACACGAGTTTGTCGGTGGGGGCGTCGAACACGTAGTGCAGTGCGATGGTGGCCTCCATGAAACCGAGGTTGGGGCCAACGTGTCCGCCGTGGCGGCCGAGTTTTTCGGTAAGAGGAACGCGGAGACGGTCGGCGAGCAGCTGGAGCTCATCAACTGTCAGCCTTTTTATGTCGGCAGGCGATTTGATTGACGCGAGGTCGAAATTGTCGGCCACGCGAATAGAGGTGTTATCCATTGTCGGTATGTTTTTGGGAATGTTGTCCGGAAAAAATAGTATCGCTTGAATAACGCCTGCCGTCGCGCCAGAGTTTATTTGCGGCGGTAGTGGGTTAGGCGTTTCTTCATCTGGTTGAGGCGATGGAAGGCGGAGCGCAGACGCAGCCACAGCGGCGAGGGAGTGGTGGCGATGTCGGATCCGAGCGGGTCGGTGAATGAGAACTGCATCGGTTCGGCGCCGAACTGCTCGGGATAGACGATGCAGAGGTTGTTGCTGCTGAAATACTTCTGGAGCAAGAGTGGTGTCTCGGCCATGTGGGCTGTGTAGGAGAGGGAATTGGGGCGCGCCGACACCACGACCATCAGGTCGTCGTCGAGCACGCGGTTGGCCAGCAGCATGAAATCGTCGTCAGACTCCATGGTGCGGTACTCATGGCGGATTTCGAGCGAGGCGTGGCGTATTACGGCGCGCACGGCCTGCTCCTGCACCTTCCGGCAGCAGAATATTATGCGGCAGCCTATCTGGGCGGCCAGAGCGCCCATGGCCTCGACCCACGAGCGGAAACCGGTCTCGTACTCGGCCTTTTCGGGCATGAAGACGGCGATGCGGGTTATGGTGTTGAGTGGGATATAGCAACGCGAGATTACCGTCTCGCAGTTTGTGGCGCGGAGCAATTGCTCGATTTTAGCGCCCATGAAAGTGTCGATTACGGTGGCTTTGCGGTGCATGCCGAGAATTATGCGGTCTACATCGCGCTCCTGAATGCAGTTCAGGATGCCTGTGACGGTGTTAAGGTCGAATCGCTCGACCAGACTGATGGCGGTGTCGGCGCCTGCGGCGGTGTCGGCGGCGATTTTCAGGGCGTTCTCTCCCACAGCCTTCGATGCGCGCGAGTTGTCGTTGCGCACGTGGAGGGCGAGCAGGCGTTCCGCTCTTATGCCAGAGCGGTGGCGGCGCATCATCAGAGCGAAATCCGTCAGCGCCTGGGCCGTTATGGGGTTGGAGAGGCATACAAGGGATTTTCGCGGTGCCGAGGCCCGGGCGCGGGTTTCTTCCTCGCCCTCGGAGGTTATGCCCTCGGCGGTGGCTTCCTGTTGGAGCTGGCGCACTTTGATTTTGGAGGCCGCAGTCGATGTGCATATCGGGGCGATGGCGCAGGTTACGAGAATCACGAGCACCGTGCCGTTGAGAATGGTCTCGTCCATCATGCGCGTGCCGTCGGGGAGAATCATATTGTAGCCGATGGTCACAACGGCCAGGGCCACTGCGGTGTGGGCGGTGGTCAGGCCGAACATCATCGAGCGGTCGGCGGGAGCCATGCGGTAGAGCCGCTGGGCTGCCAGGGCAGCCAGCCATTTGCTTGCGAGCGCTACAGCCAGCATGATCGATGCTATGAGCAGCGTATTGCCTTCCACGATAACGCGCAGATTGATCATCATTCCCACGCCTATAAGGAAGTAGGGGATGAAAAGGGCGTTTCCCACGAATTCGATACTGTTCATCAGCGGCGATGTGGCTGGAATGTAGCGGTTGAGCACCAGTCCGGCGAAGAAAGCTCCGAGCACAGGCTCAAGCCCGATCGCTCCCGATACCCAGGCTGAGAAAAACACCATTACGAGCACATAGACGTATTGCGTGACTTTCTCGCTGAAGCGCTTGAAAAACCAGCGTGTGATGCGGGGAAATGCGTAGAGCACTCCCATGCAGTACATGGCCAGTTTGGCAATAAGCCAGAGCATGGCGGAAATCTGGAATTCACCGGTGAGGTGGATGTTGACGCATGCGGCCAGCACGAGCAGGGCGCCGATTACCGCCACAATCGTTCCTACCACGGAGATGAGTACAGCCGGAGTCTTTGTCAGGCCGAAACGTGCGGCTACGGGATAGGCTATGAGGGTATGGGAGGCATACATCGAGGCAAGCAGAAACGATGTCAGCCAGCCCAGATGGAGCAGATAGACACTCGCCGCCACGCCCATTGCCATGGGAATGAAAAAAGTGAGCAGCCCGAACGAGATTCCGCGCCGCAGGTTGCGCCGCAGATGGTACATGTCGATTTCCAGCCCCGCAAGAAACATCAGGTAGAGCAGGCCTACCTGCCCGAAGATATTGAACGAGCTGTCGCGGTCGAGCACGTCGAATCCGTAGGGCCCGACCACCACACCGGCCACAATCATGCCGATTATGTGCGGAATCTTCAGCTGCGTGAGAATCACCGGCGCCAACAGTATTATTGTCAGCACTATCAGGAAGATGGTGACGGGGTCGGTGACTAACGCGGCTAATATCATCGGGTGGAACTTCGCGGTGGTTTCCGGATTTTCTGGCGGCTGTTATTTTTTGTGGGCGAGCATATAGAGGGCAATCTGCACGGCGTTGAGCGCGGCTCCTTTGCGGATCTGGTCGCTTACGGTCCAGAACGAGAGCCCGCAGTCGTCGGAGAGGTCCTTGCGCAGGCGCCCTACGTATACCGGATCGTGGTGGGCAAGGTCGAGCGGCATGGGGTAGACTCCGTTGGCAGGATCGTCCATCAGCACCACACCTTCGGCATTCTCGAAGGCGGCGCGAGCGTCGGCGAGGCTTACGGGGCTCTCCGTCTCCACCCAGATGGCCTCGGAGTGGGCGCGGAGCACCGGCACGCGCACGCATGTGGCGCTCACACGCATGTCGGGCGAGTGCATTATCTTGCGCGTCTCGTTGAACATCTTCATCTCTTCCTTGGTGTAGCCGTTGTCGGTGAACACGTCGATGTGGGGGATGACGTTGCCGGCGAGCTGTGCCACGAATTTCTTCACGGTGGGCTTTTCGCCGCGGGCGATTTCTCCATACTGGTTTTCAAGCTCCTGCATTGCGGCGGCTCCTGCGCCGCTGGCAGCTTGATATGTGGCCACGTGCACCCGGCGGATGGGGCTGAGGTCGTTGATGGGTTTCAGGGCCACCACCATCTGGATTGTGGTGCAGTTGGGGTTGCCGATTATGCGGCGCGGGGCGTTGAAAGCATCGTCGCCGTTGACTTCCGGCACCACCAGCGGAACGTCGGGATCCATGCGGAAGGCGCTGGAGTTGTCGATCATCAGCGTGCCGTGTTTCGTTATTGTCTCGGCGAATTCGCGCGAGGTGGATGCTCCGGCCGAGGTGAATGCTATGTCGATGCCGCGGAAGTCGTCGTTGTGGCGGAGTTCCTTCACGGTGTATTCCTTGCCGCGGAAGGTATAGGATTTCCCCGCGCTGCGGCTGGAACCGAAAAGCGTGAGGTTGTCGATGAGGAAATCGGTCTGGTCGAGCACTCGGAGTAATTCCTGGCCTACGGCGCCGCTGGCGCCAACTATTGCTATGTTCATGTCGGGAATAATGATTTCTTGGGAGTCGGTATGGGTTTGTTTCTGCAAAAGTAGTAACTTTACGGCAATTAACGAAACTTAGCCCTGTTTATAATATGGTGATAACGCCCTATGAGGCCTCTATGGCCGCCGAGTGGGATGAGTTTGCGGCGCGTTCGCGCCAGCAGACGTTTCTGCTTACGCGTCCATATATGGACTACCATTCCGACCGCTTCGCCGACGCGTCGATTATCGCGCGCAGCGATTCCGGGCGCATTGTCGCCATGCTTCCGGCCAACCGGAGCGGCAACATCCTATGGTCTCATCAGGGCCTTACCTATGGCGGATGGATAACGCCCGTGCGTGGCTTCGACGCCTCCTCGATGCTTGAGGTATGGGCTTTAGCCATAGAATATTATCGCAACAACGGGGTGGAAGAGATGCTCTATAAACCTCTGCCGTGGATATATCCTTCGGTGCCTGCCGACGACGATCTTTACGCGCTATTCCGGCTTGGTGCCACGATGGAGGCGTGCGGTGTCTCGTCGGCCGTCGACCTTCGCGACGCTCCGCGTTTCGACGAGAACTCGCGTCGCAACCTGCGCCGGGCCGAGGTGGCCGGGCTGAGGGTGGGGGAGAACCGCCGTTTTGCCGAATACTGGAAGATACTTGAAGACGTGCTTGCCGGAAGACACGATACGCGGCCTGTCCACTCGCTCGCCGAAATCGAGCTGCTCGCCTCGCGCTTTCCGGAGAATATCCGGCTCTTCGCCGTCGACGGCCCCGATGGGCGCATGGTTGCCGGAACCGTATTGTATCTCACCCCGACCGTGGCTCACGCGCAATATATCGCCGCATCGGACGAAGGCCGCGCCCACGGCGCGCTTGCGCTGCTGTTTCATGAGCTTCGCGCCGACCTTGCCGCCGGGCTCTACGGCCCGGTGCGCTACCTCGACTTCGGCATCTCCACCGAGCGCGGCGGCCGTCTTCTCAACGAGGGACTTCACCGCCAGAAGCAGGGTTTCGGCGGTCGCTCCGTCGCCTATCCGCTCTATCGCCTCCCCCTCCGCCGAACCGGCGGAAATATTTCTCAAAATATTTGGTAATTAGTTGAATAAATCGTAATTTTGCATCGCTTTTCGGAGTATTGCGTGCCCGTTCATGTTGCAATCCGTTGGGATTCAACGCGATGGAGCGCGATATTCGTGCGCGGAAAGCCATGGAATACGCAGTTAAAAAGCAAAGCATAAGAAAACAAACATCAAAACTCATTTAACAAACTAAGATGCCTACTATTCAGCAATTAGTAAGAAAAGGACGCGAAACCCTTGTGGACAAGAGCAAATCGCCCGCCCTCGACAGCTGCCCCCAGCGTCGTGGTGTCTGCGTGCGTGTTTACACTACCACACCTAAGAAACCTAACTCGGCTATGCGTAAGGTAGCCCGTGTACGCCTCACCAACGGTAAGGAAGTCAACTCCTACATCCCCGGCGAGGGTCACAACCTTCAGGAGCACTCGATCGTGCTCGTGCGCGGCGGCCGTGTGAAAGACCTTCCCGGTGTGCGCTACCACATCGTGCGCGGCACGCTCGATACCTCCGGCGTGAAAGACCGCACACAGCGTCGCTCCAAATACGGGGCCAAACGTCCTAAAGCCGGTGCGGCTAAGAAGTAATCGAAGGGCTTCCGCTTGAATCCCCTCCGGTGAAGTTTACTAAATAGCACCACGAGAAATCATCATCCCAAACAATTACCCGTTTTTGATTTCCCGCAGCTGACAACGGTTGAGTAGGTCGCCCCACAAGTCCTTTTCGCGGCCGAAGAAGACGCCAGCCACGACGAAAAAGCAAAAACACTCTTTTCGCTAAAACAAAAAATGAGAAAAGCAAAGCCTAAGAAACGCGTGATTCTTCCCGATCCCGTGTTCCACGATGTGAAAGTGACGAAGTTCGTCAACCACCTCATGTACGACGGTAAGAAGAACACCTCCTACACCATCTTCTACTCCGCTCTCGAAACCGTGAAGGCCAAGATGGCCAACGAGGAGAAGACCGCCCTCGAAATCTGGAAGAAAGCTCTTGAGAACGTAACTCCCCAGGTTGAGGTGAAATCCCGCCGTGTCGGCGGTGCCACCTTCCAGGTGCCCACCGAAATCCGTCCCGACCGCAAGGAATCAATATCAATGAAAAACCTTATCAACTATGCCCGCAAACGTGGCGGCAAGACCATGAGCGACAAACTCGCCGCTGAAATCATGGATGCCTTCAACGAGCAGGGCGGCGCCTTCAAGCGCAAGGAGGATATGCACAAGATGGCCGAAGCAAACCGCGCTTTCGCCCACTTCCGCTTCTGATCCGACCTGCCGCCTGATCCGGCATCTCAATCCCCAACATTTCATTGTAAATCAGATTCCAATTTCCCTATAGCAAAATGGCTAAAATCGACGAACATTTAAAATACACCCGCAATATCGGCATCATGGCTCACATCGACGCCGGTAAAACCACCACATCGGAGCGTATCCTGTTCTACACCGGTCTTACCCACAAAATCGGTGAGGTTCACGACGGCGCCGCCACGATGGACTGGATGGAGCAGGAGCAGGAGCGTGGTATCACAATCACCTCCGCCGCCACCACCACTTTCTGGAAATATGCGGGCGACAAATTCAAAATCAACCTGATTGACACTCCGGGACACGTTGACTTCACCGTTGAGGTGGAGCGTTCGCTCCGCGTGCTCGACGGCGCCGTGGCTACGTTCTGTGCCGTAGGCGGCGTAGAGCCCCAGTCTGAGACCGTGTGGCGTCAGGCCGACAAATACAACGTGCCCCGTATCGGCTACGTCAACAAGATGGACCGATCCGGCGCAAACTTCTTCGAAGTATGCCGCCAGGTGAAGGACGTTCTGGGCGCAAATCCCTGCCCCATCCAGGTGCCCATCGGCGCCGAGGAGACCTTCAAGGGTCTGGTCGACCTCATCACCATGAAGGCTATCTTCTGGCACGACGAGACCATGGGTGCCGAATATTCCGTAGAGGAAATCCCCGCCAGCATGCTTGCAGAGTGCGAGGAGTGGCGCGACAAGATGCTTGAGAAAATCGCCGAGTACGACGACTCCCTCATGGAGAAATATTTCGACGACCCCTCCACCATCACCGAAGAGGAAATCCGCCGCGCCCTGCGCGCCGCCACCCTCAAGATGGACATCGTGCCCATGACCTGCGGCTCCTCGTTCAAGAACAAGGGCGTGCAGTGCCTGCTCGACAACGTCTGCGCATATCTCCCCTCGCCCCTCGACGCCGGCGCCGTTGAAGGTCACGCCATCGACGACCCCGACAAAATCGAGACCCGCGAGCCGTCGTCGGAAGCCCCGATGTGTGCTTTGGCCTTCAAGATCGCTACCGACCCCTATGTAGGCCGTCTCACCTTCTTCCGCGTTTATTCCGGCGACGTGGTTGCCGGCAGCTATGTGCTCAACGCACGCAGCGACAAGAAGGAGCGCGTCAGCCGTCTGTTCCAGATGCACTCCAACAAGCAGAACCCCATGGAGAAAATCGGCTGCGGCGATATCGGCGCAGGCGTAGGCTTCAAGGATATCCGCACCGGCGACACCCTCTGCGACGAGAACCATCCCATTGTGCTCGAAGCTATGGAATTCCCCGATCCCGTGATCGGTATCGCCGTTGAGCCCAAGACCCAGAAAGACCTCGACAAGCTTGGCGTAGGTCTGCAGAAGCTCGCCGAGGAGGACCCCACTTTCCGCGTGGAGACCAACGAGGAAACCGGCCAGACCGTTATCTCCGGTATGGGCGAACTTCACCTCGACATCATCATCGACCGCCTCAAGCGCGAGTTCAAGGTAGAATGCAACCAGGGTCAGCCCCAGGTTACCTACAAGGAAGCCATCACCCAGCCCGTCGAGCTTCGCGAAGTATTCAAGAAGCAGACCGGTGGCCGCGGTAAGTTCGCCGACATCATCGTTCGCGTAGAGCCCGTCGACGAAGGTTTCGAAGGCTCGCTCCAGTTTGTCGACGAGGTAAAGGGCGGCAACATTCCCAAGGAATTCATCCCCGCTATCCAGAAGGGCTTCACCAACGCCATGAAGAACGGCGTGCTCGCCGGCTACCCCGTCGAGAAGCTCAAGGTTACCGTAATCGACGGCTCGTTCCACCCGGTCGACTCCGACCAGCTCTCCTTCGAGCTCTGCGCCATCCAGGCCTTCAAGAAGGCTTCGGAAAAGGCCGGTCCCGTGCTCATGGAGCCCATCATGAAAATCGAGGTTGTAACCCCCGAGGAAAGCATGGGCGACGTGATCTCCGACCTCAACAAGCGTCGCGGTCAGGTGGAAGGCATGGAGACATCGCGCAGCGGTGCCCGCGTCGTAAAGGCTCAGGCTCCTCTTGCCGAGATGTTCGGCTATGTAACCGCCCTCCGTACCATCACTTCCGGTCGCGCTACCTCCACGATGACCTTCTCCCACTACGCCGAGGTTTCCTCGTCGATTGCCAAGAAGGTGCTCACCGACTGCCAGGGCCGCGTAGACCTCGTGAAATAACAAAGCAACCACTCCTCGCCCCGGGGCGTCATGCCCCGGGGCTCATGTGGTTGGAACGCATATAAACCCTCTGCCGCCGGGCAGCTTATGATTCTTGACCGCGCGGCAACGTTCAAACTCAAATCAATTTAATTTTTCTCAACTCAAAATGAGCCAGAAAATCAGAATCAAACTGAAATCCTACGACCACAATCTCGTCGACAAGTCGGCCGAAAAGATTGTGAAGACCGTGAAATCCACCGGCGCCGTGATTAGCGGACCCATTCCCCTGCCCACCCACAAGCGCATCTTCACCGTTAACCGCTCGACCTTCGTCAACAAGAAATCGCGCGAGCAGTTCCAGCTCTCGAGCTACAAGCGTCTGATCGACATCTACAACTCGACCGCCAAGACCATCGACGCTCTGATGAAGCTCGAACTCCCCTCGGGTGTGGAAGTTGAAATCAAGGTCTGATAACTCCCGAAAGATTTCAGTCCAACATTACAAAGAAAACAGCCGGGCATGCCCCTGGGGCCTCTGCCCGACCCGCATAAATCAATATTCAAACTAACTACAGAAATGCCAGGATTATTAGGAAAGAAAATCGGAATGACATCCGTTTTCAGTGCCGACGGCCGCAACGTGCCGTGCACTGTTATCGAAGTAGGTCCTTGTGTGGTTACTCAGGTCAAGACTGTTGAGACCGACGGCTACAACGCCCTGCAGCTTGGTTTTGAGGAGCAGAAAGAAAAGCACTGCACTCAGCCCATGGCCGGTCACTTCAAGAAAGCCAACACCACCCCCAAGCGCCACTTGGCCGAGTTCAAAGGTTTCGAAGGCGAGTTCAAGCTCGGCGATGTAATCGACGTAAACCTCTTCACCGAGAACGACTTCGTCGACATCGTCGGAACCTCGAAAGGTAAAGGCTTCCAGGGTGTGGTTAAACGCCACGGCTTCGGTGGTGTAGGCCAGAGCACACACGGCCAGCACAACCGCCTGCGTGCCCCCGGTTCGATTGGCGCCTGCTCCTACCCCGCCAAGGTGTTCAAGGGAATGCGCATGGCCGGCCAGATGGGCAACGAGCGCGTCACCATCCAGAACCTCAAGGTAGTGAAGGTGATCCCCGAACACAACGTGATGATGATCAAGGGTTCAATCCCCGGAAGTAAAGGTTCAATCGTAATGATAGAGAAATAATGGAACTCGCAATCTACAACATAAAAGGAGAAGACACCGGCCGCAAAGCAGTGCTTAACGACGCCGTCTTTGCCATCGACGCCAACGAGCACGCCGTTTATCTCGATGTTAAGCAGTATCTCGCCAACCAGCGTCAGGGCACACACAAATCGAAAGAGCGCAGCGAAGTTTCCGGCTCTACCCGTAAGCTCCACAAGCAGAAAGGTGGCGGCGGAAGCCGTATCGGCGACATCAACTCGCCCGTGCTCGTAGGCGGCGGTCGTGTGTTCGGTCCCCGTCCCCGCGACTATCGCTTCAAACTCAATAAGAAACTCAAGCAGCTGGCACGTAAGTCCGTGCTCAGCGCCAAGGCCCAGGACAACCAGATCGTAGTTGTCGAGGACTTCACTTTCGAAGCTCCCAAGACAAAGGATTTCGTAGCCCTCACCAAGAATCTCAAGCTCGAAGGCCAGAAGCTCCTGCTCCTGCTCAAGGGCGTTGACAAGAACGTATACCTGTCGGCCCGCAACGTGCCCGACACCAAGGTGATGACCGCCTCCGACGTCAACACTTACGCTCTTCTCAACAACAACGCCATCGTGCTCACCGAGAGCGGCCTTGAAGTTATCAATAACCTTTAAACCGTAGGAGGAAACAGAAAGATGGAATTCATTATCGAACCGATCGTAACCGAAGCTGCTACCCAGCTCACCGAGAAGCTCAACCGCTACACCTTCCGTGTTTCGCCCGAAGCCAACAAATTCCAGATCAAGGATATGGTTGAAAAGCTCTACGGCGTCAAGGTCCTCAACGTGAACACTCTGATCGTTCGCGGCAAAAACAAATCCCGCTACACCAAGAGCGGCCTGCTCCGCGGCAAGACAAACCGCTGGAAAAAGGCTTTCGTAACTGTTGGTGAAGGCGAAACTATCGACTTTTACAGCAACATCTGATAAAGAACAATAATGGCAGTAAGAAAATTCAAGCCCACCACACCGGGGCAGCGACACAAAGTTATTGGCGTCTTCAAAGGAGCGATCACTGCTAAAGCGCCAGAGAAATCTCTTACAGTCGGTAAAAAAAGCACCGGAGGTCGTAACTCCGAAGGCCACCTCACCACTCGCTACCTTGGTGGCGGCCACAAGCGCAAATACCGTTTGATTGACTTTAAGAGAACCAAATACGGTGTGCCCGCCGTTGTAAAGAGCATCGAATACGATCCCAACCGTTCGGCTCGTATCGCCCTGCTCTACTACGTCGACGGTGCCAAAGCCTATATCATTGCACCCAACGGCCTTGAGGTCGGTGCCACTGTGGTAAGCGGCCCCGACGCAGCTCCCGAAGTGGGCAACGCTCTTCCCCTGGGCAAAATCCCCGTGGGTACCGTTATCCACAACATCGAGCTTCGCCCCGGTCAGGGAGCCTTCATGGCTCGCTCGGCCGGCACATTCGCCCAGCTCGTATCGCGCGAGGGCGACTATGCGATTGTCAAGCTCCCCTCAGGTGAAACCCGCAAAATCCTTGCAGCCTGCATGGCCACCATCGGCGTGGTAGGCAACTCCGAGCATTCGCTCGAGCGCTCCGGTAAAGCCGGCCGCTCCCGCTGGCTCGGCCGTCGCCCCCACAACCGCGGCGTTGTCATGAACCCTGTAGACCACCCCATGGGCGGTGGCGAAGGTCGCGCTTCCGGCGGTCATCCCCGTTCGCGCAAGGGTCTGTACTCGAAAGGTCTCAAGACTCGCTCGCCGAAGAAGACCTCCTCGAAGTATATCATCGAGAGAAGAAAGAAGTAAACTCGTAAGTTTCACAGCCACTAATTGACATTCACAATGAGTCGTTCATTAAAAAAAGGCCCTTTCATCAGCGTTAAACTTGAAAAGAAAGTGAATGCTATGGAGCAGAGCGGCAAGAAATCGGTTATCAAAACCTGGAGCCGCGCCTCTATGATCGCCCCCGAATTCGTGGGCCACACTTTCGCTGTTCACAACGGCAACAAGTTTATCCCTGTCTACGTGACCGAAAATATGGTAGGACACAAGCTTGGCGAGTTCGCTCCCACGCGCACCTTCCGCGGCCACGCCGGCAACAAGAAAAAATAATTTGCCGGGCCGACGCTTTAATTATTAATTTCCAAGCAAACAATTACCACAGAATAAAATGGGTGTAAGAAAAAAGAACTCAGCTCAGGCACGTAAGGAAGCCCTGCGCACGCAGAGCTTTGCCAAACTGACCAACATCCCCACCTCGCCCCGCAAGATGCGCCTCGTCGCCGACCTGGTGCGCGGCAAGGAGGTGTTCCGCGCCCTCGGTATCCTCAAATTCTCCAACAAAGAGGCTGCCGCACGCGTAGAAAAGCTGCTCCGCTCGGCTATTGCCAACTGGGAAGCCAAAAACGAGCGCAAAGCCGAAAACGGCGAACTCTATATCAGCACAATCTTCGTGGATTGCGCACCGATGCTCAAACGCCTCCGCCCCGCCCCCCAGGGCCGCGGCTACCGCATCCGCAAACGTGCCAACCACGTGACTCTGTTTGTTGATACCATCGATAAAGACACTAAAATTTCCGACTAAGACATGGGACAGAAAGTAAATCCGATTGCCAACCGCCTCGGCGTGATCCGTGGCTGGGACTCCAACTGGTTCGGAGGAAAAAAGTATGGCGAAACCCTGCTTGAAGACTCCAAACTGCGCAAGTATCTCAACGTCCGTCTTGCCAAGTCGAGCGTGTCGCGCATCGTAATCGAGCGCACCCTCAAGCTGATCACCATCACCGTATGCACTTCGCGCCCCGGCGTGATCATCGGCAAAGGTGGCGCCGAGGTCGACAAACTCAAGGAAGAACTCAAGAAAATCACCGACAAGGATGTTCAGATTAACATCTTCGAGGTAAAACGCCCCGAACTCGACGCCCAGATCGTGGCCTCCACCATCGCACGTCAGATCGAAGGCAAAATTGCCTACCGCCGCGCAGTCAAGATGGCCATCGCAGCCACCATGCGCTCCGGCGCCGAAGGCATCAAGGTGCAGGTTTCCGGCCGTCTCAACGGCGCTGAAATCGCCCGCTCCGAAATGTTCAAGGAAGGCCGTACGCCCCTCCATACCCTGCGTGCCGACATCGACTACGCACTCGTAGAGGCCCACACCAAGGTAGGTGTACTCGGCGTGAAGGTATGGATCTGCCGTGGCGAAGTCTACGGCAAGCGCGACCTTGCTCCCAACCTCACCGCAGCCAAGGACGTTCGCCCCGCAGGCGGCGACCGTGAGC
>UREH01000049.1 GCA_900546835.1 uncultured Porphyromonadaceae bacterium
ACAGGGAGAAGGAGGAATAGTGCATGTAGCCTACGTTCTGCGGAAGCATCCCGTAGTCGATGCCTCCGACCGTGCGGTAGTTGAAATTGAAATAATATTCCTGCACGAGGCGCGCGCTGTAGTTCTGCGGATAGTCGCTCCACCACTTACGGTAGTAGCTCGTGGCAAATGTCGACGAGAGGTTGGTATGTCCGTCGCGCAGCTCGGCGAGCATCTGCTCGCACACGCCGAAGAGCTCTTGATCAGTCATCCCGTCGTCCACCATCGGCGAGTAGCGCGAATGAACCTCATTCCAGTCCACTCCCTTCTGCTCGAAGAAGCAGTAATGCTCGTCAAGAATGGTCCATAGCTGCTCGAAAGTGCTTCGGGGGTCAGAATCGAACTCCTCTATGTCGTGGCAGGCGGTCAGCGCCGAAGCCAGAACCGTAAGGAGGAGAACCTTATGTATGCTGAATTTCATCTGGAGTAGTGTCTGTTTTTCAGTTAGTATGCATAGACGATCCGGGCAGCCTCGGCGGGGAGACCGCGACGCGCGGAAACCGACATCCAGTCGCCGGTTACACCTACCACGAAGGCATAATTGAAAATGCGGGTGGTAAGATGGTTGACCTCGGTGGAATAGATATTCGAGCGGAAACCAAGACGCATCCGTGAATTGCCGAAATCGAGATCGGCAGCCACAAGATTGTTCCAGCGGAACATATTGCCGGGCCACGCCCAGTGAACCAGCCCGCTATAGTTTCCGAGATATATTTCGTAGTAAAGTTCGTCGTATTCCTGCGAGAAAAATACGCCTGTCAGCGGTAACGAACTCTGCCATAAAAGCATTACCGGCAAGCGGCCGATGCGGCAACGCCATGTGGCGAAGCCGGAGAGATTGAGCGTTATGTCGGCTTTCACCGAAGCGGGGTTGTTGCTGTTGCGGTCGCAGTAGGTGGCGCCGAAATTACCTCCGGCCGAACCGCCCACGCCTACGGTCAGACGCCACGGCAGCTCCCAGCGGCGCATCATTCCCCACGAAGCCGAAAGCGACGCGTAGTACATATGGGCGTTGCGCGCCGGATTTTCGGCGCCGTCGACCTGCACGCCGAGTTGCAGTTGCTGGCGCCACCGGTCGGGCGAGAACTTCATGGCCTGCATGCGGTCGTAATTGAAAGCGGCGCTCCAGCCGGTATATTTCACTGCCGAGAGATAGGTGTCGCCAAGATGCGACGACCCGACCGAAAGCATATACGACGAATTGACCGGACGCACCGGGGCGACGTCGGCTGTTTCCGCTCCCGCGGCGATACCGACCGCGGCCAACGCCCCGAAGAGGATTCTTTTGATATTCATTTGTCAGAAAATGCGTTGTTGGCCGTTGATTTCGTCGCGCACCTCGTCGTCGGACTTCTCCGGTTCTACGGGTTCATCGGGTGAAGCGTCGTCGGCATCGTCCGTAGCTTTGGCAGCCGCATCATCCTCGGCGGCGGCAACGGTGGGATTTGGTTCGATTTCCCGGACTTCGGCGATAGAATAGGTTGTAAGACGCTTCCCCTTTGCCTTGAAGGATTTTGTACCGATAAACTCGGCGGCATCGACCTCCATTGTGCCTCGGAAGGCATCGGAGCCTCCGAAAACCACCTCGAAACGTGCTCCGGGAGTGTCGGAAAGAAGAATCATAGTGCTCTTCTCGTTTTCACCGATAAAGCGCTGCCGGCGAGTAGAGGGTTCGAACGTGAAGCGTTTTATATAGGGGAATCCCTGGTCGGCATCGTTGAGGATTGCCGTCCAGACATGGTCGGGGCGAAACTTCTCTATGCGCAGAATATTGTCGTCGTAGTGGTTGGCAGCGTCGAAAGTGGTGAGGTAGTATTCTCCCGTGCGGGTGATTACCAGCACCATATCGTTGCCCTGGAACTCTCCAAGGTAATTCCCGCGTCCGTCGTAGTTCAGGCGCAGCACATCGGGGTCGAACCACACCTGACGTCCGCCGAGCGTCGAAGTACCCTTCTCCTTGAGCGAGAAGCGGTGAACCTCGTTGCGCGTCACGATATTGCCCTGACTCTGTTTTCCCTTGATTGCAAGTTCGGCGAAATCCACGTCGAATTGTAGCGTTTTCAGACGAGGTTTCGGCTTTAGGGTGACTTTCACCACCTCAGCCTCTCCGTTGGGGTTGGCAGTGAACCATACGATCCTTGAGCCAGGTTCTCCCTGGGTGAGGTTGTACTCCTTGTCGCGCGTCACTCCGGTTACGGCGAAGCGCTTCATATAGTAAGTGCCTCCGCGTCCGTTCTGGTAGATGGCGTTGTAGATTGTGCGGGAATCGTTGCGCGTGAACAGTCCGATATGGCGGATGTTTTTGCCTACAAACAGCTTGTCGGCCACACGCACCACCTTATAGCGCCCGTCGTTGTAGAATATAATAACGTCGTCGATAGGCGAACAGGCAAAAAGAAACTCGTCTTTCTTCAGCCCCGTGCCGATAAAGCCCTCCTCGCGGTTGACGTATAATTTTTCGTTGGCTTCGGCCACGCGCTGGGCCTGGATGCTGTCGAAACCGCGTATCACCGTGCGCCTACGGTAGCGCGCGCCGTATTTCTCCTTCAAGCGCGAGAACCAGTCGATGGCATAGTCGGTGAGATGGTCGAGTTTGTTGCTGATGTCGGCGATACGTTCGTTGTAGAGGGCAATCAGGCGGTCGGCATCCTCGGAGTTGAATTTCAGGATACGTTTCATCCGGATGTCGAGCAGACGCTGCAGATCCTCGTCGGTAATCTCGCGCCCTATGGCCACCTTGTCGCCGGTGCTCTCGTAGGAGTCAGTGACGACAAACGGTGCCAGCCGGTTGCGCAGATGAGCATACACAGCTTCTATTGTCTCGCTCTGCTCGAACTGACGGTCCTTGTAGATGCGCTGCTCTATGAAAATCCGCTCAAGCGAAGCGAAATTCAACTGCTCGCGCACCTCTCCGAGCTGTATGAGCAGCTCGCGACGCAGCAATTCGCGCGTGCGGTCGGCGCTGTGACGAAGCAACTCGCTGACGGTTAGGAAATGCGGCTTGTTGTCGCGAATCACACAGCAGTTGGGTGAAATTGAAACCTCGCAGTCGGTGAACGCATACAGCGCGTCGATGGCCTTGTCGGACGACGTGCCCGGCAGCAGATGCACCAGTATGTTGGCATTCTCGGCGGTATTGTCGTCGACCTTGCGAATCTTGATTTTCCCCTTTTCGAAGGCCTTGAGAATCGAATCGATAACGGCTGTGGTGGTCTTGCCGTAAGGAATTTCGGTGATGGCAAGCGTCTTGTTGTCGATTTTCTCGATTTTGGCGCGGATGCGAACCACTCCTCCGCGCTCGCCGTCGTTGTAGCGGCTCACGTCGATGAAACCGCCGGTGGGGAAATCCGGATATAGCGTGAACTCCTCGCTGCGGAGCGAAGCAACGCAGGCGTCGAGCAGCTCATTGAAGTTATGCGGCAGAATCTTCGACGACAGGCCTACGGCAATTCCCTCCACTCCCTGGAAAAGGAGCAGCGGGAACTTTACCGGAAGCGTTACGGGCTCCTTCTTGCGGCCGTCGTAGCTCGGCACCCAGTCGGTAATCTTGGAGTTGTATAGCGTCTCGAGCGCGAAAGCCGAGAGACGGGCCTCGATATAACGACCGGCGGCGGCATCGTCGCCGGTGAGAATGTTGCCCCAGTTTCCCTGGGTGTCGACAAGCAGCTCTTTCTGCCCGAGCTGAACCAGAGCGTCCTTGATGGAAGCGTCGCCGTGAGGATGATACTGCATGGTATTTCCCACGATGTTTGCCACCTTGTTGAATCGACCGTCGTCGAGCGTCTTCATAGAGTGGAGTATGCGACGCTGCACCGGCTTCAGGCCGTCGTCGATATGCGGCACGGCACGCTCCAGAATCACATAAGAAGCGTAATCGAGAAACCAGTTGCGGAACATACCGCCAAGGCGCAGGCGCGAGGCCTCGGTGCCGATGGTGGGAGGCAGCGACTCAATCGCCTCTTCCTCGACTTCCTCGGCATACATATCGATATCGTCGTCGGTCGGCAGTGTGCCGTTCTTTTGCATAGCGTCGTCGGCCGGGGCGTCGCTATCAGTATGGGATGCGGAATCGGCCGGAGCGACATTGTCCGGCTGCCGGGTGTTATCGGGAGCCTCGGCCGAGGCGTCGTAAGTCTGATCGTGATTGATAGGATTATCCGACATTGCTGAAATGCGTGTGGTTGGGTGTCTACAAATTTACGAAAAATCGTCTGAAATAAAAAATGTGGAAATATATTTGGAGAAACCGAAAAAAGGTAATAACTTTGCAGTCGCAAACAAGGCGGGATAGCTCAGTTGGTTAGAGCGTCGGATTCATAACCCGGAGGTCCCGAGTTCAATTCTCGGTCCCGCTACTGCAATCACAAGGCGGAGCGTCATCGGCGCCCCGCCTAACTTTTTATAGCTGTAGTCAATGCTTATTATGTGGCTTTTTGGGGCCCAAGCCGGTTTTTAACCTGGAAGGAATACGAGGTAGACGGCGGCGATGAGCAGAAGCATGGCGAGGTAGTGGTTCCAGTGGAGGGTGAAGCTGTCGAAGGCTATCAGGCTGAAGACTACGAAGACTACGAGCGTGATTACCTCCTGCATCACCTTGAGCTGCATGAGCGAATACGGGCCGCCGTTGCCCTCGAAACCCATGCGGTTGGCCGGCACCTGAAAACAATACTCCAGCAGGGCGATGCCCCACGAAAACAGAATGACTACATAGAGCGGCCAGCTGGCCGAAAGGCCGGTCGACTGCAATTTAAGATGGCCATACCAGGCGAAGGTCATGAACACATTGGATACGACCAGAAGGACGACGGTAAGCACCGCCGGATTGATTCCTGCAAACACTTTTTCCAGTACAATTAATTTCCTACGGACTACTATCGCGCCTCGTCCTACGGACGGCGCAGAATATAGGGGAATGGGGAACGCATCGGCACGGGCGAAGAGGATTCCACCCTCCGAAGCTCTCCGACGGCAGTCTCAAGAGTGGAATCGGTAGTGGCGACTACGAGATAATGTTCATCTTTGTCGATGAGCAGGGCGGCACGAGAGAATCCCGCCGTCTGGAGACGCTTGAATACCGATTCGGCATTGAACTTCTGCCGGAAGGTTGCCACAGCAACGCTGTAGGGAAATATCTGGCCGTCGACTCCTCCGGCCACACACTTCACATAGGCTCCGCGCAAAGGGATGCTGTCGCCGCGGAACACCGTGCGTGGAATAGCTTCCTCGCGCGCAAACGCTGCTATTTCGTCGGCGCTCAGGCCTTCATTGCGCTTCTCCAGCGCCTTTTCGTAGGCCGAGCGGTAGTTGGCCTCCGTGGTCTTGCAGCCACCGGCCATCAAGGCTACGGCAGCGGCCGCCGTCAGGAATATCTTGGCATTGCATTTCATAATCCAATCATTTTTCTGTTGGCAGAACATTGTATTTTCCAAGCTCTATAACCTCAAGGTCGCGCATGTCGGCGCCGTCGATGGTCAGTTTTATAAGCGTGCGCTCCTTCTGCCATCCGTGAACCCCGGCCGCTCCTGGATTGATATGCAGACAGTTGAGTTCGCGGTCGTACATCACTTTGAGTATATGGCTGTGACCGCATACCATCAGAGCTACGCCGTCCTCCTTTATACGGGCTTTCATGCCGGAGGAATAGCGGCCCGGATAGCCACCGATATGCGTCAGAAGCACCTTCACCTCTTCTACCTGAAACTCGAGCGACTCCGGCAGCCGGCGCCTCACCACACCGGAATCGATGTTACCACAGACGGCACGCACGGGCGCCACCTCCTCCAGATTGGTGATTACCTCGATACATCCCACGTCGCCCGCATGCCATATTTCATCGCAGTCGGCGAAATGGATGGCATAGCGGGGGTCGACGGTGGAATGGGTGTCGGAAAGTATTCCTATACGCTTCATCGGGGAAGGCAGAAAAGCGAAGCTTAGAAATTATAAAGAATCATGGTCTGGCGGGGAGCGAAAACCATCTCCTCGGGAATCGTCACCGGTTCACCTGCAATTAAGTCGGTGAACTTCTCCCCTACGGCGGCAGCCTCGGCCAGACGCGCCATGGGCATTGTGGCTTCCTCGTCGGAACCGTTGAGGAATACGAGCACTTTCTTGTCGCCCAGTCGGCGCTCATATGCGTATACCCGCTCGGAAGGGGCGAAATGCTTGAGCGAGCCTTTGGCAATCACGTCGTTGGCCGCACCGCGACGCCACTGCAGCAGCCGCTGCATGAAGTTCCATGCCTCGTTCTGGAGCGCGGTGCGCCCCTCGGGCTTGAATGCATTGATGCTGTCGCCGGGGAAACCGCCCGGCATGTCGAGACGGATGTAGCCGTCGGAAACCTTCTTCGACCCGTTCATCAGCAGTTCCGTGCCGTAGTAAAGCTGCGGAATGCCGCGCGAGGTGAGAAGGAAAGCGATGGCCTGCTTCCAGTTGTCGAGCGAGTCGGGCATTTCGGCCAGAAAACGGTCGGTATCGTGGTTGTCGAGAAAAGTGAGGATATGCTGCGGATCGGGAAACATGTAGTCGAGTGCAAGATGATTGTAGAGATTGTTGAGACCTTCGCCCCATGGCAGAGTCTCGTCGTAGAACGTCTTGTCCTTCTCTATCATAATCTTGAAGTCCATTACAGTCGGGAGCCGCGGATCCTCGGGATTCGTGCGGCTTCCACGCTGCCAGAAAGCGCTGCCGCCTTCGTTGCCATACCAGCATTCTCCCACGATATTGAAGTTGGGATATTCCTCCATCACGCGGTCAATCCACCGGGCCATGGCCTTCATGTCGGCATAAGGATAGGTATCCATGCGGATGCCGTTGATTTTCGATGTCTCGATCCACCAGATTGAGTTCTGGATAAGATAGGTCATAAGATGCGGATTGCGCTGATTGAGGTCGGGCATCGAGGTGACGAACCAGCCGCCCACGCAGTTGGCCTTGTCGGCATCGGAAGCGTAGGGATCATAGTGGGTAGAAAGGCGGTGGTTGGTTATTACCGTCGAATCGGGGAAATTATACCAGTCGGCCGAAGGCATATCCTTCATCCAGGGGTGGTTGCTGCCTGAATGGTTGAAAATCATGTCCATCACCACTTTTATGCCACGCTTCTGCGCGTCGGCCACGAGAGCCGACCAGTCGGCGTTAGTTCCGAAGCGCGGATCGATTTTATAATAATCGGTGGTGGCGTAGCCGTGGTACGAACCGCCGGGCATATCGTTTTCGAGTACCGGGCAGCTCCATATGGCCGTCACGCCCAGCGAGTCGATGTAGTCAAGATGGTCGCGGATGCCCTGGATATTGCCGCCGTGGCGCGTGGAAGGCTGGGAGCGGTCTACTTCGGGATTGTAGGCGAGCTTAGAATCGGCGGGAACGGTATAGTTCCCCTTGGCAAAGCGGTCGGGCATGAGGAGGTAGAGCACATCGGAGGCATCGAAGCCCTGATAGTCCTCCCCCTTGCGGTCGCGCGCCAGCAGAGGATAATCTATGGTGGTCTTCCGGCCGTCGAGGCTGAAAGTTATGGGCAACTTCCCAGGCCGCGCGTCGGGTGCAATTGTGAAGTAGAGAAACTTGTAGTTGGGACTATCGAGTTTCACCTGTTCGGCCAGCGTGACGCCGGGATAATCGGCGCTCACTTCGGCATTGCCGATGCCGGGGCCCGTCACCATAATCTGGAGTGTGTCGTTGTTCATTCCCACCCACCAGCATGGCGGCTCTACGTTGCTTACCACCGGAGCCTTTTTCGCTCCGAACAGAGATGCGCCGGCCATAACGGCAGCTGCAAATATCGATAATCTTTTCATCATGGTTATAAGTAAGATTCTCAAATAGTTATGTTCAATTCAAACGAGAGTAAGCGCTTTGTTCCGCTAATTTAATCAATTATTTTCGTTTACACCATATTGCAGATGCCGCTAAAGCGGAATTAGTCGCACGTAATCGGCCACAAGCGAATTGGCCGTCGGGTCGAGATATACGGGCGATGTCTGAAAATACCTTAGTTCAAGGGAGTTTTCTCCGGCCTCAAGCTTCACGACCAGAGGATTGCTGAACGACGAAAGACGCTGCCAGTCGTCGCCAAGCGATTTATCCCAGGCCGACGGGGAGAATTGCGGGAATACGAAGACCCCGGCGCGCCGCCCGTTGACCATGCACATCCGCAAAGCCGTGCCCCGGCGCGGATTCACGATGCCCAGGCCGCTGGCGTAATGCACATCGACAATATACCGGCCACCTTCCGGCGCGATTACATTGAAACGGAGATTACGATTGGCTGCGCGCGACGACTCAACAAACCGCGCGGCCAGATGCTTGTCGGGAAGCACTTTCGTCCCGCCTTTGGCAACCGTGGCAAGCCTCACAAGCGACACGTTGCTCCGGCTGTCGATTTCGTGTGGCATTGCCGAGAATCCGGCACACCCGGCCGAATCGACCGATGCAATCTGAACGGTGCAGAAGCCCGGCAGATTGTCAAGCTCGATAATCCGACGGTCTGCAATCCGATTCAGAACACCATTTACCCAGACTTCAAATGCACCTTGAGATACATCCGCGTCGGTGGCGGCCGCTACAGTGGCTCGCGTGGCCGACTGCCACTCGACAATGGGAGGCTTCGGAAGCGAGGACGCCATAGGAACGCGACGGGACTCCTCCCCACGCCGGCCCACCTTGCCAAACCCGGGCAGCCCATCCTCCGGGGTCAGAGTTATATCGACCGAAACTTTCCCTTCAGCCGAATGGCCGACAGCGAGAACTCCCCCACCGGCTACGACGGCGTTGGCGCCCGCACCCGACAGCGACACCTCCACGTCGGCCTTTCTCCAGCCGAAGTTTATGTGTGCCTCGCGAAGCCAGGGAGGAAGATAAGGCGCGAAAGTCAGTTCATACCAGCCGAACCGGCATCCGAGCAGTCCGCGCAGAACTACGGCAGACAACGCACGTACGGATATCGACTCCTTCCGGCCCGAAAGAATTTCCAGGCCAATCCGCTTCATTATTGCAGCTACGTAAACGCTCATCTGATCGGAGCTGTGCACACGGGCGGCTGCAATGGCCGCAGCAGCACCGGTGTGCTGCGGTATCGATGGCAGCCCATCCGGAAGTGGAAATGAATTCACCATCGACCGGGCCATCGCGCCGTCGATACAGCCGAAAGCAACAGCCATGGCCTGCATGAACGAATCGGAACCTTCGAGCGCCACAGGCCACACCGGAAATCCGTAGGCCATCGCCCCGAAGCAACCCTGCTGCGGAAGCCACATCCTACGCTTCAGTGCATTGCACAGAGAGTCGGCAACGAGGCAATCTATTTCCACAGCCGCACTGCGGTTGCGAAGCAGCAAGGAGCGGTTCAACTCGTCGAGACTCCTTAGGGCGAGCACATACGACATGTTCACACCGAAGGTCTGACACTCGAAGCGGTCGACCGGCTGCATCCATTCCGGAAACATGGATTGATTTCCGGCCAGATAATGCGGCAGCCCGTATAGCAGTCCCGTCGAGGCGTTGAGACATACCCGCGCATCCTCCGCCACAATGCCCGGAGCCACAGTCGAAAGCGACGTGAGACGCCGGAGGCTTCCGGAGCATTTAGCCGATTCCGCCGCAGCAAGGAGCCAAACAGGATTGGAGTTGACCATCGGCCATGAATAGCCGGCCGCCTCCGACGGCACGGGAAAGCCGTTGGAGAGACGGGCGTCGAGCGCCTCGGCATCCTCATCCGATGCCAGCGGATTAAGCGCGATTCCCCACAGCAATGCATCTGCGCAGAGCCGTGGACGCCCCGAGGAGTTTTCCAGACGCAAAAAGGCATCCAGAAGTGGGAACGTCGAGCGCACGGAGAGAGCTCTGGCGTCTACAGGCGCCATGCGCATCTGTCGCAATGTGATACCATCAAGACGCACCTGAAGGAGAGAATCGTCGGCCACACGGATGGTCATACCATTGTCGAAAACCATACTGTCGGCGTAAATCCGGCAGCCGTCGGCGGCGAGTAGCAGCGACTGCTCTCTGGTGGAGGATTGCCGGCCACACCCCGACAGATACAACGCCGCAGACGCCCCGACCGCTCCGGCCATGGTAATCCACAGCATCCGGATGGCGGCTTTAAGGCGTCTGCGCGACATGAGTTTTCAGATTTATAGTTTCCGCGAGCGGAATAACACGGTTAGAATATTCTTGCGGCTATCGACGCCGGGAGCGCGTCCTTATGCACGAGGATGCTCAATGTCTTGGCCAGGAAGAAAGGTTCAGACACATAAAAGAAGCCGTCGTAGACCTGATTGGTATCCCAGGAGTTCTTCACCTTGTAATAGCGCTTGCCGTTCTGGTCGGTGGCTACGCCAACGATTTCCATACCGTGGTCGTCGGTAGTCTCCTGGCGGTCGAACATCTTCTGGCGCACCTCCTGAGTAACCTCGATCTCCTCAACCGGGCCCTTGATGTCGAACTGCTTTGCCTGACGCTCCTTGTCGCTGAGCTTTACCCAGCGCGAGAGCTCGGTTCCCTCCATATCGGCAGCAGTGCGCTCCTTGGGCATAACAGCGAAACCTTCATTCCATTTGAAGCCGCCCTCGCTTACGTCGGCAGCCCAGACAACGGGGTATCCTTTTTCGATTGCGTTGTCTACGATAGCCTTCAGTTCGTCGAGAGGCACATTTTCGTAGGGCGCCCAGAGCCAGTTGTCAGGCACTTCGAGCACAAACGGCTCATAGAAGGGATGATGGGTGAACGACGTAATGGGCACATAGTCGTCGGTATTGAGGCCGAGCGATTCGGCGTAGCTCAGCGGTGTATAAGTGCGTCCGTCGACCTCGAAGGTCTCGGGCACCTCGCCCAGATATGCATCGAGGATAGCCTCATAGCCCTTGCGCCATGATTCGGAAATACGCTTGTTGGGTTTACGGACCACAGCGTCGAGATAGGCCTTGAGCACGGCGTCGAGTTCGCCGTGAACGTGTTTTTCCTCGCCGTAGTTCAGCCCTGAGTAGACACTCTCGGGGAGTGCGCCGTAGCGCGCCCATACGTATGGTACGTCCATAATGCTGCCACCGGCACCGAAATTCGTCTGGCCGTACATGCGCACGTAGCGGTCGGCCTTGTCGAGGTAGCACTGGCGCACGGTAAACATCTCGCTCAGGTCGCGCTCCTTACCGCCCAGACGCACTATTTCGTCCTCAAACATCGAAGTGCCGGCGAAACACCAGCAGGTGCCGCTCTTGTTCTGGTCCTTTACAGGGGTGGTGGGAATCACTTTGATGTCGGTGAATACGAACTTCACGGTATCGGCAGCCACCGAGTCGGTGGCCACGCTGTCGGCCACGGCAAACTGATGGCGCAGGGCTTCCACGTCGACGTTGTCTATGGCGTAGCCAGGAGCCGAGGCTGCAGCGGCAAGCAGAGCTATATGCAGTTTCTTCATAATCTGTATATTAGGTAACTGTCCAAAATTATATTATACTTTCCTGATCTAATTATTCTGCTTTTTGGCGTCGATGTCGCGCAGAAGCGTCTCTACGGCAGTGCGGAGCTGTGTGTCCTCCCCTTTCACGATGGTTTCAGGCGAGTTGAGAACCTTCACATCGGGCTCAAGCTGGGTGTTCTCCAGATAGTTGCCTTCGGCGGTACGGTAGCCGATAACGGGGATACCGAACACGAGCGTGGGATCCTGCATCGTCACCCAGTTGACCGAGGTCATAGTGCCGGGCACGGGTGCGCCGACAACCTTACCGATTTTCTGATGCTGGTATACCCAGGGAGTGCCGTGGGCATTGCTGTAGCAGGGCTCGGCCACGAGCATAATCGAAGGCTTGTTCCAGCGGCGCGAAGGCATGTCGCACACGTCGGTGCCGCGGATTTCCTGCGTCAGGTATTTCTGACCGGTGAAGAGCACCTCGATATCCTCGTGCATACGTCCGCCGCCGTTCCAGCGGATGTCTATCACCACGCCGTCGCAGTTGGCGTATTTGCCGAGCAGGTCGGCATACATCGGGCGGAATGACTCGTCGGCCATCGACGGGATGTGTACGTAGCCCAGACGGCCATCCGACCAGCGCTCCACGTCGGCGGCACGCTGTTTCACCCAGCGCTTATACAGCAGGGCGTTCTCCTTGGCGGCCGAGACCGGCTTCACAACCTCCTCGACTTTCTCGCCCGAAGGAATGGTAAAGGCCACGAGCGTCTTCTTACCGGTAAGATTGCGGAGGATTCCGGAAAGGTCGGCCTCGGGGGTAAGCTCCTCTGAATTAATGGCAGTGATTACCGAGCCGGGGGTCATCTTTGTTTTCGCCGAGTCGAATGGACCGTTTACGATTACTTCGTCAACTTTCTGGCCCGGTCCCGTGTATGTCATGTCGTAGAGCAGACCGAGCGAGGCTGTCCGGTCGGCTCCTGCAGCCGGGGCCGGACGGTAGCGGCCGCCGGTGTGCGACACATTGAGCTCGCCGAGCAGTTCGGAAAGCATTTCGGCGTAGTCGTAATTGTTGTTGATATGCGGTAGGAAACGGCGATAGGCTGCCGTCATGGCGGGCCAGTCGATGCCGTGCATCCCCTTGTTGTAGAAGCGTGCGCCTTCCTCCACCGTCATGTAGTCGAACATCGCCTCGCGCTCGGCGGCAAGGTCGATTTCATGAGTGGCAGTTGCGGTAACGGCCTTGAGCTTATCGGTCTTGGGGTCGAGTTTCTGAATTTTGTCGCCGAACACAAATATACTCTTCCCTTCCTTGTCGAGCTGAAGCATCGGAGTGCGTTTGCTGCCAAGCTTGCTCACGAGCTTAGGTTCGCGCTTACGCAGCGACATTTTCCAGAGGTCGTAGCCGTCGTCGAACGAGCTGAGGAAATAGAGCGTCTCGCCGTCTGCGGTGAGGATCGCATCGCCGAGGTCGCTCGAGAAGGGGGTGAGGCGCACGATGCGATCCTCGATTCCGTCGAGCTCGACCACAATGGGTTTCACGCCCTTTTCTTCCTTTTTCTTGTCGGCAGCAGCGTCTTTTTTCGCAGCGGCTTTTTTTGCGTCGCCCTTTCCACCCTCCGTACTTGCACCGGAGGCTTTTTTCTCAGTTTTCTCAGCATCCTTCAGAAGAGCGTAGTCTTCATCGTTGAGCAGGAAGCGGTCGTAGGCCCCGCGGTTGAGGAATATGATCATCACGTCGTTCTGCGAGCCCCACGAAGCGTGGGCGCGCATGCCGTATCGGTCGGTCTGATACACGATCGCGTTGCCGTCGAGCACAAAATGCGGAGTGCCATCGAAATAGCCCGAGCGCGTAAGATCAGTGATCTGGCCGGTCGAGAGTTCGAGCAGCGCGATATCGCTATAGGGGTCGCGCATCTCGGGAATAAATTCCATCACAATCCGGCGGCTGTCGGGACTCCACTCGAAACTCATGCCGTCGTTCTGGCCGGGATAGGTCTCGCCACGGGTGTATTCCGTAACTTTGCCGGATGCCAAATCCATTACGCAGAGATGGTTGCGGTTTTTGACAAAAGCAAGCTTCTTGCCGTCGGGCGAAACATCAGGATGCGAGTACTCGTCGATCGGATCAGCCACGTTGGCACCGGGCTTGACGTCGAAGAGCGCCACCTCGGAAATGGCCGTCGCGTTAGGGAAATTGGCATCTTCCTTGCGCGTCATCGACGCCTTATATATATTCTTGCGGCCGGAGCGCTCCGAGGTATAATAAAGCGTGCGGTTGTCGGCACCCCAGCTGATATGGCGCTCAGCGGCGGGAGTGTGGGTGACCTGTACTGTCGTGGGGTATTCCACAGAAGTAACGAACACGTCGCCGCGATCGGTGAAGGCCACCATCTTGCCGTCGGGCGAGACCACTCCTCCGGCAGCCTTTACGTTGCGAACCTCCTTCTGGTCGGCGTCGTCGGTCACGGCCTCTACGGTAAGTTTCACGGGCTTTTCCCCGTCGGCAAGCGTGCAGATGCTGCCGTCGTAGGTAAATGCCATCTTCCCGCCGGC
>UREH01000050.1 GCA_900546835.1 uncultured Porphyromonadaceae bacterium
AATTTTAATTAGTCTATATTGACTTCAGCTTTATAGCTCTGATAAATTTCTCCTCTATTATTGTATTTAAATAGAAAAGCCGAAATAACAGGCGATCCATAAATGCCAACCATTTTATCTTTTGGTAGGATGTCGCATCTTATCAATCCTTTATATGGCTCCGAAAAATTTGCTATATACATACAAGAATCACAAGTTTCAGGACCGAATATAGATAATAAAGCTTCAGAATATGTTGGAGCGTTCCAAATAAATTTTTTCTCTATTCGATAAGACCAGAGAATTTGTTTGGTCTGAGTATCAACCATATCTGAAAAAATATCCCAATCAAGATCATAAATCGAATCTGAAACACACAGTTCTTTTGAATGGTAATAAACTTGCAGAATATCAAATGCCATATTTATAGCTCTCTGCTCATTTTTATTACCATAAATGATATTCTGAGCTGCTATCGTCAAAGAAGCCCCCAAAATGCACATCAAAAAGAATATTCTCATAATGATTCTCATTTTGTTTTAATATAATGAGCCTTTTTCCCCATGGAACTATTGTACTTCAACGAAGTTAAAGCCGATTCATTAAAAGGAATAATATTACCTTCTTTTGTATGGATCGCTTTATATAATTTAACATCTATTATTAAACACCCTCTAAGTAGTCAGGCTGCAACCGCCCAGATATAAAGGGCTACGTAGACAGATGCAACAGCCAAAATGGCCACATAGCTGCGGTTGCTGCGGCGGTAGGTGAAGAAATGCCCTATCTGATATGCCACAAGGCAGTTGAGCAGAGGAACGTAGAACATGAAGTTGCCGAAATTCAGCACTACCAGCACGCTTGTGTAGATGAGCATCATCGTCAGGAAGCCGTTGTAGGCGCGTACGCGCGAGTTGTAGCTGAGGATCTTCATCAGGTTGGCCACGGTGAAGCCGATGCCCGTGAGAAGCGTCGCGCCGATGGTGACGAACGTGGGCACCATGTCGTTGCTCTCGAAAAGGTGCCATAGTTCAAATGCCATTCCGGGCCACTGAAGGTGGTCGGGCGTTACCAGCCCGAGGCCGAAAAGTATCCAGGGAGGCGTTATGGTGCCCAGCAGGGCCGCCAGAAAGGATTTCAGCGAGAAGATGCGCATCTGCATCACTCCCAGCAGGATCGCGGGGAGGAAGAAAAGGTAGCCCACTTGGGTGAAAGCCGCTCCGGCAAAGAGGAAGAATCCCAGAAATACGTGGCGCTGACCCAGGCGCTCGCCGAACGCGCTGAACAGCAGCCCGCAGCATACCATTACGAGCAGCGCGAGAATCGTGCCGCCGTAGAACTGCCCCAGCGCCGACGGAACAGCCGCCTGAAGCACCAGAAACATCGTCGCCACCAACGAAGTGAGCGAGCGCAACACGTTGAATACCCGGTTGATATACAGCATCGCGAGCGCCACCACGGCGGTGAGTGCCATATTGACTATTGCCGATGTGCGGGCGGAGGCAATCCACATGTTGGCCGACGGGAAGCCTACGCCAAGGTCTCCTTCGATCGGGATGACGGCACTGCGCTGCCACGCCACAACGCAGCTCACGAAGGCGAAAACAGCCGCCACGATTGTGGCCGACTTGCCGTGGAGGAATGCTGTTATGTCGCGTGCTTTCATCAGGAGGTAGAGAGGGCGAAAATCAGAGGTTCATCAGGTCGCGCCCGATATCGCGGCGGTTGTACTTGCCGTCGAAGAGTATCCCTTCGGCCGTGGCGTAGCTCGTGGCGAGAGCATCGGCGATGGTGTCGCCGTAGCTGCTAACGGCGATTACGCGTCCGCCGGAGGTTATCACGTCGCCTGAGGCTGTCTGGGCCGTGCCGGCATGGAAGAGTATCGAGGAGGTGGCGGCATCGAGTCCGGAGATAACCTTCCCCTTCTCGTAGCTGCCGGGATAACCGCCCGATACGAGCATCACCGTGGCTGCCGCGCGCGGATCCGTGTCGAGCGGAATGTCGCCCAGCGAGCCTTCGGCGGCTGCCTTGAGCAGCGGCACGAGGTCGGAGGCGATGCGCAGCATGACTACCTCGGTCTCAGGGTCACCCATGCGTACGTTGTATTCAATCACCATCGGCTCGCCCTCCACGTTGATGAGGCCGAGGAAGATGAATCCGCGGTAGTCGATGCCGCGGTTCAGAAGGCCGTCGACGGTGGGACGCACAATGCGTTCCTCGACCTTGGCCATGAAAGCTTCGTCGGCAAACGGCACGGGGCTTACTGCACCCATGCCGCCGGTATTGAGGCCGGTGTCGCCCTCGCCCACGCGCTTGTAGTCTTTCGCCACGGGGAGGATGCGGTAGCCTCCGTGGCCGTCGGTGAGCACAAATACCGAGCATTCAATTCCCTTGAGAAATTCCTCGATTACGACCGTAGCGCTCGATGCTCCGAACATGCCGTTGAGCATTGCCTTCAGCTCGGCCTTTGCCTGGTCGAGCGAGTCGAGTATCAGCACGCCTTTTCCGGCGGCAAGGCCGTCGGCCTTAAGCACATATGGCGCATTGAGCGATTCCAGGAAGGCGTAGCCGTCGTGGAGCGTCTCGCGGGTGAACGAGCGGTAGCGGGCCGTAGGGATTCCGAATTCAGCCATGAACAGCTTGGCGAAATCCTTGCTCCCTTCGAGCATGGCTCCGGCCTTTTCAGGACCGACTACAAGCAGCGAGGGGAGGCGGTGGCGGAAATAGTCGGTTATACCGGCCACGAGGGGATCTTCGTTGCCGACCACAAGGAGGTCGATGGCATTGGTTTTCACGAATTCCTCGATTGCGATGAAATCGAGTGGCGAAATGGCCACATTGACGCCGAAATTGCCTGTGCCGCCGTTGCCGGGGGCGATGAATAGCTTGCGGGTGAAGGGGCTGCAGCTTATTTTCCAGGCCAGGGCCGATTCGCGGCCGCCTGAGCCAAGCAGTAGGATGTTCATCTGTCGGAAAGGTGAGTATGGTTGGTGAAATCAGTCGTTGTCGGAATTCTTGCGGCGACTGCGGAATGGCGGCAGCGACGGCTGTTTGTTGGAGAGCATCTTCAGTGCATCCTCGTTGCGGCGCAGTGCCAGCGGATTCTCGCTGTCGGGCTTGCGGCGGTCGGCATCGAGCGGTCGGTCGGATGTGAATGTACGTCCCTGGCCGGGGCGTCCCGGGCGGAAAGCTCCGCGCGGGCTGTAGCGCTCCTCGAGCTTGTTGCGCGGTTCGCCGGCCTTGTCGCTGCGGCGTTCGCGGCGCTTGTCGGCGAAGTCGCGTTCGCGCGAGCGACCGTCGCGGCCCCCCTGGCGGTTTTTGTCGCGGAAAGCCTTGCGGTCGGAGTGGAATTTTCCGTTGCCGTGGCGTTCGCCGTTGAGGCGTCCGAATTTCTTTTCGCGGCGCTCGCTGCGGCGCTCTGCTTTCTTTTCATCGATGTCGCGCAGGCGTCCACCCTCCCGGCGGAAACTCTTGTAATCACCTTCGAAGATAATGTATTCGCGGAGCTCGCATTCGATCGAGCCGTTGAGGATGGGAATCTTCTCCGAAGGGGAGAGGCCGATTTTCGGGATGTATTCGTTTTTAGCGGCGATAATCCAGGCGTGGTAGCCTTTGAACACGTTTTTCAGTTTCTGGCCGATGAGGGCGTAGAGGCCCTCCATGTTGTCGGAGCCGATGCGCTCGCCGTAGGGTGGATTGGTGATGAGAACACCCCCCTCGGGAGCTTCGGTCCATGCCGAGAGCGGTTTGGTCTGCAGGTCGATCATGCGCCCCACGCCTGCGCTGCGGATGTTGCGGTCGGCTATCTCCACGGCCTTGGGCGAGATATCGGCGCCGTAGATTTTATATTTGAACTCGCGCTCGGCCGAGTCGTCGTTGTAGAGGCGGTCGAACAGCGCGGAGTCGAAATCTTTCCAGTTCTCGAAGGCGAAGTGTTTGCGGTAAACGCCCGGATTGATGTTGGCGGCAATCAGAGCGGCCTCAATCAGGAATGTGCCCGACCCGCACATCGGGTCGACCAGCGGGCAGTCGCCGCGCCAGCCGCTGCGCAGGATTATCCCCGCGGCGAGCACCTCGTTGATGGGCGCCTCGGTCTGCGCCACGCGGTAGCCGCGCTTGTGGAGCGACTCGCCCGACGAATCGAGCGAGAGCGTCACGTTGCCGCCGGCGATGTGCACGTTGATCATCACGTCGGCGCCCTGCAGCCGCACGCCCGGACGCTTATCCTCGCCGTAACGGTCCTTGAACCAGTCGACGATGGCGTCTTTCACGCGGTAGGTCACGAAGCGAGAGTGGGTGAAGTCGTCGCTGTAGGCAACCGTGTCGATCGAGAAAGTGCTTCCCACCGACATCAGCGACCCCCAGTCGAACTCCTTGGCGCGGTCGTAAAGCTCGTCGGTGTTGCGGGCCGTAAAGTTGTAGAAGGGTTTGAGAATACGCAACGCCGTGCGGCAGCACAGGTTGGCCTTGTAGAGCATTTCAAGATCGCCCTCGAACTGCACCATGCGGCGCCCGGGTTCGACATTCAGCGCGCCGAGTGCGCGCAACTCCTCGGCCAGCACCTCCTCCAGTCCCTGGAAGGTTTTGGCTACCATTTCAAATTGTTCTTTCATCGCAGCGGTTGCTAATTTGCCGCAAAGTTAAGCAAAAGTTTTCAAATGTCTTAAACTTTTGGCTTTGCTGTAGAGTCGGCCGTGGCTGCGGCGGGTTTCGCGTCGGGGCCCTTCTGCGATGCAACCGGCACGGCTTCCTCCAGACGCTCCAGAGGGGCTTCTGCGGCAGTCTCGTTGCGGCGTGTCTGGGCTTCGGAGGCTATGGTGGAGATAGGGATTCGCATGCGAATCCACAGAGCGTCGGGAATCAGCCGCCATACCGCCGTGAGCAGCCGCCAGCGCCAGTCGACCGTAGCCACGCGGCGCCCGCAGACCATCGCGCGGTGTATGCGCGGCACGGCGTAGCCCAATGTCATCGACATAGGATAATCCTGGTCGGCGTCGAGCAGCGGGGTGCGGATCCATCCCGGCCTTATGTCGGTGAAGCGTATCTGCAGCCGCTGCCGGCGTGCGAGCTGTTCGAGCGCCGTAAGATATGTCTGCTGGAAGCGTTTTGAGGCGCTGTAGGCCGCTATCTGGGCTATCCCTTTGGTTCCGGCTACCGATGTGATTGCGCCGATATGGCCGCGGCCGCCGTGGTCGCGGAAGTATCGGAAAGCCGTGTCGACCATCCGTGTGAATCCTACCACGTTGGTCTGCATCGTCAGCAGCTCCCGGTCGGTTTCGAGCGCTTCGTTGCTGAAGCCGATTCCGGCAATGTGGAAATAGACGTCCATGCCTCCGAGCCTTTCGATAAGGTCGTGGAGTTTACGCGGCGCCTCGGCGTCGGTCACGTCGATACGGGAGTAGACAATCTGCTCGGGATATCGCGTCTGTAGTTCGCGCATCACTTCGGTTTTCCTGCCGGCCACGCCTATGCGGTGGCCGTCGGCTGCCAGCCGTTCGGCCAGCGCCAGCCCTATGCCCGACGTGGCTCCCATCAATACAATCCGTTTCATCGTCTCGGTAATTTTAGTAAAATAGTGCGGTCCGTCGACCGCCCTTATTTACAAACGCCCGGCAAGCCGTCCTTGTTGCATCAGAGTTGAAAATGAAAGAGGGTGTGTCATAATAGCCCATCTGGGGCGTCGCGTGAGGGATTCGGGTTCGGTCATTGACCTTAGTCAACTCCCTTCACCCTAACCCTCAAGCTCCTACCATCTGGACCATTCTTTGCATAGCAAAGCGACCAAAGGTCGATGGCTGACAGCGCCCTCGCCATCCGGGTAAAAATAGGGCGATGTGTCAAATTGTTGAATTTTGACACATCGCCTTCACTGTAAAAACCCAAACGCAGATGGCCCCCCGAGGGGCCTTCTGTTTACTTTTTGAGGATACGGACCGTGTGGCGGCCGCCGTCGGCGGTAGTCACTTCGGCCACATAGGTGCCCGGGGCGAGGCGGTCGATGCTCACCGTCGAGGCTCCTTCAAGCTTATGAGTGTCGCGGCAGATGCCGTCGACCGAGTAGAGACGCAGGGTGTAGGCTCCGTCGACGCCGGTCACGGTAAGAGTGCGCGGGGTAGGAAGCAGGATGCGTATGCCACCGTCGAAGGTGTCGGACTTGGCGCTTCCTACGCCCGAGGGATCGGCGGCACCAATCTGGTCGATGCACACATAATTCGGCACTTTAGTAATCTGGTTGGCCGAACCGGTAATCGAGAGTTTCAGCTTGTCGATGTTGCCAAGACCGCTGAGATCAACCCATTTCCATTCGGTGAGGAATTTCGAGGGCTCAGTCTCCGTTCCCTCGGCCGCCGTGGCGGCTGCTGCGCGGTAGTCGGCCAGGGCTACGCGGACGTTGCCGGTCGAGGTGGTGCCGAGCATGCCCTCAACCACCAGCTCAAGATAGTCGCCGTCGGCGAATGCCGAGCCGAAGCCCTGCGAGCCGTGGAGAATATAGTCGATGGTCCATGCGGAGTTGGTGACATACATGCCGGGAACGGCAACGCCTGTTTCGGGCACATTGATGGCGATGCTTCCGTTGGTGCCTTCGTAAAGGTAGCCTACACCGTAGTTGGTGGTTCCTTCGGCTCCGCCGCCCACGCAGTTGCGCATCTGGCTTGTCTTATAGTCGGTGAAAGTCGTCGACGTCTCGTTGGCGAAGCCGTAGCCGCTCCATGCGCTCCAGTTAACCAACGGGAAGTTGCCGAACTGCATCGAGCCGCTGAAGAAGGCATCAGTGTAGGTGTCTTCCGTGGCGTGCTCGTCCATCATCCAGCTGCTCTCGGCCTCGAGGGGAAGGTCTTCGAATGTGGCTATGGCGAGGTTCTGGGTCACGACGGGCACATTGGCCTTGGCGTAGGCCGTCTGGCCGTCGGCCGATGTCACCTTGAGGGTATAGCTGCGGCTGCGCGTGGCGGCCTCCGAGTAGATGTCGGCGTCGGAATCTACGGTGCCGGTCTGGTCGCTCCAGGTGTAGGTGTAAGGCTCCTTGCCACCTTCGGCCACGGCGTAAAGTTCAATCTGTTCGCCGGCCTGGAAGGGCTCTTCCTGCCACATTATCTCTGCCGTAAGCTCCTCGATGGTCTCGAGCGTGGTGAAGTCGACGGTAGCGATTTCGCTCTCGCCGCCGAGGGGTTCAACGGCCAGGAAGTAGGCGCGGTAGGCCGTGAGCTGGTCGAGGAAATTGAATGTCGTGGTAATCTCCATGTCGGCTTCGCAGGCAGTGGGGCGCTGGGCCTTGAGCTGTTCGGCTGTGGGAGCTTCGGCATCGGCTTTCACGGCCATGGCGTAAACCTGAGCGCCGACGCTCCAGCGGGTGGCCACTGTTGCCGATGTGTCGGCGGTCTTGACCATCTTGGGATAGCCTTCGGCGATAACCGGAGTCTCCGAGACAATCTGCTTGAATTCGTAGGCGCCGGCAGTGGTCGTGGTGCCGCGTTCGGTGCCTTCGAGGTCGGTATCGACGCCGTCGACGCGGTCCATGGCGAGGCCGTCGGCCTCGGCAAGGCGAAGGTCGTTGTCGCTTAGGAATTCAACCTGTTTCCATACCGAGGTCTGGTCGCCCGAGGCCTCGCGGTAGGTCTCCATTGTGTGGGGAGTCGACTGGTTGTCTACATTGCCGCTTCCGCCGTAGAATGCGTTGCCGGAGAAGGCGATATTCGTCAGTTCGGTGTCGTTCCAGATGTTGAGGGGCGACGAGGCGCTTACGGCCTGGAGCAGGTTGTTGCGTACCTCGAGTCCGCACCCTTCGCTCGAGCGGTTGATGAAGAGGGCATAGCCGCCGCGGGCTGTCGGGCTTGCCGATTTCACCAGGATGCTGTTGTGGGCGATTATCATGTTGCCGTAGGCGTTGGCAGTGCTGCCAGCGTTGGCCAGGAAAAGGCCGTAGTTGGTGTAGTGGGCGCCTCCGAGCAGGGCGATGGAGTTGTTCACGATGCGGGCCTTGTGGGCTGCGTCGCGGCCGCCGTGGCCGGAAGTGCCGCGCATGTAGATCACGGAGGTGCTCACGCTCGCGCCCACGCCGTTTACGAAGGTGGTGCTCAGCTTGTTGCCTTCAATCGAGAATTCGCCTTCGGCGCGGTAGACGTCCATGGCGTAGATGCTGCCTTTGTTGAGGTCTGTCTTCGTGACGGTATTGCCCTTCACGGTGAAGTCGGCCTGGTCGGCCAGGTATATGCCTTTCGAGCAGTATTCGGAGATGGTGTTCCCCTCTACGAGCATGCCCGTGGCTTTGGGCATCCCGACATATCCGGCGGCAGAGAGATAGAGCGAGATATAACCGCCGCTGAGAGTGTTGTTGCGGATGGTCAGGTAGTCGCATTCGGTGTTGGCCACGCTTTCGTAGTTCCGGTCAGGGGTCTCGTCGACCGACATGGCCGAGGTGCGGATCAGGTTGGTACCTGACTTGGCAGTGGAGCTGTTGAGCGTTTCGGATGTGATCACGCAGTTTTCCACCGTGCAGTGGCGCGAGGAGTTGTGGAAGTGGATTGCATTGCCGTAGCCGCTCGATGTGGGGGCGAACGTAATGTTGCGGAAGGCCACCCAGGGGGTGTTGACCACGCGCACCATGTCGTCGTTCGAGGAGGCGTAGCTCTTGCCGGTGATAACTACGTCGGCGGCGTTGCCGCTCTGCGAGATAAAGATCAGAGGATTCTCCTGCGAGGTGCCCTCCACGTTCTCAATCACGATGTTCTCGGCGTAGGTGCCGCTTTCCACCAGGAAGATTACCGACCCCTGGATGCCGCCCTCCAGCGCCTCGGTGGCGAGGGCGAAGGTGGCGAAGTCGGCCTGGTCGGAGGCGCCGATGCGGTAGGAACCGGCCATGCCGGCCTTGAGCGAACGGGCCGCCTTGGTGCCTTCGGCAATCTCTACAGGTTCGGTTGCCGAGGTGGTCACGTCGGTGAGGGCGATTTCCACGATGTTGCCGGGTTCGGCTGTCGCGGTGAAGTCGCCGGTGAGCCAGAAGTGGTAGTCGCCTGCCTCGTCGATTTCAACGGGCTGGTCGAAGGTGATTTCCACGGTGCCATCGGCGGCGGGAGCGGCTTTGCCTACCATCGAGGTGCTGTTGAAGCGGTCAAGACGGGAGGTGTAAGCCACGCCTACGGAGGTTATGTCGGCTATGGAAGTGGAGCCGGC
The DNA here is from genome assembly GCA_900546835.1 of uncultured Porphyromonadaceae bacterium. Classification (GTDB taxonomy): domain Bacteria; phylum Bacteroidota; class Bacteroidia; order Bacteroidales; family Muribaculaceae; genus UBA7173. Next base: position 9,151 of record UREH01000050.1, read on the forward strand.
CACGCTGGCCTTCACTCCGCTTATCGAGAGGATATTCTTGTTGCCCTCTACAGAGAATACGGCATGCCCTACAGGGGTGTCGGTGGTGCCGCGTGTGGCAGCTACTTCCGATGCGGCGGTCAGCGCCACATCGGCTACGTGGATCGCTACGCCCGGCACGGGGGTAACCGTCATCGCGAAGCCGTCGAGTGTGGTGCCGATTAGCTTGATCTGCAGTGTGAGCGAGCCGTCGGCCGCTTTACTTGTCAGTTCGGCCGGCCCGGTTGTGGTGAAATAGCCGGTGGCCTTGCCGAGGCGGTTTTCCTCGTTGACCTCGCGGCCGCTGAACACGTGGATTTTGCCGCCGCCGATGCTGAACGCCTGCGTGTCGAGCACGAGTTTGGCCTCGGGGTCGGTGGGGATGAACGTTACGGTGCATTCCACGGGGCTTGATTTACCGTCGGGGCCGCCGTTGTCGTAGAAGGCTATCGGCGAACCTACCATTACGGTCTGCGTTGCGTCCGCGCCCAGAATGTAGATGTTTTTGGTGAGGCGCTCCCCTTCGGGATCGCCGTTTTCAACGGTGTAGGTCGATCCGTCGGTGAATTTCAGCGAGGATACGGCGGCGTCGACTGCGATGTCGGAATCAACCACGGATTTCACGTCGGCCGCGATGATGAAGCGTGTCTTTGCTTCCGGAAGCGGCTGCAAGGCGCTCTCCTCGGCGGGGGCGACTGTCAGCGCGTTGCCTTCGGCGGGCATCTCAGCGCTTCCCCAGAGGGTGGCGTTGGCCATGGTGCCGTCGGTGGTGGTGTAGACCTTCACCTTGTCCAGGGCTTCTTTCCCCTTTACGGTCAGGTTGATGCCGTTGAGCGTAAGCGGCGAGATGGTTCCTTCGGTCTCCACGCTGAATTTTATCAGTTCGGCGTCGGCGGTGCCCGGACCTACGATGTCGGTCGCCGCCTGAGCGACTTCAATGGCGCTGACAGTGGCGGCATGATCGGTGAAGGGTTCCACGGTGGCATGCCAGCCGTTGGCGGTGTAGTAGCTCGACGAGGTGTTGGGGTTGAACACAACTGTGAGCGAGCCGTCGGCTGCTGTGGAGCGAAGTTTCATGCCCGGGCCTTCGGCTGCTTTGTTGGGGTCGGTAAGGCTCCAGAGCAGTGTACGGTTGGCTCCCGTGCCACTGTAGACCTCGAATTTGGCCTTCGTGCCGTAGCTCGTAGCTGAGTAATATACGTTGAAGTCCTTGAATGTGAGCTGGGCCACCGTTCCGGCCTCGGCGGGGGTGAACGTCACCGTGTGGTCGGAGGTCGATGCGGCATATTTCGAGCTGTATTCGCTTGCGGTGGTGTGGGTGAACTGCCAGGGACCGTAGATGGTGTGGCTGTGTTCCCCCTCGGTCAGGCGGCATACGTTCTCAACCTCCACGGTTGCTTCCACGCCCTCGGCGGGTGTGGTCTTGCCGGAGGCCGTGATGCCGGTCAGGCGGATGCCTGCAATGTCGCCGTTGTTGGCCGTACCGGCTACAGTGGCGGCTACTGCGAAAATGTTGGAGCCTTCCTTGAGTGTGAGGCTGCCGCTTACGGTGGCTGTGCCGTCGGCGCCGATTTCAGCTGTGCCGTAGGGTGTGGATGTCTTGCTGTCGGCTTCGCTGCCCAGATAGCTTACGGTTATGCTCGTGGCAGCTTTTGCACCTTCGGGGAGAGCGAAGTTGAGAGCGGTAAGGTCAAGTGGATTCAGGGTGTTTTCGGCGCGCACGTCGAATAGCAGCAGGTTGTCCACTTTGTCGCCGGCGCCGGGTTTGGCCGGCTGCGACGTCAGGGCGGTGATGGAGCCGACTGTCATGTCGGTGGGAGTTATGGCGCTGAGCGTGGCCTCCCATCCGGCTTTGGCCGAAGATGCATTTCCCTGAACCGACTTGAAGTAGATGGTCATGGAGCCGTCGGCCGCGGTCGAATAGAGTATGCGCCCTTTGGCGCAGAGGTCGGCGATGAGGGCATCGTCGGCTACCTCGCGGCCGCTGTAGGCGCGGAAAATGTCGTTGTAGCCCACGCTCGATGTGTCGAAAAGCTTCCACGAGGCCGGGTCGAATTTTATGATTGTGCCGGCCGTGGCAGGAACGAGTGTCAGCGTGCCTTCGGCGTTGAGGGGGATATTGCCGTCGGGGCCGCCGGCGTCGTAGAATTTCGTGTCGGCGTCGATGGTGAAGGTGGCGTGCTTGCCGCCGTCGGGCATCAGGATGGCGTTGGAGAGCTCAAGCGCGGTGAGCGCGGAGGCGTCGGCATCGTAGCTTGTGCCGCCGATTGTGAGTGCCGAGAGGGTGGGTGCGGGAATCGTACCGTAGCCGGAGGCCGATGCGTCGGCTGCCAGAATGAATTTGCTTGTCCCCTTGAGTGTGACCCCCGAGGCGGTTAGCGTCGTGGCTCCGTCGGCAAGCGTGGTCAGCAGGTTGGCTTCATCGATGGCTGTATCGTAGATTCGCAGATTGCTGACCAGACCGCTGGCGGTCAAGGCGCTCAGGTCGAGGCTGAGAGCATCGAGCGTCAGGGGATTGAGCGAACCTTTGGTCTTTACGGTTATCGTGGCCAGGGGCACGTCGGTCATTCCGCGGCTAATCAGCCCAGCGGCCGATTCGAGTGTTGCCTCCTGGAATACCATGTCGGTAGGGGGCGCTGAGGTTACTTTGGCGGTGTAGGTGCCCGTCACGGCAGTGTAGCCCGACTTGTTGGCCTTGGGGGCGTAGAGCACCGCCAGTTTGCCGGTAGTGGAAGTCACCATGGCCGAGGCGTTTTCAGCCGTTATGGCGGCGATATATCCTTCAGGCGCAGGGTCGGAATAGCTTGTGAATTTGCTTTTCAGAATGGTGTCATCGTCGTAGATGTAGACGAACGGCCCCGTCTGGTCGGTCGATGTCACGGTAAATTCGGTGAACTCGATGTTGAGCGGATCACCTTCGTTGGCCGGAACGAACGTCACCCATCCGCAATAGTTGTAGGGGGCGTTCTTGGGGTAGTCCATGCTGTGGTAGATGGTGCCCTCATCCCCGACGGTGTAGTAGGCATTCGGATTGCTGTCCTTGTCCTTCTTGGGGTGGGTCACCTCTGCCGGGTCGGCCCAGGCGGACGTCCACGCGGCCGCCGCAGCCAGCATCAGCAATGAGGTAATTAATTTTTTCATTGATAAATATTTAGGGTTAAAAAACTTTCGGTCCGACAGGAAGAGAAATTGATAAAGGAAGATGGCTCTCGGATTGTAGGGATGCACCCCGGTGCATCCCTGCATTTTGGTTGCCGAAACCGTATACCGAAACGGCCGGAAGAAAGAACTTTCGGCTTTAACTCCTGCTGGCGGCGCGCACACGGGCGCCATCCGGCCGCAGGGCTGGATATGGGTGAAAATGTCGGCTTGCCATTGTCTCAATCCTCGAAGACATTCTTTTCGTGGCTTGCGGTGGCGCTGCGGCTGACGCATTCGCCCTCGCGGTTCATCTTCGGGCAGGTCTTCTGACTCGCTTCTTCCCTTCGTCGGTCCGGCAATGCCTTCCCGGCGCCTCTTTCAGACGGGGCACCAGTGGCTCTCCTCGCGGTTGAGCCGGACCGGGGTCCGCCGACCTATTTGTGCGCGTCAACGGCGCCATGCTCCCTCCGGAGCGGCACCGCGCCTGGCGCGGTCAGCGGCAAAGCACACAGCAGCGGGACTGTCGGGGATTCTCACCCCGTTCCCTTTTCAACCTCCTCCTGGGGGCAGGATTCGGTCACCCGGTGAACTTGGTCGCCCCAAAGATACGAAAAATTCCGATACTCACTCCAATAAATCATAAAATTTTATTGCTGTCCGATAAAATTTTTTAGATTGTCAATAACGTATTGGCACGCAGTCAATTACGTCTTAATTCCTGCGGCTGGGCTTACCTATGGAAATATTATTGATAATCAGCAACTTATCTATGTTTATCGGACACTAATAATAAAAGTTGTGATTTTCGTGTAAGTAACCGGTCGTAATTATTTTGATATTTCCGGGAGGAAAGTCTCCTGAAAATTTTACCGTGGAAATATTGAAATAATCAGACCAGAAAAGTATAAAATAATTTTGAACAGTTACTTATTCTCCCCTGGTTATATTTCGGGAACCCTCTGTGTGGGTGGGTTATAAGATCAGGCGGGGCGCCCGGATGGAGCGTCCCGCCTGATAATGTGGAGAAGAATGGATTATTTCGCTACTTTGAGGGTCGTAGCGCCTGCGGCGAGAATATAGATGCCGCGTGGCAGCTCGTCGAGAGCGTCGCCCTTGGCTACGCCGTGGCGCAGCATCATGCCGCCGGTGGTGTAGACGTCTACGGGCGTCTCGTCGGTGATGCCCAGCTCTTC
>UREH01000051.1 GCA_900546835.1 uncultured Porphyromonadaceae bacterium
CCGCCCATGCCTATGTGGAAGGCAGCCGTCTGGACCCTCGTTGGCCTGGGTGCGCTCGTGGGGGGTGGCAACTGGTTTGTCGACGGAGCCTCGGGTATCGCCTCGTCGCGCGGCGTGAGCGACGCCATCATCGGCCTGACTGTTGTGGCTGTGGGCACATCCCTCCCCGAACTGGCCACAACCATCATCGCTGCCATCAAAGGGATGCCCGGCCTCGCCATCGGCAACGTGATCGGCAGCAACATATTCAATATCTTCCTGGTGCTTGGAGTCTCGGCCGTAGTGCGTCCGCTCCCCTTCGGTGGCGTCACCCAAATTGATCTTCTTGTGCTCACCGGTGCCTCCCTGCTCTTCTGGATTGTAGGCCGTTTCTTCCGCGACCACACCATCACGCGCTCCGAAGGCGCCCTCATGATCCTCCTCTACCTCGCCTACACCGTCTACCTCATCGTCTCCCTCTGACCCTTCCGCCTTCCTTGTCAATATCGTCAGCGTTTGATGAACTTCACTGTGTGCGACCCCTGTTTGGCTACTGCTTTATGGCGCAATTCAGCCCTACGGCTTCATATCCCAGTAGACGGTGTAGCGGCGGTGGTGTAGGTCGTAGAGCGGGCGCAGGGTGCGGCCGTCAGGGAGGGTGAACTCCAGGGAGCCTTCGCGACGCTGTATCCCGGCGAGGTCGGTTTCGCTGAGAGTGGTGTTCAGCCCGGCGGGGATGTGGTAGTCGTAGGTGTAGTAGTCGTTGCGCACGGTCGGGTCGGAGAAGGGGGCTGGAGCCTCCATCCCTTCGGTACCCATGTCGCCGGCGAGTACAATCGGTCCGTAGAGCAGGGCGGCACGAGTGGAATCGCCGTGGGCATATTCCAGATGCAACTCCATCGGGAACTCGGCCTCGACGGTGTCGCCGGCTTTCCAGCGCTTGGTCAGGTTGATGTAGCCGTCGGCGTCGGCTTGCACGGCCTTCACCTTCTTGCCGTTGATTCTCACTTTAGGACGGTCGCACCATTCGGGCTTGCGCAGGGCTATCGTGGCCTTGTGGTCGTCGGCCTTGTCGATATGCAGGCGCGTGGTGCCGGCAACAGGGAAGTCGGTGGTCTGCGTGAGCGCTATCCCCTCGTCGGCCCAGTCGAGACACGAGGGAGCGAGCAGGTTGACGTACAGCTTGCCGGGCGCCCGGTAGTAAATGCTCTCGGCATATTTGGCGTGACTCTCGAAGCCGCTCCCCACACAGCACCAGAACGACTGTTCGGGGGTGCTGTACACCTTGTAGGCTCCGCTCAGCAGCGGCAGAAAATAGCAAACCATGCCGCTTGCGGGGTCCTGCTGGGCGAGGATATGGTTGAACAGCGCACGCTCGGTGTAGTCGGCGATGCGCGAATCGGCCTCGCGGCAGAAGAGATGACGTCCGAGTTTCAGCATATTGTAGGTGCAGCATGTCTCGCCCGTATAGCCGTTTATATACTTCGACATCTGGTCGGGGCGGAAGAAGTGCTCCTTCTGGCTAAGCGAGCCCGTGGCGAAACAGTGGTCGGCGAGCATTGAATCCCAGAACAGCTGCGAGGCGCGTGCCGACTGCCGGCTGCCTGTCAGCTCGTAGCGGCGAGCTTCGGCTATCATTTTGGGAATGAATGTGTTGGTGTGGCGTGTCCCGAAGTCGGCTACGCCATCATACAGCGGGTCGACCACCTCGTTGTGGTGGAAGAATTCGGCCAGACGCAGATGGCGTGTGTCGCCGGTGATGGCGTAGAGGTTGAACCACGCCTCGTTAATTCCGCCGAACTCGTTGCGGAGCATCAGGCGGCGTGTCTCCTCGCCGACGCCGTCGAGCTTCCGGTAGGCCCAGTCGGCAAACTGTGTGGCAACCTCAAGAGCTTTCTGATTCCTCTCCATCACATACTGGTCGATGAGTCCGCCGAGGAGCTTGTGGAGCGTGTACCATGGCGCCCAGACCCCCTGGCCGCGCATGTTGCGGTTTATCAGCTCTTCGGGGAAGGCGCTGATGTAGCCGTTGCCGATGGCTTTCTGCACCTCCGCCAGACCGTCCACAAGGCTGTCGGCCTTCAGCTTGAATACCTCGGCACCGGTAGCCGCGTGCATCAGCGCGTAGGCCGAAAGCAGATGGCCGGTGGTATGGCCGCGCAGGTCGCAGTCGAGCGACTCCCAGCCGCCGAGCTTTTTGACGCTTTCATATCCTCCTTCCAGTCCGGCGAACACTCCGTGAGTGTTCCGGAAACTGTGCAACAGCCGTTTAGTGCTGATATTTGCCATCCAGGCCGAGTCGCGGCTGAGATTGTCGTGCAGACGGCCCGGCAGCAGCCTCACCGCCGAAAGCGGAAATGCCTGCGCCTTCATCTCCGGCACATTTTTCACTTTCAGCAGCGCGTCGGCACTTCCGGGATATATCGATTGGGCGGCCGCACAGATTGCGGTGGCGCATGTCAGCGCCAGCATGCCGCCTCGGAGCATCTTTTTCATCGTGAGTAACGGCTCAAGGTAATTATACTTGTACAATGGTTCGTCTGTAAGTTATTACGCCCGGAGTGCTGTTTCCGCTTAATGTCAACGCCCGCCCCCCGGACATCCGGGAGCGCCCTCGCAATCCGGACAAATACAAGGCGGTGCGTCAAAATTCCGGGTTTTGACACACCGCCCTGCTGTAGTTCGGGATTGTTTCGCTTATTCGAGGGTTACGAGTTTGTATTTGCGGATGCCTGCGCCGATTTTCTCGGCGTATTCGAGGTTCCATGGGCCGCTCTTCGAGTCGATGCGCTCGATAAGGTGGATTTTTCCGTGGTCGGGGCTCTGGCGCACGGCGTCAATACAAGCCTGATCGACAGCTACCGGGTCGAGCGAGGCGAATATGCCGAGGTCGCTCATTTCGGGAGCAGATGCTCACCGCACCCTCGGTTCGTGTGCCTTTCGGCAACAGCGTTATGTTCTACGAAACGGACTTTGACGCACTTATCCCTATCCTCATTACCGACTTCACGTCGGAATTTTCGGACACGGACGACAAACTCAACAAGGTTAAGTTTACATGGCGTTTCGCCGAGAACCGCCCCTTTGTCAATCTCTACGAGTCGCCCGGCATTTTCAACGACAAATTCAACCCCGTTTTCTCATAATGGCTCGCTCGATACACATATCCACCGCCCGAACAATGTTAAACTCAGGCGACCCTGTCGATATTTCCGTCTGGAAGTCCGACGGCTCTATCCTCGAACTCCGAAATTGTATCTCCTTGCGCTACAATTTTTATGGCGGTTGGCGTAATGTAAAGTTGCTCACCTCCGGCGAATGCCGCCGCGTCCGCGACTGCTGCATCTTCCGCGTCAACGACTGCGAAGTGTTTTTATAGTATCCCGATACCGTTTTGCAAATTATTAGTAACTTTGCACCATAATCCAATAACAAACTAAATCGAAGTTCCAATGAGAAAAGTATTTTTACTTTTAATGCTTTCGATTTTCGTATCAGCTTCATCTTTTGCTCAAGCACAAGCAAAAGATGAGGTGCCTGAATCGAAAAGCAAAGCTGTTGAATTTATGACAGCAGACGGCTCATTCCTCGTTAAGGAGTTCTATGACCTTCAGAAAATTAAAGGTGTAGAGTGTCAGGTACTCATTATGAATAACGTTGTATCAGGCAAAAAGATGGGATGCCTCAGACTCGAAACTCAATATCGTAGCCAATATTCTAGTGATAGCTACATTGGCACGCTTGATTCTGACGAGTTAGATGCCTGCATACAATCTTTAGAATATATCAAAAATACACTTCTACCATCTGCCCCATCTGTTTACACGGAGGCAGAATATAAAACTAATGATGGTGTGAAATTCGGAGCTTACTATAATAAAGGTAAGTGGACTGCATTTGTTTATACAAAGGGCTATACAAGTCGTTCTGCTGTCTTTCTTGATGTTGAAAACATAGACTCTTTTATAGCTGTAATGCAACAAGCAAAATCCATGATTGCGGAAAAGACTAAGTAATAACACGTCTTTTCGCTGACACCATAGAGTCCATAACTTCGCTGAAAATCTCAGCAAGTTATCGACTTTTCTTTTTCAGACCTTAATTTCAACTCCGTGGAGAACGTGCCGGGCTATGAAGCCCGCGCCGCGTTCACCGTCAATTCTTCCTCGGTATTCAAGGAAGACATCGACATCGTGCCTACAATCGTAGATGATACACTTTCATATATTCCGTGGGGCGGCGACAACCAAATGCAGCGCCTGCTGCATCATGGCGTAACCGGCTATTTTATTTACATGCTTGTCGACTATCGTCGATTCCTTGCCGTCGATTTTGGCGGTGTTGTATGCCTTGCCGCCCCAGTGCTTGAAATCCACTCCGAGGCTCAGGTCGTTGCCTTCCCATGGCTTGACGGTCTGATAGATTGTCATTTCCATGTTGAAATCCTTGGAATGGAAAAGATATGTGCGGGGTCTGTTGCGGCCGTCGAGTCCGTCGTCGATGTCGTGTTTGCCCCAGTTGTAGTATGCCTGGATGCCGCCGGAGGTTACATCGTAGCGGTTCTTTATGAAAGCCGACGCGGTGGTGCGCAGTTGCTTCGCCCACATTTCGAGCGGAAGCTCACGATAAATCGAGCCCGGATTGTCAGCCTTTGTCTCGGTAAGCATTACGTTGGCACCGGCTTCCCAATGGCCTGAAAAATCATAGCTCACAGATGCATATTGGTTAGCCAGCCAGTAGCCCATACCGCGGCGGTTGCCGTCGGTCGATTCATAGCTTGATGCGGCGAAGGTCCGCAAGCCGCCGTACTTATAGCCGCCCTTGATGCCATATTTCTGTGTGCCGTAGCTTCCGCCCATCGCACATAAAGAGCCTGCGAAGCCTTCCTACGAAGCGCGTCGGGTAATCAGGTTTACCGAACCTCCCATTGCCCCCGATCCGTAGAGAAGCGACGACGGACCGCTCACCACCTCGACCCGCTGAATGTCGTTTGTCACGTAGGTGTCGGGCAGAGAGTGTCCGAATACACCGGCCCATTGCGGCTGGCCGTCGATCAGAAACAGCACCTTGTTGCCTCCTCCGACACCTCGGATGGACACCGCGCCGGCTCCACCTCCGCTCACACCGTAGCCGGCGAGTCCGCGTTCGGTAACAAATATCCCCGGAATTCTGTTCTGAAGCACCGGGAGCAGATTGGTCTCCGTGCTGTTGTCGATTGTCGCGCTGCCGACAATCTTTACATCAAGCGGAAGCAGCGGCACCGGTGCTTTTGCAGCGCTTTCCACAACCACGACTTCATCGAGAACTCTCGTCGTATCGTTTATTGCTGTGGTACCGGCAACCCCGGTCAGCGGGGATAAAATGAAAACTGTTGCTGATATAATTGCTTTCATGTCTGTGATGATTCGATTGCACAATACCTGACTCCGCTGCTCGCGTTCTTGCAAGGCCATTATGTACTTCTCAGGTATAACGGTAAAAGCGAACTCAGAATCTGGCCTGAATTCGCTTTTATTTTGGTGGCGGGAGGAGGACTCGAACCTCCGACCTTTGGGTTATGAGCCCAACGAGCTACCACTGCTCCATCCCGCGATGTTTCGTTTTGCGTCTGCAAAGTTAGTGCTTTCGCGGCAAATGGCAAGTGTTTGGAGTTGAAATTTGTGTTAAATAAATTTAATTGGCTGTAAATCAGGAGTGGTTTTTGGAATCGCCAAACTGCGATGTTGCTATGCTGTCGGAGCGTAATTTCCCATGGGGAATGTCGTCACGCCTCGCCGAGGAAGTCGAAGCCGGCGTTGGTTACGGCTTCGGCCACTGCTTTCGGGTCGTATGCGCCATCCACGGCCACACGGCCCGTGGGAAGGTCGACTGCAACGCTGCTTACGCCGGCTACGGCGCCAACGGCTTTCTCAACTGTGGCTTTGCAATGCGCGCAAGCCATTCCGTTTACTTTATAGACTTTCTGCATGGTTGTATCTGTGGTTGAAGTGTTGTTGGATTCTTTTCTGAAGCGGCGGCGTTCGGCGGCTCCGGCCACAAAGGCGCGTAAAAGCAACGCTACGAGCAGGGCGGAGCAGAGCGTGGGGAACCACGGCCACTCCACGTGGCAGTGGGCTATGGTGTCGGCGGCGCCCCCTATGGCGAACCATTGCGCCGGAAGCAGGTAGTCGATCAGCAGGCCGAACAGAATTGCCGTCACGACTACCGAAAGCACGTAGACTGCCGTGGCACGGCGCCCCAGGCTCTTGCTGAGCACCATCACCGACGCGAAGTTGGCTGCCGGTCCGGCCATGAGGAGTACGAAGCCCACGCCGGGGGTGAGCCCTTTGAGCATCAGCGACATCGCGATGGGAATCGACCCCGTGGCGCATACGTACATCGGCACAGCAACAGCCACCATTACGAGCATGGCAAGCCGCGGGTATTCGGCCAGACTGAGGAAAAGCGAGTCGGGCACCGCCACGGTAATCACCGCCGCAACCACCAGCCCGATCACAAGCCATTTGCCTACGGATGCCACCATATCGGTAAGGCCGTATTTTACTGCGGCCCACATTTTATTAATGAAGCCGCGCGGCGCCTCTGCCTCGGCCGCGCTTTGGCAGCAGCCGTCGCTACAGGCGGTGGCTGATGCGGTCACCGGCATGTCGTTGTCTCCGTCCTTGTCGCTTCGGTCCACAGCCATCCCTCCGGCTACCGAGCCGACGAGCGCTGCAATGGGCCTTACGATGGCAAATGGCAGGCCGAGCAGGGCGTAGGTGGCGGCTATGGAGTCGACGCCGGTCTGCGGAGTGGCAATGAGAAACGAGGTCGAGGCCCCTTTTGAGGCGCCCTGGCGGCGCAGTGCCACCGCTGTGGGAAGCACGCCGCACGAGCAGAGCGGCAGCGGAATGCCCAGCAGGGCGGCTTTCACTACCGGACGCCATCCGTGGCCGGACAGGTGGCGGCTCATGGTGTCAGGCCGGATGAATACATGGAGCATCCCGGCCAGGATGAAACCCAGAAGTATGTAGGGCGACATCTGGTTGAGGATGTTCAGCAGGGCGTATATAAGGTGTGAAAATTCCATCTTTGCTTTCTGTTATTATTTCGAATGCAAAGATAGTATCTTTGATACACCGGAATGTTACACGATTCCGGAGTCCGATTGCATATTTTCGCCCTTGGAAATCGCAACCCCATTGAGGTGGCGTCACACTTCATTTAAAGGTATCCGCTCCGGCCGCAGTTTCTGGAACTGCGAGGGGGTCATGCCGGTCTGTGTCTTGAACTGGCGCGACAGATGCGCCACACTGGAGTAGCCCGCACGGTCGGCCACCTCGGAAATTGTCATCTCCCCGTAGCTTAGCAGCTCCTTTGCGAACTCCACGCGCTGGGCTATGGAATATTTCTCGATGGTGCGTCCCTCTGTGGCAGAGAAGATTTTCGAAAGCGTGCCGTAGTCGGTGTTCAGATGGTCCTGAAGGCATGCCGAGAGGTTGAACCGGCAGTCGTGGTTGCGAACATGGTCTATAATCACCTGCTTGGCCGCCTCTACGAGCCGCTGCCCGGTGTCGAGGATGCGGCTGAAGCCGTGGGCGGCAAATTCACGGTCGAGGGCGGCGAGGAAGTCGGCATCGACGTTCACGCTGTCGGCCAGCGAGGCCTCTCCGAGCTTCACTTCAATCTGATCCGCACCGACGCCGAGGCCGTGGAATATCGCTTCCACAGCCTCGACGCAATGGCGGCATACCATTCCTTTTATGGCTATGTCAGTCATTTGGTCGGATTGACTTCGGAGGTCAGATACGCTCCAGAACGGTGGCTATAAGGTCGCGGATGGCGGTCTTGTAGTTGGGCGTCGCGTCGTGGCGCATACGGTTGGCGATGATCGAGCAGACGGTCATGGCGCGGTGGCCCATCAGGCGGCTCAGGCCCTGCAGCGGGGCGCTCTCCATTTCGTAGTTCGTGACTTTGCGGTCGCCGAAGCGGAAGCTCTCGATGCGGCTGTTAAGATCGGGGTTGGCCAGCGGCAGACGCAGCTCGCGGCCCTGCGGTCCGTAGAAGCCCACGGCCGAAATCGTATTGCCGCGCACCATATCGTCTTTGGCGATCTGATCGACCAGCTCGCTGTGGGCGTCGACCACGTATGGCTTGGCCCAGAGCGGGTTCCATCCGGTATGCTCGGTGAAGGCTTTCTCAAACTCGAGGTCGGCTATCTCGTTGCGGCCGGCGTAGTAGTTGAGCACGCCGTCGAAGCCGATGGCTTTTTCGGCCACCACGGGCGTTCCTACGATCAGTTCTGGCTGCAGGGCTCCGGATGTGCCGATGCGCACCATAGAGAGCTGGCGGAAGTTCTCTTTCACCTCGCGGGTCTTGAAGTCTATGTTGGCCAGCGCATCGAGTTCGTTGATTACGATGTCGATGTTGTCTGGGCCGATGCCGTGGCTGAGGCACATTATGGGTTTACCCTTGAAGGTGCCTCCGATGGTATGGAATTCGCGCGACGATACCTCGAAGGTCTTCGTGTCGAAGTGCTCGGCCACGATGTTCACGCGGGCCGGGTCGCCTACGAGGATTATTCTGTCGGTAAGCTGTTCGGGAAGCAGGTGGAGATGAAACACCGAGCCGTCGGGATTGATAATCAGCTCTGAGGGTGCGATAACTTTCTTTTCCATGGTCGTTGTGTCGTTAGTTTTGTTGTCGTAGGTTCGTATTATAGTATAATGTGGCGGTATGGCCGATGGTTCACGCGTGCCCCGGGGTCAGGCCATCCGGTAGCGGGCGCCGGGAAGGGCTACAAGCGTGCCGTTGAATTCAAGTTCAATCAGCAGCGCCATCAGCTTGCCAGCCGGAATGCCGAGGCTTGCCGAGAGGGTATTAGTCTGCGCCTCGCCGTTGTGGCGGATGAAATCCACCACCGCCTGCTGTTCTGGTGTCAGTTCGGGAAACATTCGCTCCTGGTCCCCCTCGCGCGGCCGGGCTGTCCAGCCCATGGTTGAAATCAGGTCGTCGGCCGTCTCTATCAGGTGTGCGGTGTTACTCTTGATCAGAGCGTTGCACCCGCCGCTATAGAGGTCGGATGTGCGTCCGGGCAGAGCGAAGACGTCGCGGTTGTAGAGCATCCCCAGTCTGGCGGTGCGCAGTGCTCCTCCGCGGGCGGCGGCCGATTCGGCCACTATTACGGTGTCGCTCATCCCGGCTATGATGCGGTTGCGGGCCAGGAAGTTCGGGCGGATGGGCCGTGTGTGCGACGGGTATTCCGTCACGAGGATTCCTCCCGAGCGCACCATCCGCGCCGCTATGTTGCGGTGGTCGGCCGGGAAAATGGTATCGAGTCCGTGGGCCACCACAGCGGCCGTGGGAATGCCGCGCTCCATGGCGCGCTTGTGGGCGGTGATGTCGCAGCCCACGGCCAGTCCGCTGATTATCAGCAGGCCGTCCATTCGCTCGGCCAGTTCGTCGACGAGACGGTTGATGAAGCTCACGCCGTAGGTGGTGGCATTGCGTGTGCCTACGATGCTCAGGCAGTGGGTGGCGTTGAGGTCCACATTGCCCAGGGTGAAGAGCATCAGCGGCGCGTCGTCGCATTCGAGCATGCGCCGCGGATAGGCCGGGTCGGTGAAGTAGCTGCAGGCTAAGCCGTGCGCCTCGATGAACTGGCTTTCGCGCCGGGCATCCTCCAGAAGGCCGTTGCGGTAGGCGTCGCCGAGAATTTTGCCGTCGAAGCCGAGCATGGCGCGGAGCTGCCCTTCGGAAAGGGTCATAAACGCCTCTTCCGAGCCCGTGCGGCTCAGAATCTCTCGTGCTATGTCGGGGCGCAGCCCTTTCACGCGGGCGAATGCCAGTCGGTATATGTCGAGGCTCATCGGTAGAATAGGGGTGTCTGAAGATTGAAGGCTGCGGCCAGGCGCTCGCCGCGGCTCAGGCGTCCTCCCTCAAGCGATACGATCGACACCACGGCATTCACCGCCGGGGCACCCGAGGGCGCGTAGATGTCCTGATGGAAAAGGAAGCGTGCTCCCTGCCGCTCCAGCCATAGTTTCGACACCATCGTCTCGCCCAGCCTGAGCGGCGTATGGTACTCGATTTCGATTTTGCTGACCACGGGGTCGATTCCCAGCCGCTGCATCTCTCTGAAGGTGAAGCCGCGCGACTCGCAGAATTCGTGGCGAGTGTGCTCCAGATAGTGCAGATAGTTGGCGTTGTTCACAATTCCTTGCGAATCAACCTCGTAGTCGCGCACCTTTATCGGCATTTCGAATATATACTGGTGTGAATCGTTCATTTTGCAGGCCTGTTGAATATGTAAAATTACGCAAAAAGGTGCTAACGGCCAAACATCGGGGGCAATCTATCGCCAAATTCTTCGTAACTTTGTAGAATAACCTCGGAACCTATATGAATGTGATCCTCCGCTTCCTCGTTTCGGCGCTCACGGCGCTTGCCGCCTGGGCGAGCGCTTCAGGCTGTACCTCCGCGCTGGTAGGCGCCACGGCCACGGCCGACGGCCGCATGCTGCTCTGGAAGCACCGCGACACGGGGCATCAGGAGAATTTCGTAGATTGCGTTGCCGCCACCGACAGCACCCTGGCCTACGTGGCGCTCTTCAACGCCGGCGACTCCTTGCGCCGCGAAGCCTGGATAGGGTTCAACGAGGCCGGGTTCGCAGTGATGAACACCGCGAGCTACAATCTCGCGCCCGACACCGCCCGCGTGCGCGACCGCGAGGGGATTGTGATGACCCAGGCGCTGCGCCGTTGCCGCCGTTTCGGCGATTTCACCGCTCTGCTCGATTCGGCCATCGCCAGCGGGCCGCTTGGCGTGCAGGCCAATTTCGGCGCTTTCGATGCAGAAGGGGATGGGGGATACGTGGAGTGCTCCGACCATACCTACTCCGTCTACCCGCTGGCGCTCGCTCCCGAGGGGGCGATTATCCGTTCCAACTACTCCTTTTCGGGTGGCAAGGAGCGGCGGTTAGGCTCCGTAAGGCAGTGTGACGCGGAAGCCCTGCTCGCCGAGCCTCTGCAGGAGCGCTCCGTGCGCCCCGAGACGTTCACCGAGGGCCTCAGCCGCTCGTTCTACCACGCCGGCGAGGGTCGCGACCTTTCGGCCGACGGAGCCATGCGCGTCGCCGACCGCGGCGAGATGATTCCACGCCGTATTTCGTCGGCCTCGGTAGTCATCGAGGGCCCGCTTCCGGGCGAGAACCCCGCCGAGACGATGATTATGTGGGTGTCGCTTGGGTTCCCGCCGGCTTCCCACGTAGAATCGGCGATGCTCGATTCCGTGGCGCCGGAACTGCTCCCGTCTGAACCGGGATGCCGCGCTCCGCTCAGTAGCGGGATGCTGCGCGTGCGTGATTCGCTCTTTTCGCGTCGCAACGCTTCCTCGCCGTGGATGCTCGACCTCGCGCGTCTGCGTCCGCTCATAGAGCAGGGGCGCCGGGCATCGGCCGAAGGCTATCGCCGCGGCCGCGCTCTCCGCGCCAACCGTATTTCCGAGTCTTCAACCGACTAAATCAATACTTCATAACAAACGCAGTAAAGTATATAAAATTTTGAACAGTTACTTATAATGAGAAAGTTTTTAACCTGCGCAACTATCGCGACAGCAATTATGACATCAGCACAGAATCCGCTGGAGCAGCCTTTTGCCACCATGCATCAGACTCCTCCATTCACCCGCCTCACCAACGCCTCCTATGAGCCGGCCATCGACCGTGGCATCGCTCTTGCAAAGGCCGAAATCGAGAAAATCGCCAATAATCCCGAGGAACCGACTTTCGAGAATACTATCGTGGCTCTCGAGCGCGCCGGTGCCGATCTCAACCGCGTGCTCAACGTGTTCTATCCGCTTCTGTCGGCCGATGCCGACGACGAGATGATGGAAATTTCCATGCGCGTTTCGCCCAAGCTCAGCGACTACGGCACCTCCATTACCCTCAACGCTCCTCTCTGGAAGCGCGTGAAGGCCGTTTACGAGAAGCGCGACGGCCTCAATCTCGATCCTGAGGACGCCATGCTCCTCCAGAAGACCTACGATTCCTTCGCTCTCTCCGGCGCCGACCTCGAAGGTGCTGACCGCGAGGCTTACCGCAAGCTCAGCTCCGAACTCTCGGAGCTTACCACCGTATTCGGTCAGAATGTGCTCAAAGAGCTGAATACCTACGAGATATGGCTCACTGCCGACGACCTCGCCGGACTTCCCAAGGGGATTGTCGACGAGGCTGCACAGCTCGCCGAGGCCAAGGGCCGCAAGGGTGAGTTCCTTTTCACGCTCGCACAGCCTACCTATATGGCCTTCATGAAGTATTCGGACCGCCCGGACCTGCGCGAGCGCTTCTACCGCCTCTACACGGGCCGTAATACCAAGGGCGAATACTCCAACGTGGAGAATATGAGCCGCATAGCCGCCGTGCGTCTGGAAATTGCCAAGTTGCTCGGCTCGCAGAACTACGCCCAGCACTCGCTCCAGCGCACAATGGCAGAGACCCCCGAAAACGTCTACAAGCTGCTCGACCAGCTCCGCGACGCCTATAAGCCCGCTCTCGAGCGCGAGATGGCCGAACTGACCGAATTCGCCTCCAAGTCAGAGGGCAAACCCGTGAAAATCAATCCGTGGGACTACAGCTACTACGCCAACAAGCTCAAAAATACCACCTACAGCTACGACGAGGAGCAGCTGCGCCCCTACTTCGAGCTCGACAACGTGATTTCCGGTGTGTTCGGCCTCGCCACCAAGCTCTATAGCCTGCAGTTCACCCGCAACAACGACATCGAGGTCTACCATCCCGACGTGAAGGCCTTCGACGTTACCGACGACAAGGGGCAGTTCATCGGCGTGATCTATACCGACTTTTTCCCGCGCGACACCAAGCGCCCCGGCGCCTGGATGACCGGCTTCAAGGACCAGAGCATCACCCCCGATGGCGTCAACGACCGTCCGCAGGTTTCCATCGTGATGAACTTCACCAAGCCTACGGCCGATACCCCCTCGCTGCTCACCCCTTACGAGGTCGAGACCTTCCTTCATGAGTTCGGCCATGCCCTCCACGGCCTGCTTACTCAGTGTAAGTACGCATCGCTCTCCGGGACGGCCGTATACCGCGACTTCGTCGAGCTCCCCTCGCAGTTCAACGAGAACTACCTCACCGAGCGCGAGTTTCTCGACTCCTTCGCCCGCCACTATCAGACCGGTGAGAAACTGCCCGACCAGCTAATCGAGAAACTCGTGAAGTCCTCGCAGTTCGGCGCCGGCTACGCCTGCATGCGTCAGCTCGGTTTCGGCTACCTCGACATGGCTTGGCACACCACCACCGCTCCCGTGGCCGACCCCGTCGAGTTCGAGCGCAAGGCTATGGAATCCGTCCAGATCTTTGAACCCGTGGAAGGCTCGATGACCGGCACCACCTTCAGCCACATCTTCTCCGGAGGCTATGCCGCCGGTTATTACTCCTATAAATGGGCCGAGGTGCTCGACGCCGACGCTTTTGCCCACTTCAAGGGAAATGGGATCTTCGACCGCGCCACCGCCGATTC
>UREH01000052.1 GCA_900546835.1 uncultured Porphyromonadaceae bacterium
CACACTTCCCGAAGGGGTTGAAATCGGCGACTATGCCATGTCGGGGTGGAAGGGAATCCAGCTGCTTACACTTCCGGAGACCACCGGACGTATAGGCACCGAGGCAATGCCGGGATGGACCGATCTTGCCACCATCGACGGTCTCAACGCCGTAGAGGTGCCCTTGCTCGGCGAGGAGGTATGGAAGGGGATTGACCCCTCGGGTGTTCTTTTGCGGGTGTATGATACAAAGGCTGACGACTTCAAGGCTGCCGACCAGTGGAAAGATTTCAGATTCGATATTGTTACCGGCGTTGACGACGCTGCGGCCGATGGCGCCGGGCGCCTGCGCGCCTGGTTCGAAGGGATGACGCTCAATGTAGAGGCTCCCGCCGAAATCGCCGCCATGGAAATCTACGACGTGGAGGGACGCCGCTACAGCTTCCCCACTGTTGCTTCCGAATCCACCCGCCGCGCGGTTGACACTTCGGCCTGGGGCGTGAGAGTGCTCCTGGTGCGCGTTCAGCTGGCCGACGGCAGCGCCGCCGCCCTGAAGCTGGCGCGGTGAGATAAAGTGAACCCACATCTGCAAATTTGTGTTTTTCTTCTGAAAGCCATATATTTGCAACAAACTTCGATATGAATCTGATAGAGTTAAATATGCAGCACATAATAGCGCTCTGCCGCCGCTATGGCGTCAGGACGCTAAGTGTGTTCGGGTCGGTGCTTACCGACAGATTTAATGATGAAAGCGATGTGGATCTTCTTGTGGATTTCGAGCCTCAGAACTATGAGGAGTTCGACTATGTAA
This sequence comes from uncultured Porphyromonadaceae bacterium, assembly GCA_900546835.1. GTDB lineage: Bacteria > Bacteroidota > Bacteroidia > Bacteroidales > Muribaculaceae > UBA7173. Next base: position 791 of record UREH01000052.1, read on the forward strand.
CGAACTATTTCAATCTGCGCGACGCCCTGGAGAGCCTTTTCAAGCGAAAGGTTGACCTAATCGAGTATGGCAACAACCTCAATCCGCTGTTCAAGGCCATGGTTGACAAGAAAAAACGCCTGATTTATGGATGAATACATTCCCGTCTATCTTTATGATGTGAAGAAGGCGATTGCTGAGGTCGAGTCGTATTTCGTCGGATATACTATGAGGTATGAGAATTTCGAACGTGATTTTCTCCGGCGAAGCGCCGTTGAACGCAAGGCGGAAATTATGGGAGAGGCGATTAACCGGATTCTGAAAATACAGCCTGATTTCCCTTTGCCTAATGCCAGAGCCGTGATTGATACGAGGAACCGGATAATCCACGGCTACGATTCGGTAAAGCCCGAATTTCTGTGGGGGCTTGTAATGCGACACATACCGGCATTAAAAAATGATCTGGAGAATGTGGTGAAAGAACTTGACATCCGGCTGCCCGAATGAGGGAGCCGGTTGTGTTTTTTTGCCGGCATGTGTCAGCGGTGAGGGAGGTTGGCGTCGAGCCAGGAGAAGATGCGGGGGTATAGGGCGGCTACGAGGCCGGGGGAGGAGAGCAGGAGGTCGTGGAGGCCACCTACGACCTTGATTTGCGTGACGTCGGGGCCGAGGGCGCGTCCGTAGCGGGCGATATCGGCCACGGAAAGCACGCAGTCGGCACGGTTGAATTCGGGCGTCCACCGCGAGCCGTCGACGCTACGGGCGGAATACATAAGAAGTGTGGGAATCCTGATGTCGGCATGGCCGCCGCGGAGGGCTTTCTGTGCCAGTGTGTATGCGCGTATCCATCCGGCCGTCACGTCGGGCGACTGCGGCATTTTCCAGTCGGTGCGGTAGGTCCAGCGGCCGTGGCGGTCTTTGAGGAGGCTTTCGGCGTAGGCCTGCGACTTTCCCTGCGAAATTTTCAGGCCGGGGTCGATGAGACCCACCCAGGAGATGATGGGGATGAGGCGTTCCTTCCAGCCTAAATTCCAGTCGAGGAAGGGGGAGTTGAGCACGAGGGCGTCGACGGGTGCGTCGGGGCGGCAGTGGATGTAGTAGGCGGAGATAAGGCCTCCGGTGCTGTGGCCCATCAGTACGGTGGGACGCCGGGAGCCGGCGGGATTGATGGCCACGAGCGCCGAGTCGATGTCGGGGAAATATTCGTCGAGGCTGCGGGCATCGAATGCGGGCTGCCCTTTGCGTAGGGAGCGCCCGTAGCGGCGCAGGTCGACGGCATAGAAGTCGTAGCCGTGGGCAACGAATTCGTCGCCCATCTCCGCGTTGAAGAAATAATCGTTGAAACCGTGGACGTAGAGCACGGCGGGGACTTTTCCGTCGGGAGCCTTGGCGCGCACCGAATCGGGCACAAGCTTGCGTATGATGGTGGAAACAACCGGACCGGAGTAGTCGCGGCCCTGATCGACGGTACGGGCCATATAGCCGTCGGCGAGGATGTCGGTACGCCATGAAGAGGCAGCTGTAGCCGAGAGGGCGAGGAGCGCCGCAAGGGCGAGAAGGATGCGTTTCACTTGATAACTGTTTAAGAGGGTGTTTGATAATGAAAACAACGCCCGGGCGCGAATGTTGAGGCCCGGGCGCCGTTAAGGTGAGTACTGCGCTTCAGATGAAATCAAGGAATGAAGATGAGGGGGGGCACATGTATCGTCCGGAAGCCCATGGCGGCTGCCGCGCGGCAGTTTGCCTCCGAGTCGTCGAAGAATGTGGTTGCGGCGGGGTCGAGGCCGAAGCGCTCGATGCAGAGGCGGAAAATCCGCTCGTCGGGCTTGCAGCAACCGGCCTCGAAGCTGGTGACAACGCCGTCGAAGTAGGCGTTGATGTCGCGGCCCTCGGCGGCGAAGGCCCGGAGAATGGGGCCATGCCACATCACGGGGTTGGTGTTGGAAATCACGAACGTACGGTGGCCCTCGGCGCGGAGCCGTCGCAAAGCCTGCAGGCGCTCCAGGGGGATACCGGTGATGAAGGCGTTGAAAGCGTCGTCGATCTGCCCGTCGGTTACGCCGGCCGGAAGGTGTCGGCGCACCTGTGCGCGCCACTGCTCCGGACTGACGGCGCCCTGCTCGAGGGCGAGGAATACGCCCCGCTGGCCGTAGTCGCCCAGATAGTCGGCTATGTCGGCGAAGCCGAGACGCCGGAAGGCCTCGACGCAGTTTTCGCGGCGGATGTCGACGATTACGCCGCCGAGGTCGAAAAGGAGGTCGCGCGTCATCGGCATGTGCGGGGTTATTCCACTGTCCATGTGTCGCCTGCGAGAATCATGTCGCGCAGGGCGGAGAACCCCTTTTTGGCGCGTACTTCGGCCACCTGGGCAGATACTTCGGCATCGTAGGCGGGCGCGTCGACGTCGCGGATAACGCCAATGGCGAGAGGAAGGTCGATACCGTCCATCATAGCCAGCTGCTGATGGAGGAAGTTGGAGGGGGTATGAGCGTCGTGGACGAGGACGTCGTCGAGGGTGTAGCCGTCCTGACCGACGGTGACGGCCTTGACGAGGAAGCCGTCCTGCACCAGGCCTTTTTCCATATCCTTGCCGAAAAGCATTTTCTCGCCGTGGCGCAGATGGATGGTGCGGTCGGCGCGGAATTCGCGGTCGGCCACGTAGGCGTGTGTGCCGTTGTTGAAAATCATGCAGTTCTGGAGAATTTCGACCACGGAAGCGCCTTTATGTCGGGCGGCGCCCACGAGGACCTCCTGGGTGGTCTGCAGCTCCACGTCGATCGAGCGGGCGAAGAAGTTGCCGCGCGCGCCGAACACGAGCTCGGCGGGGATGAAGGGGTCTTCGGTGGTGCCGTAAGGCGATGATTTCGAGACGAAACCGCGCGGTGAGGTGGGGGAGTACTGCCCTTTGGTGAGGCCGTAGATCTTGTTGTTGAGCAGGAGCATGTTGATGTCGACGTTGCGGCGCACGGCGTGGATGAAGTGGTTGCCGCCTATTGCGAGGCCGTCGCCGTCGCCCGAAATCTGCCATACGGTGATGTCTGGGTTGGCCACCTTGAAGCCCGTGGCCACGGCAGCCGCGCGGCCGTGGATGGTGTGGAAGCCGAAGGTGTTCATGTAGTAGGGCAGACGCGAGGAGCATCCGATGCCGGAGATTACGGCCGTCTTCTCCGGAGCGACGCCGAGCGTGGCCATGGCCTTGTGGAGGGAATTGAGCACGGCGTGGTCGCCGCATCCGGCACACCAGCGCACGGGCTGGTCGCTCTTATATTGTTGTGCTGTGTAAGGCATTGTAGGTCAGAGATGTTAAGTCGGAGTGACGAGGTGGATTATTTTGCGGCGATGCGCTTTACGGCATCGGTGATTTCGCGAACCATGAAGGGCTGGCCCTCCACTTTGTTGATGCGGTGGATCTCTACGTCGGGGAAGCGGGCCTGGAGGTAGTCGGCGAACTGGCCGGTGTTGAGTTCGGCCACGATGACGCGGCGGTAGCGGCGCAGGATTTCGCCCGTATTGGCCGGCAGGGGGTTGATGTAGCGGAACTGGGCCAGAGCCACGGGCATCCCCTCGCGGGCGAGCTCTTCGGCGGCGGTGTAGAGGTGGCCGTAGGTACCGCCCCAGCCTACAAGGAGCGTGTCGGCCTCGGGCGAGTCGCATACCACCTCCTGGGCGGGGATGTCGTCGGCGATTCGGGCTATCTTCTGGCGGCGGATTTCCACCATGCGGGCGTGGTTGGCGCCGTCGGTCGAGATGGCGCCGGTCTCGACGTCCTTTTCAAGGCCGCCGAGGCGGTGGGGAAGGGCGTCCTCGCCGGGGATTGCCCAGTAGCGTGAAAGCGTCTGCTGGTCGCGCATGTAGGGGCGCCAGGAGTCGCGCAGCTCAGAGGGCACGCGCGGTACGCGGATTTCGGGATATTCGTCGGCTTCGGGGATGCGCCAGGCCGAGGAGCCGTTGCCGATGAAGGCATCGGAGAGCAGGATTACGGGGGTCATGTGCTCGATGGCGATGCGCGAGGCCTCGAAGGCCATGTTGAAGCAGTCGGTGGGACTTACGGGGGCCACGACGGCCAGGGGCGACTCGCCGTTGCGGCCGTAGAGGGCCTGGTTCAGGTCGGTCTGCTCGGTTTTGGTGGGGAGGCCGGTGGAGGGGCCGCCGCGCTGCACGTCGATTACCACCAGCGGCAGTTCGGCCATCACGGCCAGACCTATAGCCTCGCCTTTCAGGGCCAGCCCAGGACCGGAGGTGGAGGTGACGCCCAGCGAGCCTGCAAACGAGGCGCCGATGGCCGAGCATACTCCTGCGATCTCATCCTCCATCTGGCAGGCTTTCACGCCGAGGTCCTTGCGCTTTGCAAGTTCGTGAAGAATGTCGGTGGCGGGGGTGATGGGGTAGCTGCCCAGATAGAGCGGACGGCCCGATTTTTCGGAGGCCATGATCAGACCCCAGGCCGTGGCCTCGTTACCCTTGATGTCGGTGTATACGCCCGGGAGAATCTCGTCGGTCGAGATGCTGTAGGTCGATACTGAGGCGTGTATGTTGTGTCCGTAGTCGTAGCCGGCGCGGAGCACCTTGGCGTTGGCTTCGTAGACGGCCGGTTTCTTTGCGAATTTTTCGCGGAGCATCTTGCGGGCGCTCTCCTCGGGGCGGTCGAAGAGCCAGCAGAGCAGTCCCAGAGTGAATATATTGCGGCATTTGAGCACCGACTTGAGGTCCATCCCCTCGTCGGCCAGAGCAGCTTTGGTCATCGACGTGACAGGCACCTCGACTACCTGAGCCGTGATTCCCAGCTCCTTGACGGGGTCGTCGGTGGTGAATTCGGCCTTGCGCAGGCCCTCGGGGCGGAAGGAGTCGATGTCGACGATGATGATGCCGCCGGGCTTGAGGAAGCGGTAGCTCTGCTTGAGGGCGGCCGGATTCATGGCCACGAGCACGTCGCAGGTGTCGCCGGGAGTGTGCACGCTGTGGCCCACGCTCACCTGGAAACCGCTGACGCCGCCGAGCGAGCCCTGCGGGGCACGGATTTCTGCCGGATAGTCGGGGAAAGTCGAGACGGAATTGCCCAGGCCGGCCGAAACGTTGGTGAAAATGTTGCCGGCAAGCTGCATGCCGTCGCCGGAGTCGCCCGAAAAGCGCACGGCCACTTTCTCGAGCTGGCGCACGCGGCGGCCGTCCTCATTTGTGTTGTTCATGATAGCAAACAGGTAATTTTATTTCAACAGATTAGCAAGCAATGTGGAAGGTTTTCGGCCCTTTGGCCTAAACCGAGGCAAAGATAACTCAAATAACTCAAAAAACCTAATAAGCAGTGATGGACCGGGCGCAATTTGGGGGATAACAAGGATTTCAGGGAGTTTAAAGAGTTTAGGGGCTCAAAGGACGATAGAGACCGTGGCGGTGCTTGCAGATTGGCGGGAAATGCGTAAATTTGTAGAATACAAAAAATATGGACCAAGAGGAATTCGACATACACAAAAGCGCTGTGGAGCGCGACGGCGACTATGAGCGCGCGCTGCGCCCGGGTCGCTTCGAGGCGTTTGCCGGGCAGGAGAAGATCGTGGAGAATCTGCGCATCTTCGTGCAGGCGGCCCGCATGCGCGGCGAGCCGCTCGACCATCTGCTGCTCCACGGGCCTCCCGGCCTGGGGAAGACCACGCTGTCGGCCATCATTGCCAACGAGCTCGGGGTGGGTTTCAAGGTTACTTCGGGACCTGTGCTCGACAAGCCGGGCGATCTGGCCGGAATCCTTACGTCGCTTGAGGAGAACGACGTGCTTTTCATCGACGAAATCCACCGCCTGAGCCACACCGTGGAGGAGTATCTATACTCTGCCATGGAGGACTACCGTATCGACATCATGATTGACAAGGGGCCTGGAGCGCGCTCGGTGCAGCTGTCGCTGTCGCCGTTTACGCTGGTGGGAGCTACGACGCGGTCGGGGCTGCTGACGCCGCCTCTGCGTGCGCGATTCGGCATCAACTGCCATCTGGAGTATTATGACCACCCGACGCTGGAGCGCATCATACTGCGTTCGGCGGGACTTCTGGGGGTGGCGTGCACGGCATCGGCGGCCCACGAGATTGCGATGCGCTCGCGCGGGACGCCCCGAATCGCGAATGCCCTGCTGCGGCGCGTGCGCGATTTCGCCCAGGTGAAGGGCAACGGTTCGATTGACCCGGAAATAGCCCGCTACGGGCTGGAGGCGCTCAACATCGACCGCTACGGTCTCAACGAGATTGACAACAAGCTCCTTACGGTGATGATCACGAAGTTCAACGGCGGTCCTGTGGGTCTGACGACTATCGCCACGGCGCTGGGCGAGGATGCCGGCACCATCGAGGACGTCTACGAGCCGTTTCTGATCAAAGAGGGTTTCCTCAAGCGCACTCCGCGCGGTCGCGAGGTGACCGATTTGGCATGGCGGCATCTGGGCCTTGACCGTCCGGGATTCGGCGGCCTTTTCGGCGAAGATTAAGAGGTAAGTGACTTAAAGAAATTATTTAATGTATTCGGTTTCTTTCGGACTCAATGGTTCTTTGCTCGTCTTTCGAGTGCTTTTTCCCGGCGTTGTCGGTCACGATGCCCGCATCGCTCCCTCCGCCGTCTGAAAAAATCATCTCGAAATACTTTGCAAATAACCATTAACTAATTTCTTCAAGTCACGTACCTGCGTAATCTAATAAAACCATAACATAAAGACCGATGAAACGAATCCTTTTGCTTCCCGTCCTGGCTCTGGCCATGGCATTCGGAGCAAGCGCGCAGAAACACGCCACCCCCGACGGCGCCAAGCGCCAGTTCCAGGTGTTCGGCGTAGCTTTCTACAACCTTGAAAACCTGTTCGACACCATCAACAACAACGGCAAATACGACGCCGAGTTCTCGCCCGACGGCGCCCGCCAGTGGAACGGCCGCAAATACTGGTCGAAAATCTCCAACCTTGCCCGCGCCATTACGGCTTTCAACACGCCTACCACCCCCAACGGCCCGGCATTTATCGGCGTATCTGAAATCGAGAACCGCAGCGTGCTCGAAGACCTCGTGAAAGCCATCGACGAGCGCCTGAAATCCGAGGGCCGCACTCCCTGGAATCTCGCCATAGTGCACCACGACTCGCCCGACCGCCGCGGCGTGGACGTGGGCGCGCTCTACAATCCGCGCTATTTCAAGTTCATGAACGTGGTCAACAGTACACTTCACGTGGAGGGGAAGCCTGATTTCCGCACCCGCGACCAGATGTGCGTCACCGGCCGCATGGGCAACGACACTATCGACATCATAGTGAACCACTGGCCTTCGCGTCTGGGCGGCCAGGAGCAGTCGTCGCCACTGCGCGAGGCTGCGGCAGCCCTATGTAAGCACACTGCGGACTCAATCTGGAAACTTCGTCCCAATGACGGCATAATAATCATGGGCGACCTCAACGACGACCCGCAGGATAAATCGTGCGCCAAAGTGCTCGGCGCCAAAAAGAAACCCGCCGGCGTAGAGCCTCACGGATTCTACAACCCCTTCTGGGAGATGCTTGACCGCGGAATCGGCACGCTGGCCTACAACTCGTCGTGGAACCTCTTCGACCAGATTATAGTGAGCGGCACGCTGCTGAAGGATAATAGCGGCGAATCGCAGCTTCACTTCTTCCAGCCTATGGTCCACAACTTCGAATTCCTTAAAGACAAGGAGGGGAACCGCGTAGGCTACCCCCGTCGCACATTCTCGGCCGGTGTGTTCCTCAACGGCTATTCCGACCACTTCCCCACGGAAATCCTGCTGCGCCGCGCAGTAGTGCCGCGCAAGCGTTGAAATCCTGATATAAAGCGTAAAATCCGCATAAGCATATATCAAGGCGATGTGTCGTTCAGACACATCGCCTTGACTATTTTAAGATGAGAACTTATTCGTAGATCGACATCGCGCCGGTTGGTTTGGAGCCTTCGGCCGATAGCTCCAAGCGTCCGAGCACTCCGTTCCATTCGGTCTGGGTGTCGTCGGTATAGGCGTGGGCCAGCGGCCTGAAAGGGCGAGCGTTTCCGCCGCGGCCCCATGGAAGGGGCCGGGCAGAAACGCTGCTATTACAAGAGAGAGCAGATGTTTCATTTCCCGGATTCAAGGTCGATGAACGACTTGAAGGCACGGATTCCGGCGTGCTCGGGAGCGAGTTCGAGGGTGCGGTCGATGTAGCGGCGGCAGTGGGTCTTGTCGCCGAGACCGTAGTGGCCGAGAGCCATCATGTAGTTGCAGTGGATGCGGTTTAGCACGTTGAGGTCTTCTTCCCAGATAAGGAGGTCGGGCAAAGAAACGGCGAAATAATCCATTTTCGTATCGTCGAAGATATGTTTTTCGCCGAAATTCACCAGGCGGTGGAAGCGACCGCGGGCTTCGTCGGTGCGTCCGAGGCGCAGAAGCGCCATGCCCTGATAGAAAATCTTGTCGGGCTTTGCATCATTGTAGTAGAGGGCCGGGGCAGGCTCCACGGGGCCGAGCGTGGCGGCCTCGTAGTGGCTACGGGCATTTTCGGCGTCGCCTGCGCCGGCATAGGCCTCGCCCAGGAGGAAGTGGAAATCGTTGTCCTGCGCGCCTTCGAGTTTTCCCTCGCCGAGGTTGTGGGGATATGCCAGACACTCCTCGAGCAGACGTATGGCCTCTGCGTAGTCGCCTTTGGCCAGGGACTGCTTTGCAAGCTCCACGCGGGCGAACTGATACTGGCCGGAGACCTTTCCCTCGCCACCTTCCCAGGGGTGGAAGATGCGGTTGTCGATGGTCTCGAGGGCATCGGCGTAGGCACCGGTAAGGTTTTGGGCGGTGGCCTTCTCGAGTACGAGGTCGTCGCGCATCCCGACGAGGTCGGCGTGGCGTTTCATCAGTTCCAGACGGCCTTCGGCATCGGCCTCCATGCGCTTAAGCAGCTGAATCAGCTCCATGAATATGCGCGAGTCGGTGGTATCGAGCAGGAAGGCCCGCTTCATCAGTTCGAGCGCCTGGTCGTGGCGATCGAGTTTGTTGAAATACGCCAGGGCAAGGTTGCGCCATACCATGGGCGAGCCGGGGTTGAGGGAAGATGAGCGCTCCCAAGCCTCCACAGCGAGGTCGTACTGACGCTTGTCGTAGTAGAGGTTGCCGAGCATCAGCGGCGCGAGGGCGTCGGATTCGTTTACCTCCATGGCGGCGCGCAGAGCCAGAATGGCTTCAGGCCGGTTGGGGAAACAGCAGTCGGCGGGAGTGGCGGCAGCCTTCCCGAATGCGGCTTTCGCGTTAGCCTTGTCGCCTGCGACGAGGCGGCTCCAGCCGAGGTAATAGTAGGTCATCGGCGAAACGGCACCTTCCTTTTCGGCGAGCGCCCAGAGGGCGGCTGCTTCGTCGTGGCAGCCTGCGGCTACATAGTCGAGGGCTGTCTCGTCGTAGTTGTGGCATTCTCCGCGCATCAGCGAGATGAGTGTATTGAGCGTTTCGGAGTCGACGGCGATGAGATATTTCTCGTAGAGAGCGCCGTAGTTGAAGGGATCGATTGAGAGCGATTCCTCGATGAAGGGGAGGGCTTCAGCGCCGCGGCCCATATGACGGAGAATGGTAGCGCGGAGCGCGCGCGCCTTGTGGTTGTGGGTGTTGCGGATCAGGCAGCGGTCGATTTCGTAGAGAGCGTCGTCGAGGCGCCCCTGCATCAGCGAGATGCGTGCGCACTCGAAGTAACCGGCTTCCTGCCAGGCGCCGTTCCAGGTGGACTTGTAGAAGCGGGCGTAAGCCTCGTCGAAGCGGCCCTGATAACGCAGGGCCACGCCGAGATTGAAAATCGGTTCGCCGTCGTAGGGGTTGGGATTGCGCTTCTGGAGGATTCGCACGGCCTTTGCGAGATAGCGCTCGGCGCGGTCGAAGCGGCCTTTACGGATGTACCACAGGCCGAGGGCGTTGTTGCAGCGCACATCGTCGGGGTCGCGGCGCAGGCCCTCCTCGTAGTATTCCACGGGGTTGTAGGTGGCGTGGCGGTACTGCTCGAGATGCAGTCCGGTGAGGTAGAGCTGCTCCACGGTCTTGATCTGCTGAGGCTCGAGAGCGGCCTCGGCGGCGTCGGGAATCGGACGGATTTCGTCGGGTTCGGCTTCCCAGGTGAGGGCTGTGCGGCCGTCGGCAGCAATTGTCAGTTTAAGGTCGGCCAGAGTGTGGCCTCCGGCCTCGACAGTGCGCTCGATGACGGCTTCGGGGGATGCCTCGACGGTCTCGCTGAGGAGAACGGTGCCGTCGGTGCCGGCGAGCATAATCTTCGCCTGCTTGCGCGAGGTGGCGAATATTTTCAGCGTGATTTTGCCGTCGGCGGTCAGGTCGATGTTCATCAGGAAGTCCTTGCTGGCGTTCTTCACGATGCCAAGTTCGCGATAGGGGAGGAAATACTGCGTGAAGGATTTCTCCTCATAGGGCATCAGCCAGGTAAAGTCGGGCTGGTTTTCGGTGTAGACGCCGGCCATCAGCTCGATGTAGGGGCCGTCTTCGTCGGTGAGATTGCGGTCCCAGGCGCGGCCGAAGTCGCCGTTGCCCCAGGTCCACTGCTTCTTGCCGGGCGACACATGGTGGGAGGCTACGTGGAGCATTCCGGCCTGAGTGTCGTTCTCATAGCCGCCCTCGAAGTCGTAGCGAGAGTTGACGCCCATATACGAGGTGGGCACCTTGATGTTCTTGTAGTTGGAGATGTCGACTCCGGCGGAGTAGTCCATCTTGTAGTATGTGCCGGTGGCGATGGGGAAGGAGCTTACGGCACGTTTGCCGTGGTCGAACACGGCATTGACATCGGGCGGGAATACGCTCTGGTAGTGGTCGTTGACGGCCACGGCGGGGTTGGCCCACCAGAGGAATGTCTGCGGCAGGTCGGTGCGGTTGTAGAGCACGCCCTTGATTTCAAGGTATGCGCAGCCTGGGCGCAGCGTGAATCCTGCCATTCCCTTCTGGTGGAACATACGCTCCATTTCGTTGACCCATACGGTGACGGAACCGTCGGCATGCTCCTCGATTGTGGTGTCGACAGGCATGAACGTGCTGGGGCGGTGGTGCTGGGGCCAGTTGAATTCTATTCCGCCGGAAATCCAGGGACCTGCGAGACCCACGAGAGCCGGTTTCACCACATGGTTGTAGTATACGAAATGGCGCTGCTTGATTTTGTCGTAGGCCATCTGTACGCGACCTCCCAGTTCGGGGAGAATCATCACCTTAATATATTCGTTTTCCAGGAAAACGGCGTTGTAGGTATGGTCGGTCTTTTCGTCGGCGATTTTCTCGATTACGGGGTAGGGGTAGACTACGCCGCTCGAACCCTGATAGACGCGCTTTTCAAGAAAAATAGGATTCTTTTCGGGTGTTCCGGCCTCGTAGGTGGGAATCACCACTTGCTCTTTCCATGCTTTTGCCATTGGTAAGAATCTGTAGATGGGGTTATTATGTTTTTTTGATTTATTATTTCACGAGTTCGCGCTCAATCTGCTCGAGGGTCTTTCCCTTGGTTTCGGGGAGACGCGCCACGAAGTAGAGCAGGCATACGGCGCAGATGGCGGCGTAGATCCAGAAGGTGCCGTAGCTGCCGAGTCCGGCGTTGAGAAGCGGGAAGGAATAGGTGAGGCTGAAGCATCCGGCCCAGAGGGCGAAAGTGCAGACGGCCATTGCGATGCCGCGCACGCGGTTAGGGAATATCTCGGCAAGGAGCACCCAGGTGACGGGCCCGAGCGTCATGGCGTAGCAGGCGATGGCGGCCACCACGAGGACCACCATGAAGAAGCCGGTGACGTGGAAGTAGTAGCACGTGCCGAGTACGGCGTAGATGGCGGCAAGACCTCCGGCACCGGCGAGCATCAGGGCGCGGCGCCCGATGCGGTCGACTGTATAGATGGCCACAAAGGTGAAGACCACGTTGGTGATACCCGTGAGCACGATGTTGAAGAGCATGTCGCCCAGATCGAAGCCGGCGTTGGCGAATATCTCCTGCGCGTAGTTGAAGATTACGTTAGTGCCGCACCACTGCTGGAACACGGCGGCGATTACGCCCAGCAGAAGCACGGGGCGCATCCCGCGGCTGAAAAGCGTCTTCAGACCGCCCGACTCGCCACGCGGAGCGGCCGTAGTCTCAATGGTTGCGAGCTCGGCGGCAGCATAGGCCGCGCCGCCTACATTCTTAAGCACGGCGTGAGCTTCGCCGTGGCGGCCCTTCATTGCCAGCCAGCGCGGGCTCTCGGGGATGAAGAATACCATTATCATGAATGCTGCGGCAGGTACGACCTCGCCCCAGAACATCCAGCGCCATCCCATGGCGACATTCCACGAATCGGCGGGAGGTGCTGTCAGGCCGGCGGGGATGGGGTCAGCAATCAGAAGATTGGCGATTTGTGCGGCGAGGATGCCGAGTTCTATCGTAAGCTGGTTGAGCGACACGAGACGTCCGCGTATGGCTGAGGGCGACACTTCGGCGATATACATCGGCGAGAGTCCGGAAGCGATGCCGATGGCTACGCCTCCGATGAGGCGCGCTATAAGAAATGGCGTGAAGGTGTCGACGGCTCCTGTAGCGTAGGCCGACACAAGAAACAGTATCGCGGCCATAATGAGCATCGGCTTTT
>UREH01000053.1 GCA_900546835.1 uncultured Porphyromonadaceae bacterium
TATCGTCGGCAGCGTCAGATGTGTATAAGAGACAGTCCCCCTCCTATCTTTTGTTCTCCTGCCGCCGGCTTGCCGGCGGTTTGCCCCGCAGAGGCAAATCCCTCCTGATCTGTTTGTGCTCCGGGCTTCAGCCCGGCCATTCCATAACCCTTAACCCAACCACCATGTCATTATTTGAAATCTTCGGCACCCTCGCCGCCATCTGCATGGTATTCGGCTACCTCCCCCAGGCCATCTACACCATCCGCACACGCGACACCGACGCCATCGCCCTTCCCACCTTCCTCCTCATGGGCCTCGGCTCGATCTTCTTCATAATCCAGGGCTTCTACAGCGAACCCGTCAACATCCCCCTCATCGTCACCAACTCCATCACCGCCGTCTCCTCCGCCATCGTCTTCGGCATCAAAATCTACAACGACTACATCTCCCCCCGGTGAAACCTTCCCCAGAATTCCCCATATAAAATAATTCCCGCCACGCGCAAGGAATAGAAAAAATTTCGTAACTTTGCCCCATGCAATCCCACCACCATCAGCCCGGATGGCGGAATCGGTAGACGCGACGGTCTCAAACACCGTTGGAGCAATCCATCCCGGTTCGATCCCGGGTCCGGGTACGAATAACGGCTGTTAATCAAATGATTAACAGCCGTTATTTCTTTTATGAGATGTACTAAAAGTGTACTGTTTGCGATAATTGAACAATACAGCAGCAATGATTTTGGGATTTTTAATGGCTGTTTGTTTTTATTGCTGTCCGATAAAAAGCTATAAATCCCACAAAGATTAAGATAATGCTACCGATTATAAGTGTTATAAGCACCACGAGCCAAGGATAATGAATTTTTTGCGATAGCAGATCCATTATCCAGCGCATTAGGAAGAATGCCAAAAGTAATATGCCGATGAAAACGACAAATCCCATTTATCAATCCGGGATGTTGATAAGGTCGAAATACATTGCCCTTGTGAGTGAATGTTTGTCTTTCTCGGAGAGGAACATAAAGCCGCATTTTTCATAGAACGGTACGGCTGCAGCGTATGCATCTACCGTGATGAAGCGGCAAGCACTTCGGCGCATAGTGGCGAAAATATGCTTGACTTGCAGAAGAATCGACCTGCCTATCTGTTTTCCGGCGTAGTCTTTCGAGATGGCAAGACGACCGATTTTAACTGCCGGTTATTCCTTGCGACGTTTGGAGTTGACGACACGGCGGTTAAGACGGTTCCATAGTTTCTTTTCATCGGGATCGAAAACAATCTTGTCGTTGAGCAGGCTGTAATATGCGACAGTCTTGTCCGCCTCGTTATCTTCGAGCAGACATGTCAACGCCATCATCGACTTATAGTAGTTGACAGCATCGGAAATTAAAAAGTCATTCAAATCGGCATCGCCGCAATCGAATGACTTGATCCGTGTATCGGCATCTATCTGCCGGAAAGTGAATTTGTCAAAGTCCACAATTACATCGGGAATGTGCTTATGGCTTTGAACGCCTCATCCGCCTTTACATATAGAGTTGTTACGTCGAGAAATCTTGCAACCTTGATTGCAAGTGTGCTGTGAGAGGGGAAAATTAAATTTCCATTAAACTTTGTGGCAACGCCACCGCACATCAAGGTTTTACAGTAACTTTGCAGTCTAAATGAATTGAAAATGAACGATACGACAAGAATACTTGTGGTTGATGACGAGGAAACGCTTTGCGAGGCTCTGCGCTTCAATCTTGAGGCGGAGGGATACGCCGTTGACACAGCGTTGAGCGCGGAAGAAGCTTTGACAATGGATTTGTCATCGTACTCCATTATCCTCCTTGATATAATGATGGGCGACATAAGCGGCACGCAACTCGCCTCTATCCTCAAAAAGAAAGACACCACCGCGAGGATACCTATAATATTCTGCACGGCTAAGGACTCGGAGGACGACATGATAGGCGGCCTTGACCTCGGAGCCGACGACTATATCACCAAACCATACTCCATTCGTAACGTGTTGGCACGGGTGAGAACCGTGCTGAGGCGTACAACATCGAAACAGGAACAGCAAACAGGGAATGCGACTGTCGAATATCAGGGCATATCAGTGTTCCCTGAACGTAAAGTCTGCACTGTCAATGGCGAGGAGATCAAGATGCCGCGCAAGGAGTTTGAGATATTGTTGATGATGCTCCGCAATCCCGGCAGAGTGTTTTCTCGTGAGGAAATACTTAAAAAGATATGGCCGGAAGAAGTGGTAGTGCTCGACCGTGTGGTGGATGTCAACATAACCCGTCTGCGCTCAAAACTCGGCGAATACGGTAAAAACATCGTCACGAAACCCGGTTACGGATATGGCTTCATGGTTTAGACTCACATATCATCGGCGGCTGTTTCTCGGTCTGGTAGCATTTCTCTGGCTGATGTTAGGGTGCTTCGCCGTATTTCAGTATCACCGCGAAAAACAATTCAAGGCCGAGGAACTGAATCTGCGTTTACAAATGGTAAACGGCAGAATAATAGACGGACTGGCGGAGAATGACACTCTGTTTTCTCCCGCATCGGCAATTCCGCATGATTTTTCCGAATTGCGCATAAGCATAATTGATTCCGAGGGTAGAATAGTCTATGATAATTCACTTGACTCACTCCCCGGCACAAACCATCTTGACAGGGAGGAAATAGCCGAAGCCGTGAGATATGGTGAAGGATACACACTGCGCCGACATAGCGAAAGTACGGGAGGTACATATTTCTATGCTGCCAAACTCGGTGACGGATATGTAGTGAGGTCGGCAGTGCCATATACCGTTCCACTCCAAATCCTTGCAGCCGATTATGCTTTCCTTTGGATTATGATTGCGGTGACAGTTGTAATGTGCATAATCGGGTTCTTTGCTACCCGGCGCGTCGGGCATCACATCGAGAGGCTCAACCGTTTTGCCGAAAGTGCAGAGCGGGGAGAACGCATCTTCAATACCGAACCGTTTCCGCATGACGAGCTTGGTGACATCTCCAACAACATAGTCCGGCTGTATGCCCGGTTGCAACAGGCAATATCCGACCGTGACCGTGAACACCGTCTCGCTCTCCATGAACAAGCGGAGAAAATACGTATCAAACGGCAGCTCACCAACAACATGAACCACGAGTTGAAAACGCCCGTGGCATCCATGCAGGTATGCCTTGAAACGCTTATGTCGCACAAAAATCTTTCCGAGGAAAAGCGTGATGAATTTGTTGCACGGTGTTACGCAGCAAATGAGCGGCTACGCAAACTTCTTGCCGATATATCGGTGATAACAAGAATGGAAGATGGAGGCGAAAATATCCGGAAAGAACCCGTAAACATAACGGAATTATTATCGGAAATATGCGATGAATATAAGGAGATTGCCGCTGAAAAAGGCGTTGAGATAACAACTCGGTTATACTGCGATGGCTCTATATCAGGCAATGCCTCTTTACTATCTTCCATATTTCGCAATCTTATTGACAATGCTCTTGCATATTCGGGAGGTACGGTTATTGATATAAAAGCTGAGAATACCGACACTGAATATCTGACAATATCTCTTGCCGATAACGGCTGCGGTGTTCCCCCGGAGCATCTTCCACGGCTTTTCGAGCGTTTTTACCGTATAGACAAGGGGCGTTCACGTCAGGCAGGAGGCACCGGATTGGGATTGTCAATAGTCAGAAACGCTGTGTTGTGGCACGGAGGCACAATAAAAGTCGAGAACCGCCCGTCAGGGGGATTGACATTCACATTCACACTTCGTAAAGAATAGCCATGTGGAAAGTATATGCTTTATTGTCTGCACTTTTCTATTTCAAGGCTCTCTCGCCCGGCGATGTGTCGCGTGTGGCCCCGATTGACAAACTCAGCGTAGTGTTCACAATCATCCTTGCGTTCTTATTGCTGAAAGAGTCTGTAAGCCCGAAAATGATTATAGGAGGGCTGATGATTGTGGCGGGAAGTATAGTGATGCTGATAAAATGATTTAATGACAGCTTAAACTTTATGAAATATTTATGAAACAACTTCAGGCTTACTTTGAAACAAAAATCAAAGTAAGTAATGGACATATTGTTTCTATGCGTCGTAATTTTCCTGTTCCTGCTGGCAATCTTCGATTTGTCAGTGGGAGTGAGCAATGACGCGGTTAATTTTCTCAACTCCGCCATAGGCTCAAAGGCGGCCTCGTTCAAACGTATCCTCATCGTTGCCTCGATAGGTGTCTTTATAGGAGCGGCGATGAGCAACGGCATGATGGACATTGCCCGCCACGGCATATTCCGACCGGAACATTTCTCATTCTACGACCTGATCTGCATTTTCATGGCGGTTATGGTAACGGATATAATCCTGCTTGACATATTCAATACGTTAGGTATGCCGACATCCACCACCGTGTCGATGGTGTTTGAGCTTCTTGGTGCTACCTTTGTTGTGTCACTCATTAAAATGGCCGGTGATGCAACAGGGTTAGGATTCAATGACCTGCTGAACACGGAGAAAGCCTTGTCCGTGATACTCGGCATATTCCTGTCAGTGGCTATTGCTTTTGTTTTCGGAATACTGGTGCAGTTCCTGTCACGAATGATTTTCTCATTCAATTACCGCAGCAAGCTGAAATGGAAAATCGGTATATTCGGCGGATTGTGTGCCACGGCTATCGTATATTTTCTACTTATAAAGGGGGCAAAAGACCTGACGTTCATGACTCCCGAAGTGAAAGGCTGGATAAAGACAAACACATGGCTCATCATCGGCTGCTGTTTCGCAGGATTCACCGTTCTGATGCAACTGCTCCACGCCCTGAAGGTGAATGTGCTGAAAGTCGTTGTGCTGATGGGAACATTCGCTCTCGCTATGGCATTTGCGGGAAATGACCTCGTGAATTTCATCGGTGTACCACTTGCCGGCCTTGCATCCTATCAGGACTATATTGCAAACGGCGGAGGCGATTCCACGGGATTCCTGATGGATTCCCTCAACGGGCCGTCGAATACTCCGCTTTATTTTCTCGTGGGAGCAGGTCTTATAATGGTCGTGTCTCTCGCCACATCGAAGAAAGCCCGGCGAGTTGCGCAGACCGAAATCGGTCTTGGCAGTCAGAACGGAGGCGACGAGATGTTCGGCTCTTCGCGTTTGGCACGCCGCCTTGTCCGTTGGTCGCTCTCATTCCTCGCATGGGTGCGCCGTGTGACACCCGTCAGAGTCAGGGGTTGGTTCAACCGCCGATTCAATATCGATGAAACGATAATGGATCAGGGTGCGGCGTTCGACCTTATCCGCGGTTCGGTAAACCTTGTACTCGCAGGCGCATTGATAGCCCTCGGCACCTCGCTCAAACTGCCACTCTCAACTACCTTCGTCACCTTTATGGTGGCTATGGGTACCTCACTTGCCGATCGCGCTTGGGGCCGTGAGAGCGCGGTGTTCCGCATCACCGGGGTAATCTCGGTAATCGGTGGATGGTTTCTCACTGCGGGAGTGGCATTCATCGGAGCCGGAATCATTGTACTGGCGATGCACTATGGAGGCCACTGGGTGATGTTTGCTCTTGCAGCATTGACAATCTTCCTGATAGTACGTAGCAACCGTCGGTTCCGTGCCAAAAACGTGGAGGATTCGGGCGACACACTGTTCCAGACCATTCTCTCGACAAAAGACCAGAAGCAGGTATGGCAGTTGCTTGTGATGTTCATCACCGACCGTCAGCGCTCGTTCATCTCCTTCGCCGAAGAAAGTTACCGCGATATGACAGCGGCGTTTGTCAAGGAAGATGTCAAGACACTTGACAGGACCGAAAACGCCCTTGTCCGGCAAAAGGATGTACTCAAAAGTTCCCGCCGCAAGGAAACACTATGCTTGCGTAAGGTAAACCGTGAAACGGCCATCGAGAAAAGCGCATGGTTCCATCTCGGAAACAACTGCTGCATGTCAATCCTCTACAATCTGCGCCGAATCAGCGAGATATGCAAGGAACACGTTGATAACAACTTCCTGCCGTTGCCGCCGCGTCATGTCGGAGATTTTGAAATGGTACGGACAAGAGTGTCCACCCTGCTCAATGACACTCTGACGATGATTGACGGGGAACAGACCGACGTCATCCCGACATTGCGTCGCCATTGCGATGAAATCAAGGATATGGTATCCGACACTTACCATAAGCTGTATATGCACCTCCGCGACGGTGATACCTCTACCATCAGTGTGCTGTACGTTTACCTGAACATGCTTCAGGAAACACGCGAGATGGTATCGAATCTCCGTAAATACCTCCGGGCTTATGCCAAACTCCGTGATTCGGAATTTTCCGGCAGACCGTGATATATCGTAAAAATGATTCTCACCAACCTCGCCAAGCACCGCCGTCAGAAGATTTTAGGACAATAGGCGTCAATTAAGTAGGAAATATATTATCTTTGTGGGCAAGTTTGTCGCCCAGCTGACATTTCTTCCCCACAATGAATCAGAATATCCAGCATATCCCCTCCCGCGACAACCGTCCCGCCGCTTCCGTGGGCGAAACGCGCCCGCTCGTAGGCCTCACACTCGAAGAGCTTCGCAAAGTGGCGGCCGAATGCGGGCTGCCGCGTTTCGCTGCCACGCAGATAGCCAAATGGCTCTACGACAAGCGTGTGGAATCCATCGACCAGATGACCGACATCTCCAAAGCCGGCCGCGTCCGGCTGGCCGAATGCGGCTACACCGTTGGCCGCGAGGCTCCACTGGCCGAGGCGCGTAGCACCGACGGCACGGTGAAATACCTCTTCCGCGGCGCTCCGGGGCGCGACGTCGAGGCCGTATACATCCCCGACCGCGATCGCGCCACGCTATGCGTATCCTCCCAGGCCGGATGCAAGATGAACTGCTCCTTCTGCATGACCGGCCGCCAGGGCTTCCACGGCAATCTCACTGTCCATCAGATTCTGAACCAGGTGCTCTCGATTCCCGGGAGCGAGTCGCTCACCAACCTCGTCTTCATGGGAATGGGCGAACCCACCGACAACCTCGGCCCCGTGCTTCAGGCAATCGAGATACTTACTGCCAAATGGGGACTGGCATGGAGCCCCAAACGCATCACCGTCAGCTCCATAGGCAAGCTCCAGCCCCTGCAGCGCCTCCTCAACGAAACCAAGGTCCACATCGCCATCTCCATTCACTCTCCATACCCCTCGGAACGCGCCGCGCTGATGCCCGTCGAGAAGGCCTACCCCATCAAGGAGGTGGTGGAGCTGCTGCGCGGCTACGACTTCTCCCATCAGCGTCGCCTCTCGTTCGAGTATATCATGTTCCGCGGCGTCAACGACTCCCCGCGCCACTGCCACGAGCTTGCCCGACGCCTCCACGGCCTCGACTGCCGCGTGAACCTCATACGCTTCCACGCAATCCCCGGCTCCGACCTGCTCCCCTCCACCCCCGAGAAGATGGAGCGCTTCCGCGACGCCCTCAACGCCGAAGGAATCACCGCCACCATACGCGCCTCGCGCGGCGAGGACATAATGGCCGCCTGCGGCATGCTCGCCGGCCGCGACAACCTCTGCCCCACCGAGCCGGAAAGCAGCCACACCGGCAACCCAACCATCTGATATTCCGTAAAAATATGAAATACCTGACAACATTCCTGCTCCTTCTGCTCCCCGCGCTTGCAGCCCTGGCCGACGGCGAAGGCGCGGCCATACAGTTCGCCGAAAAAGCATACGATTTCGGCACCATCGCCGAACAGGGCGGCCCCGTAAGCCACGAATTCGAGTTCACCAACACCGGCGACGCCCCGCTGATGATTCTCAACGCCACGGCCTCCTGCGGTTGCACGCGCCCCGACTTCCCCAAAAAGCCCGTCAAAGCCGGCAAAACAGGGAAAATCAAGGTAACATACCTCCCGGCCGGGCGCCCCGGCGAATTCGAGAAGACTGTCACAGTGAAGACCAACGCCAAGCGCCAGAAAAAGGTAACTCTCCGCATCAAAGGCTTCGTTAATCCCGACGCCCGCTGACACCACCACGTCAATACTGCCGCCGTTGACTACCATCCCATTAACCTCAACCATCAGCCAATGAAACACCTGACTTCCGGCCTCATCCTGCTCCTGGGAGCGCTCCATGCCCCCGACGCCTCCACTCAGCCAACCGCCCCCGCTCAGACCGGCCAAGGCGTGGAATGGCTGGCCACGTCCCACGATTTCGGCGCCTTCAAGGAAGACGACGGCTCGGTCGCCACCACCTTCAGCTTCGTGAACCATGGTCCCGAAGAGGTAGCCATCCGCGCCGCCCGCGCCTCGTGCGGCTGCACCACCCCGGCCTACACCAAGACCCCCGTCGCTGTAGGCGACACCGCCACAGTCAGCGTGAAATTCAACCCCACGGGGCGTCCCGGCCGCTTCTCCAAGAGCGTCACCGTCGACATCGCCGGAGGCCCGCGCACGCGCCTGGTAATCAGCGGCGTTGTAATAGGTTCGAGCAACACCCTGCGCTCGCGTTACCCTATCGGACACGGCGAGATGAAGCTCCGCACCACCCAGCTCCCCTTCGGCACCGTCACCAAGGGGAAGGCCAAAGCCGCCTTCCTCGAGGTCTACAACGCCTCGGCCGAGCCTATGACTCCCTGCTGGAGCGGCCTGCCCCCCTACATCCGCATCGCCACCTCCGGCGGCGACACTATCCCCGCCGGCGAGCAGGCCGTCTACGCCCTTACGCTCACCCCCTCGCAGACAGAACTTTACGGCATCCTCACCGACTCTGCGTTCATCGCCCCCTCGGCCGGAGCCGAGCCGATTAAAATCGACCTGACAGCCATCCTGGAGGAGGACTTCTCGCGCCTCACCCCGCGCCAGCGGGCCGAGGCACCGGTGGTGGCCGTCGATTCCGACCGCGTGAATTTCGGCGAACTCACGGCTGCCGACGGGCCGCAGACGCGTACCTTCACCATCCACAACCGCGGCAAGAGCGACATGTACATCCGGCGCCTGTACACCACCGATCCCGGTGTAGCCGTAAGCATCGACCGCACGAAAATCAAGAAAGGGAAGCACGCCACAGCCACCGTCACCGTCGACCCCTCGCTCCTGCCGGCCGACATTCTCAACGCCCGGCTCCAGCTCATAGCCAACGACCCGGAGACCCCCATCTCGCTGGTAAGGGTAGTAGGTCTGGTAGCCCGTTGACGGCCTCTCCAGCCACATTTCCGCATCTCGGCCGGCTCTCTCCGCTCAATAATACTTCACCAATCACACACACATCTTCCTCCAACCATCAGGCAATGGCTAAAGACCTCCTCAACCGCTATATCTGGATTGTCGACACAATCCGCCGCTACGGACGCATATCGCGCCGGGAGCTCAACGAACTCTGGAGCCGCTCACCCTACGCCGAGGGCGAACTTGAGATTCCAAGGCGCACATTCTTCAACTACCGCCAGGCCATCGAGGACCTCTTCGCCATCCGCATAGGCTGCGATACCTCCACCTACGAATACTATGTGGAGGGCCGCGAAAGCCAGACCCTGACCGACTGGCTGCTCAACGCCTCCGTAACCTCCAGCGTGCTCAAGAACTCGCAGGACATAGCCGACAGAATCATGCTCGAGGACGTCCCCTCGGCCCGCCAGCACCTCGCCACGGTAATGGAGGCCATACGCGAGAGCCACCCCGTGCGCTTCAACTACCATCCCTACACGCGTTCCAACCCCTCGACGGGCGTTGTGGTCGAGCCATACTTCCTGCGCATCTACCGTCAGCTCTGGTACATGACCGGCCGCTGCGTGGCCGACGACAAGGTGAAGACCTATTCGCTCGACCGCATCAGCGACCTCACCATAATGCCCGACCGCTTCAAGGCGCCCGAGGGCACCGATCCGCAGACGTATTTCCGCAACTCCTTCGGCATCGTGGTCGACCAGTCGGCCCCGCGCCGCGTGGTATTGAAGACCGAAGTGCGCCAGGCCAAGTATTTCCGTGCGCTGCCGCTCCACCCCTCGCAGTCGGAGATGATTACCGACGCCTACTCCATATTTACTCTGGAGCTGCAGCTCACGCCCGATTTCGTGGCGCAGCTGCTGAGCTATGGCCCGAGCGTGGAGGTGGTGGCGCCGCGCGAGCTGCGCAGCATGGTGGTGTCCAGCCTCAGAAAGATGCTCGCCGCCTACAACGCAGGCGGCGAGAATTCCGAGGGGGTATAGGGGTTATAAGGGTTATAGGGTTATAGGGTTATAGGGCTTATAAATTCTATAAGATCCGGGGGTCAGAAGTAGAAATTCATCGACTTGGGATAGAAGAGCATTCCGGAGCCGACTTCCTGGGCCACGCTCTCGCCCATCGAATTGGCCACGATGGCCAGGGCGAAGCGAAGGGCGGCCGAAGGGCCGTTGGCGGTGATAAGGCGGTCGAGAGCCACCACGGCAGTGTCGCGGCACACGGCGCCGTGCATCTGCTTCTCGAAGCCGGGATAGCAGGTGGCCTCCTTGCCGTCGAGAATGCCCAGCGGAGCGAGCACCACGGCCGGCGATGCGCATATGGCGGCAATCTTGCCCGAATTGGCCTGGTTGAGAAGCAGTGTGTTGAGCGGCGCATACTGCGAGAGGTTCGTTGCGCCGGGCATACCACCGGGGAGGATAAGCCATTCGGGAGTAATGAAATCGGTTTTCTCGTAAACCACATCGGCCGTCACCGCAATGCCGTGGGCACCGGCTACGGTGCGTGAATCGGTGATGGAGACGGTCTTGACATCCATGCCGGCACGGCGCATCACGTCTATTACGGTCAGGGCTTCGACCTCTTCGAAACCGGGAGCAAGGAATACATACGAGGTGTTCATAGGAATGTGTTTTATGGTAGGATGATTAATTAATTCAGATGTGTGATAATTCGACAAAGGCGGAGAGGGAGAGGCTTAGAGTGAATGCGCAGGCCTTTATGGCCATGATAGTGATAACATTCGATTGAACAACGCAAATATGGGATTAAAAGTTCGGATTTGCAAGCAAAAAACCGACAATTTGGCAATAAAGAAACCTTAATGGCCCTTGATGCGCCCGAGCTGGGCGCTGATGAAGCGTGCCAGTTCCGGATTCTGCGAGAGCGAGAAGGGGCGCGCCTGCTCCGAGCGGGCCACGTGGAGGGCGATGGCACGCGTCATGATGCAGTCGTCGTGATAGCCGCGTCGGGCGCAGTATGAGCCGTTGGACATCAGCTGATACACGTTCATCTCGTCGGCCGTATGGTGGTCGCGCTCCACATAGGAGCCGTCGCGCACGGCGGCGATAAGCTCGGTGATTATCATCTGCTTTGTCTGGCGGTTGGTGTGGAAGCCGGGACGCGCCGGCCCTGAGCCGTCGGGACTATGGCGCATGTAGAGATTGGGATAATGGTCGTAGAGCGTATGGAGGATGTATGCTCCCTGCTCCGGAGCGTCGCTGCCGGGTCGGTCGGCCGATTCCAGGGTATTGCTCTCGAACACGAGCAGAGCGCGGTTGTAGTAGGCGGCTATGCGCGCGGCTGCCCAGGTGAGCAGGTCGTGGTCGGTGTGTCCGCGCCACTGGGCCACCACCTGGGGCATGTCGCCGTCGGTGCGCACCACGGCGATTACGCTCCAGTCGGAGGTGCGCGAGCGGCCGCCCACGTCGACAGCCGCCACATAGCTTGCGCCGCGCACGCGGTCGCTCCATATGCTCAGGCATCCCGTGGAATCCTCGCGGAAGGAGAGGCCGCGCAGCGAATCGGGCCCCGTAGGGCTGCCGCAGGCCGACACGATCTCGCCGCGCGCCACAGGGTCGCAGCAGTCCATGCGCAGGGCCTCCACGTGGGCCGGGGCGAACACGGCGCTCCCGGTGTTGATGAATGCCTCGGAAGCGGTGGTGGGATATTCGGCGAACATCTTGTCGTCCGACTCCATCTCGCGGCGCTTGGAGCGGTACCACTGTATCTGCGCCAGCGAGCAGCGGTGGATCTGCCAGAGCTCCAGTTCGTAGGTGGAGAGCGACTCCCAGAGCGCCCGGCGGTCGTCGGGCTCGGCCGAATAGATGTCGATTTCGTGCCAGGGCACGAACAGTGGCGTCTTGTCGCTGTCGCCGCGCTCGGCGCGGTCCCATTCGCGCTGAAAGTAGTTGCCCATTCCGTTGGCCGTCGACTCGACGACCACCATCGTGAGCGGCGCCATGGCTATGGCCCCGGCAATGGCACGCACGGCCTCGTCGGGCGAAGCCGTGGGGGTATCGTCCCAGAAGGCCACCTCCGAGAGGTGTGCCATGGCGTAGTCGGCGCCGCGCACGGCGTCCTGATTGCGCGCCGAGGCGGTGGTGACGTTGCAGCGACGCCCGGGAATGGTGCGCACCTCGCGCTGCCCCTCGTAAGGGACGAGGCAGAGCTTCCGCTTCATCTTTTTCCGGCTTTTCGAGCGCGAGGAGGCCTCCGTGCAGTCGTCATCCTCATCATCGTGGCCGCATTCATCCAGCCACAGCTCCTGAGGATACTCGGCGAGAGTCTGTGAGAGCATGCCGCGGATGCCTGCCGAAATATGGCTCACCTGCGTGCAGATCAGCGAATTCCAGTCGGTGGTGAGCACGCTCTGGATCCACATCATATACATCTGTGTCATAGTCGAGCCACCCCACTGGCGCGCCTTCAGCAGAATAGTGCGGATGGGGTGCCCGGCCAGACGCTGACGCTCGAAAGCGGCGAGCAGCCGCCGCTGGGCATAGTTGAGCACGAAGCGCACGCGGCGCCCCCGGCATTTGTCCTTGATGTTGACACACGAGGCCGCCCAGTAGGCGAAATCATGGCGGAAGCGCAGCAGCTGCCACTGTCTGCGCGAGCATACACGCCCCAGCGCCGGGTCGTCTGCCATCGACTCGGGAATGGCGACGGGACACGACGCCACGCCGTCGACGCCCTGCTCGAGGGTGTCGGCGTAGGAGAGTTCCGGACAGCGCGAGCGCACGAATCCGGCGTCGACGGCCACGCGCCTCTGGGGCGCACCCTCGGGGAAGCGCCCTATAAAGGGATCGAACAGCGAGCAGCGCGACTCGACGGCGCGCTGCCGCCGGGCATCCTCCGCCTCGATTTCGGCCGACCAAGGCAGGCGGTTCAGCGTTGCCTTGGCACGACGCGCGAGCTCCGCATCGGCCTCAGCACGGCGCCGCGGAGCCGGCACAGCCACCGGCCAGCGTCGGCCTCCGGCCTCGGGCCTTAGTGCGGGCGGCACATTGTAGTCGACCGGCAACAGATCCGGTCCCATCTTGAAAAGCGGCGAAGGGAGTATCATGGTGTTCTCGTAATTGGGTTAGGGGGAATTTGCCTTGGGGCAAAATTGAAAGAAATCCTGCGCGATGCAAAGTTACAACCGATTCAGGGA
>UREH01000054.1 GCA_900546835.1 uncultured Porphyromonadaceae bacterium
TCGCTCAGTGTCTCGTGGGCTCGGAGATGTGTATAAGAGACAGCTTATAGACGCAATTTTACAGTCAAAGGGATTATTGATTTCATATGGTTCTAAGGGAGATAAAGTGTCTTCAATAAAAAAGCGTATTTCATTAGAAATACCTATGACAGGGGTTGCAGCTAAATGGGAAAACTTGTTGAAGAAAATAATTCGTAAGATATATCAAAAGCATAGAATTCCTAAGTCTGACTTAAATAGATGTATTGAGGAACATATAAAAGCAATGAGAGAGTTTACCAATACTCAATTTAAACCACTTCATTGACACCAAATCGTTGCAAGCGAAACTGCAAATAATCGGTACAAGCATCCTTTGAAAAGCCAACTGACATCGAGTGTCATTTGTGACATTAGTTGTCATTAGATACCGACTTTATAGAGTCACAATGGTGAGGACTTAAACCCTTTACCCCACTTCGACACTCGAAGGATTTTTAACGGTTTGGCACATTGTGGATTGGAAATAAATTAGTAACTTTGCATTATCGGAATTGCAAACCGGTGAAGAACATTGAAGTATAAGCGTGATAGATAAGTGAGTCAGCCGACACATGTATTGGTAACTCCTTGATACTCACCATACAGCGTTGGGGTTTAACGGCTCCACGCGGATCACAAGAAGATTTATCAAATCGCAGAAAACCTCTGAAAATCAACGATTTTCGGAGGGTTTGCTTTTTGCCTCCTACCCCAAATCGGCGCAATATATTGCAATATCCAGTGTGCAAGAAGGGAGCAGGATTTTTAGTAATCAATTTGCTCCCTGTAACGTAGTTATTTCGCTATTTTTCAATAATTTGCGTTGATTGCAATACCTTCTATACCGCTCCCTTTCGGGAGCAAACAAGGGAGCTGGATATGGGCGATGTGGTACATTTTTCAAGGTGTACCACAATTATAGGTCGGTTTTTACCACAACTCTTTTAGTGTCTTATAAGGCATTATTCAGGATAATCAATGCTTGAATAATTGTTAAAAAGGGAACGAAACGAGGGAGCAAACCGGCGAAATTCGCAGAAAAAATGATTTTGCTCCCTCCAAACACCCCGGTTTTCTGATGTCTTCGGGTATTTACAGCTTGTAAAACTGAAAAAATTTGCGTATCTTTAAGATACCATTAAACCCACAAGACAAATGAGACTATCCAACGAAAGCTATTTTTCCTTGAACTTCATCGCAAGGAAAAGGCAAAACAAGGAGGGAGAACTGCCCATCTCCCTGCGTATCACGATGAACGGGCAACGTGCGGAGATCTATATCAACAGGTCTGTAAGACCCGATGACTGGAACGCTTCCAAAGGCCAGTCGCGTGGCAAGACAAAGAAAGACCTTGAACTGAACCGTTATCTTGACACGGTACGCACGAAAATCTGCGAGATACATAACCAGCTCGTCATGCGCGACGAACTTGTCAATCCCGATGTGCTTAAACGAGCCTTCCTCGGCAAACTCGAAAAGCCGAAGATGCTCTGCGAGGCTTTCCGCGAGGTCAATGTGAAGGTGCGGGAGCAATACGAGCGTGGCGATATATGCAAAGCCACGGTATTGCGCTGGGAACGCTGCGTGGTGTATCTGGAAGAATTCCTGCTCGGCAAGGAGAGTGTGAACGACATACCGATGAAAAAACTCACGTCCGGTATGGTGGATGACTTCGAGCATTTTCTCCGTGTCCGTAAGAAGTGCGCCAACAATGCCGCCGTGAAATATATCCGCTATCTCAAAAACGTGGTGCGAGTCGGCATAGCCAACAAGTGGATTGACGATGATCCGTTTATCGGCAAGCGTTACACCCGAACCAAAACGGAGCGTGAATTTCTGACCGAGGATGAGCTGAAAGCAATAATGAAACTCGACCTGTCGGCATTGCCACGGCTGGACCTTGTGCGTGACACATTCGTGTTCTGCTGCTTCTGCGGGCTTGCTTTCGTTGATATTTCCACCCTCACCCGTGACCAGATTGTTACCGATGAAAACGGCGAGGAATGGATACGAAAGGCACGCCAAAAGACCGGAGAGGTCAGCACCACTCCACAAACGCTGACATCCGAGAAAGATACGATAAATACCGTGTAATCTCTGACTCCACATAGAGGCATTTGCCGCCGATTGTGTAATAGGGGAGGATGCTGTTATGATGGGTTCAGCATCCTATGAGGTGCACCATGAGGGGGTAGGCGAGTGAGAGGATTAGCGGCGATGGGCTAATTGGTTTCGTTGAGCGTGTTTCGGGGTTTCTGCGAGGACTGGATAGAGGGGTTACATGACTTTCAGGGCGAAGTATTTCCAGAGTGGGGCGGCCATAAGCGATTGCTTGATTATATCGTCGAGCAATAGCTGCTTTACCTCGGTGGGAGTAAGCAGGCGGACGGCGATGTCCTCGGTAGCGTCGAGATGCTGAGTGTCGATTTTCTCGACTTCGGAGGCCAGAAATGTGTATGTAAGGTTGTTGGTCGAACCGGAGTTCTGCGAAAGAACCATGAATTGCTGCCAGGTGCCGTTGCCGTAGCCGGTTTCTTCCAGGAGTTCGCGGCGTGCGGTCTCCATGGGAGCTTCTCCCACTTCGGCCACTCCGGCAACGAGTTCGGTGAATACGTCACCGAGGCCGTGGCGGTATTGTTCTACCATGACGAAATCGCCGTCGGCTGTAATGGCGATAACGTTGATCCAGGTGGGATATTCCAGAACGTAGTATTCCGGATGGATGGTGCCGTTGGGGAGGCGCACGGTGTCGCAGCGTGCCGTGAGCCATGGGCGCCGGATTACATACCGGCTATCTATTGTTTCCCATTTTTCGATTTTCATGACATACGGGGTGAGTGTTTCTGCTCTGCAAAGCTACGAATTTTCGGTGGAATTGCGGTGGCGGATCGTCGACATATGTAGGGAAAATAGGACAGGACGCCGCAATTGGATGTCTGCGGCGTCCTGAGTTAGTGGATGGGGAATTCAGCGCCAGCCTATGAACATCTTTACGACTTCGGGGTCGTGGTGGTCGAAAAACAGACTTTTGCCTGTGTCGAGGCGCCTGATTTCCTCCATATCCTCGTCGGAGAGCGAGAAGTCAAGGATGTCGAGATTCTGGCGCATGCGCTCTATATGGGTCGACTTCGGAATGATGATTACGTCGCGCTGATATAGCCAGCGTAGAGCCACCTGTGCTACGCTCTTGCCATATTTGCGGCCGATTGCCTCAAGCACCGGGTTTGTGAAGAAGTTATTGCGGCCCTCGGCGAGGGGAGCCCATGCCATTGCGCGTGTGCCGAATTCATTGAGATATTTGAGTGCTTCGGTCTGCTGGTCGAATACGTGTGTCTCAATCTGATTTACGGCCGGTGGGATCTCAACGTTGCTGGCAAGGTCCACGAAGTGGTCGGAATAGAAATTGCTTACGCCGATTGCGCGAATTTTACCTTCCTGGAAGGCTGCTTCGAGAGCGCGGTATGCGCCGTAGTGGTCGCAGAAGGGTTGATGTAGGAGCATCAGGTCGATATATCGTTGTCATTGTTGTTCGGTCCATTGTTTTATGATTTCGGTTGATGCGGGTAGGCGGAGGCCATCAGGAATTTTGTGAATTTCATATGTGTGGTAAATACGTTTTCAGAAATTTCAAACAACAAAAACTATGCCGAGGTTCCCCTTTTAAGTCGAAGAACCGACAAAAGAGTACAATAAAACGAAATATGATATCGCTTAGCAGTCTAAAAGTCGTCGAGAAACACATCGTTGATAATGTCGTCGTCGATGCAGTCGTTCCATGAGCCAGAATATCCGCCAAAATAATCGCCTGATGTGCTATTGTTGCCCGACGAGTAATTTCCTGCATAATCGGTGTCATGAAATTCGTTGCCGCTACTGAAGGACGTGTTGTCGCGACGCGATTCAATCGGGTTCCGTTTTGGTGAAAATAGTTTGCAGATTAAATCAAGCAGAGCGGCCTCGCATAGTAAATTCCAGAAAGACATGTCGTTAGGATTTAGCTGTGATATAGAGTATTATTGGAGTTTCTCCGGAAAGAATGATTTTGGTTGTCGGGTTTAGGGAATTTTGTGGCTTGCGGAGGGTGGCAGTCGGAAAAGCCGGCGGATATGCCGGGTCACTTTATGTTGGCGCCATCTTTAAGAGCCTGAAACAGCCATCCGGGCAATACGATTAGCATGATAAGAAGAGCCATGGTCAATGCGGAATTAGAGTGACAAGGGGACGCACTATCGCTTCCCGTCTGCAAAGTTAAGGGGCACCAGTGCCAGATTCTGGCACTTCAAAACTAAATAATGCAAAATCGGCGGAGGAAATCCGATTCTGTGCTTGTAAATGTATTCATATTGTGAACCCCGAAAGCGGTTACTATGATTGAATCAGTATAGAGTCCTCCCCTCCATTGAAAATTTCGTTTTACCTGTGCGGAAAGGAACAGGACCCCCTTTCTGCCGTAAGAATCTGAAATTGCTGTAAGGATTCTGTTCAAACAGAATGCCGAGATTCATTTTGCCGATTTTGTGCAGATACATAAAAGGGAATTGCAGTTAGTTGATTATCAACTAACTGCAATTTTAAGAAGTTGCCTTGGAAGGATTCGAACCCTCACAGGCGGAACCAGAATCCGACGTGCTACCATTACACCACAAGGCAAAATATCCAATTAAAGAGTGCTTATTCTAACGCCTTCCTCTCTGAGGAGGAGCAACCTCTGCTGCTCGTGGGCGTTGTTGTTTCCCTTTAACGGGTGCAAATTTACGACGAGTTTCTGAATTGCGCAAGTTTTCCGGTCGAAATTTTTCGTTGCGGGCGAATTATTTTTTGATTTTGCGGTTTTGGACTTACTCAGATGAAGGGAGCACCCAGTTGATGATTCCACGGTAATTTTATTTACTCGGCAGTTATTAGCTCCGCAGGCTTTGGCATTCGATTATACCACGAGAGTTGAAATCTGACGTTTCATTTGTAATTGAAATTTGATTCTCTCTGGTAATTGAAAGGCGTTTGTTCGTACGGGTTCCGACATTCGTACGTAAAAAAGCGGTGCGCCAGAATCGGGGAGAATCTGACGCACTGTTGGTGTGGGTAGACAATTAGGGCGATCAGGCGGCGAGGAAGCCGAGGAGAACGCCTGCAGCTACGGCCGAGCCGATTACTCCGGCTACGTTTGGACCCATGGCATGCATGAGCAGGTAGTTGGAGGGATCGTATTCGAGGCCGAGGTTGTTGGAGATTCGTGCTGACATCGGCACGGCAGATACGCCGGCGTTGCCGATGAGCGGGTTGATTTTCTTCGACGCGGGGAGCACGAGGTTGAACAGTTTCACGAACAGCACGCCGGAGGCCGATGCGATGATGAAGGCCATGAACCCAAGGGCGAAGATGAAAATTGTCTCCTTGGTGAGGAACGACGATGCCTGGGTGGAGGCGCCGACGGTCATGCCCAGAAGGATGGTGACGATGTCGGTCAGGGCGTTGGATGCCGTCTTGGCCAGGCGGTTGGTTACGCCGCACTCACGCAGCAGGTTGCCGAAGAAGAGCATGCCGAGCAGGGGCAGGCCTGAGGGTACCACGAAGCATGTGAGGAGCAGACCCACGATGGGGAAGATAATCTTTTCGCTCTGGGCCACGGCGCGCGCGGGCTTCATCTTGATGAGGCGCTCGTGGCGGGTGGTGAGCAGGCGCATGATAGGCGGCTGAATCACGGGCACGAGGGCCATATAAGAGTATGCCGATACGGCGATTGCTCCCATGAGGTTCGGTGCGAGCTTCGACGAGAGGAAGATAGCCGTGGGCCCGTCGGCGCCGCCGATGATGGCGATGGCGCCGGCCTGGTCGGGCATGAAGCCGAGGGCGAGGGCCACCATATAGGCGCCGAAGATGCCGAACTGCGCGGCTGCGCCTACAAGCATCAGTTTCGGGTTGGCTATCAAGGCGGTGAAGTCGGTCATGGCTCCGATGCCAAGGAATATCAGCGGAGGATACCACCCTGCGCTCACGCCATTATAAAGGATATTGAGCACGGAGCCCTCCTCGTAGATGCCGATTTCAAGGCCGGCGGTAGCGTTGAAGGGCACGTTGCCGATGAGTATGCCGAAGCCGATCGGCACCAGAAGCATAGGCTCGAAATTCTTTGTGATTGCGAGCCATATGAAGAAGAGGCCTACAAGGAGCATCACGAGATGCTCCCATGTGGCGTTGTAGAATCCGGTGAGGTGCCAGAACTGGGTCAGGTTTTCTACAAGAAAAGTGCTGAACTCATTCATTTTTCAGGTATTTTACAGTGTTGACAGGTTGAAGATAAAAAGGTGAATGAGTTGCAGTTCAGGCGATGGTGACGAGCACGGCTCCTTCAAGCACGGCGTCGCCCTTGGCTACGGAGATGGATGCCACCTTGCCGTCTACACCGGCCTTGATGGCGTTTTCCATTTTCATGGCCTCGAGGGTTACGACTGTGTCGGCTGCCTTGACCTCTTGGCCTACGGTTACGTTGATGTCGAGCACGGTGCCGGGCAGCGGAGCTTTCACGGCGGTGCCGCCTGCTGCGGCAGTGGGGGCGGCCTTCGCGATTACTTTTTCGCCTGTGGCGGTGCGGGGCGCGGCTGCCGGTTTGGGAGTGGCTACCTTGATGGTGGTTGCAGCCTTCTGCTCGAGTTCAACCTTGTAGGGGGTGCCGTTTACTTCAACTTCGGCCACGCCGTTTTCGATGTCGCCGATGGCTACCTTGTAGAGGTTGCCGTTGATTTTATATTTATACTCTTTCATTGCGGTTATGAGGGTGATGAGGATTAAAAGATCTGGATTTTAAGGATGGAGCCGATGGATCAGTGGCGCGGCATCTGACGCAGGGTGTAGATATGCGAGCTCCAGGGCGAATAGTTTTTCTTCGCCTTGCTGAAAGTAAGGATGGTGCTTTCGAGGTCGTGAGCGTTGAGGTGCTCGTTGAGGGCGGCTGCGATAGCAGCGATAACCTCGCCGGAGTCGCCCTCGGGGCGGTCTGCGCGGGCTACTTCCTTGTGGCCGATGCCGTGGGCGGCCATTTTCTTGCGTTGCGAGCGGGCGGCGCCGATGCGGTTGATTACATAGAAGCAGATGCAGAGCAGAAGCAGTGCGGAGAAAACGATTGCCATAGCAGAAATTGTAAGGCCTACGCCGTTGGAATCAAGGTCGTGGAATTTCTGGACCTTATCGTTAGTATCGCGGATTATGTTGTTGCTCGACGGGGTGACGATGCTGCCGTCAGAGTCGGTGCGGATTTCCCAGTCGGCGGCCGATGTGCCAATTCCGTCGGATTTGCGGGCGAACGACTGGTCGGGCTGCAGCGGCGGAACGGTTATCGAGTCGATGAGCGTGCGGCCGTCGGCGTCGTAGATGCCAATCCAGTTGGCGCGGTCGGGAGCCAAGGTGAAATTGGTGTGGAATGTGCCGCGGGTGGGCTTGTTGTCGGCCCAGAAAATTATATGCTGGCGCTTGGGGATTCGGGTGTTGACGTCGCCCAGGGGCACAGGGTAGAGCGTTGGGCGGCTCGGGTCGTTCGTGAGGTAGACGCTCGAGATCTCAAGCGGGGCGTAGCTGGAGTTGAACAGCTCAATCCAGGCTCCGTGCTCGCTGTAGTCGTCGACGACGTTCGTCTCGTTGACAACCATCACCTCGTTGATGCGCAGGGCTTTTCGGCCCTGTGCGGTCGAGGCGGCGCAACAACCGGCGAAAGCTACCAGTAAAAGAAGCAGTTTCTTCTTCATGGAGTTTGGTGATTTTTCGGTTAACTTGAAAGGATTTGCATGGCTTCCGGCGGCGCATCAGGCCACCGGAGCCGTGCTTGATGAAGATGAATGGATTATCAGAGTGGTATGTTGCCGTGTTTCTTCGCGGGATTGGTCACGCGTTTGGTGGCAAGCTGCTGCAGTGCGCGGATAATGCGGAAACGGGTATTGCGGGGTTCGATTACGTCGTCGATATAGCCGTATTTCGCTGCATTGTAGGGGTTGCAGAAAAGCTTGTTGTATTCGGCCTCCTTCTCGGCAAGCACCTTCTTGGGGTCGTCAGATGCCTTGGCTTCCTTGGCGTAGAGTACTTCTACGGCGCCTGCACCGCCCATTACGGCGATTTCCGCCGTAGGCCATGCATAGTTCATGTCGCCGCGCAGCTGTTTGCAGCTCATCACGATGTGCGAGCCGCCGTAGCTCTTGCGGAGTGTTACCGTTACCTTGGGCACGGTGGCTTCGCCATAGGCGTAAAGCAGTTTGGCGCCATGCAGGATTACGCCGTTGTACTCCTGACCGGTGCCGGGAAGGAATCCGGGAACATCGACGAGCGATACCAGAGGAATGTTGAAGGCATCGCAGAAACGCACGAAGCGTGCGGCTTTGCGCGATGCGTTGCTGTCGAGCACGCCGGCGAGGAATTTGGGCTGGTTGGCCACGATGCCGACGCTCTGGCCGTTGAAGCGGGCGAAGCCTATGATGATGTTGCGGGCATAGTCGCGCTGGATTTCAAGGAATTCGCCGTTGTCGACGATTGCTCCGATTATCTCATACATGTCGTACGGGCGGTTGGGGCTGTCGGGGACGATTTCGTTGAGCGAATCCTCCATGCGGTCGATGGGGTCGTTGCACTCCACCGTCGGTGCATCCTCAAGGTTGTTCTGGGGAATATAGCCGAGGAGTTTGCGGACGATCTTGATGGCTTCCTCGCCGTCTTCGGCAGCGAAATGGCATACGCCGCTCTTCTGCGAGTGGACGGTAGCGCCGCCGAGCTGCTCCTGGGTGACGTCCTCGCCTGTAACGGTCTTAACAACCTTCGGACCGGTGAGGAACATGTAGCTGATACCCTTGGCCATGATGGTGAAGTCGGTCAGGGCAGGGGAGTATACGGCTCCGCCGGCACAGGGGCCGAGGATGGCCGAAATCTGAGGTATCACGCCCGATGCGAGGATGTTGCGCTGGAAGATTTCGGCGTAGCCGGCCAGCGCGTTGATGCCTTCCTGGATACGTGCACCTCCCGAGTCGTTGAGGCCGATTACCGGTGCGCCCATCTTCATGGCCATATCCATGATCTTGCAGATTTTGAGGGCCATGGTCTCGGAGAGCGAACCGCCGAACTCTGTGAAGTCCTGGGCGAATACGTAGACCAGACGGCCGTCGATTGTGCCGTAGCCGGTCACCACGCCGTCGCCGAGGAAGGTCTTCTTTTCCTGGCCGAAGTTGTGGCAGCGGTGTGTCACGAACATGTCGAGCTCTTCAAACGAGCCCTCGTCGAGCAGCTGGGCGATGCGTTCGCGGGCGGTGTACTTGCCGCGCTCGTGCTGTTTCTCGATTGCCTTTTCGCCACCGCCGATGCGTGCTTTCTCGCGCAGGGCGATAAGCTCCTGTATTTTTTCAATCTGATTGCTCATAAGTAGTTGTATTTGTTATTAAACTGCTGAGGCGGCTCCTCTGGGCCGTTGGCCGGAAGGATGCCGCCAGGCATTTGGGATTTGTTTATTTCTTTTTGGGATCCTCACAAAGTTCAACGAGGGTGCCCATCGTCGATTTGGGGTGTAGGAAAGCGATGTTGAGACCTTCAGCACCGCGGCGGGGAGCCTTGTCGATAAGGCGGCCGCCCTTCTGCTCTACTTCTGCCAGAGCGTTGGCAACGCCGTCGGCAATGGCGAATGCCACGTGCTGAATACCGCCGCGGCCGCCGTTGTTGGCTATGAATTTGGAGATGGCGCTGTCGTCGGCGGTCCCTTCAAGAAGCTCTATTTTGGTCTGACCGACCTGGAAGAAGGCCGTGCGCACTTTCTGGTCGGCAACTTCTTCGATGGCGAAGCATTTCAGGCCGAGCATGTTTTCGTAGAAAGGGATGGCCTCGTCGAGCGATGGAACGGCGATGCCGATGTGTTCGATATGGGAAATTTCCATGTCTGTGTGGGTATTGATGAAAGTTAAGAATTCAGTTGTGAGTCGTCGGGCGGCATTCCCGGATATTGCGCTGTTGGCGCGTCGGGAGCGGAGAGGGCATTTTGCGCAACAAAAGTAGCGATTTTTATTAAAACAACCGAATGTTTGGCCCTCAAACTTCGGCGTTTTGCCAAAAAGCTCCGTGCCGGAGCGGCGATATGTCCCGACCGGATATAGAATGCAGACTATTTTATCGCCGCCAGACCTCCGAGTGCAGTTTCCTTATATAGCGACGGGATGTCGTGGCCCGTCTGCTTCATCACCGAGACGATACGGTCGAAGCTTATGGAATGACGCCCGTCGGAGAAAGCGGCATAGAGATTGGCGTCGAGTGCGCGGGCTGCTGCATAGGCGTTGCGCTCTATGCAAGGAATCTGTACGAGTCCGCATACAGGGTCGCATGTTAGCCCGAGATGGTGCTCGAGCCCCATCTCCGCAGAATATTCAATCTGTGCCGGCGTGCCTCCGAAAAGCTGCGAGGCAGCTGCCGCGGCCATAGCGCAGGCAACGCCCACTTCTCCCTGGCAGCCCACTTCCGCTCCAGAGACGGATGCGTTGTGTTTCACCACATTGCCGAAAAGTCCGGCCGTGGCCAGCGCGCGCAGTATGCGCTGTTCCGAAAAGTTTTTCGACGTATAGAGATGGTAGAGCACTGCCGGAACGATGCCGCAGCTCCCGCAGGTCGGGGCGGTCACGATCTTACCGCCGGCGGCATTCTCCTCGCTTACGGCAAGCGCATAGGCATAGACAAGGCCACGGCTTTTCAGACTCTGGCTGTGGCCCGAAGCGTTCATGTAGTAGGCTACCGCCTTGCGGCGCACGCCGAGGCCACCCGGGAGCACTCCTTCCTCCTCTATGCCGCGCTCCACAGCCTCGCGCATAACCTTCCATACCTCCGCGAGGTAATCCCATATGGCCGGACCCTCGCAATTCTGCACGTATTCCCAATAGGAGAGCCCCGTGCGCTCGCACCATGCCAGTATATCCTTTATGGTAGTCATGTCGTAGATGCTCTCCGACGGTGCGCGGTCTTCCCCTTCGCGCACGATGTCGCCCCCGCCGATACTGTACCAGGTGATGGATTCAGTAGCGTTGCCGTTGATGTCGAACGCCTCAAACGTCATTCCGTTGGGGTGAAACGGCAGAAACGTATCCGGTTTCCACACAATCTCGCAGGGCGCCGAACTCTCGAGTTCCTCGAGTATGGCACGGTCGGTAAGGTGACCGCGGCCGGTGGCGGCAAGCGAGCCGTAGAGCGTCACGCGGCGGGAGGCCGCCGTGGGGGTCTTCCCGAGAAATATCCTTGCGGCCTTGCGCGGTCCCATCGTATGCGACGACGAGGGTCCGAAACCGATTTTATAGATTTGTCTTATTGATTCCATATGGTTACAAATTTACCCACAATCCGCCACTATACCAACAGAAATCGCCTGAAAATTATGTCGGAGTGTCGCCCGGATGTCGGGAAGGGAGTGTAGGTCATTTCGCTGCCGCGAGGCTGCACAGCGGCGAAAACTTTGCCGCGCAGGCGGTTGTTCTATATATAAACCCTCCGGCTCAGCCCCGTAGAAGCTCCGGGCCGGAACTTTAAGACGCTACAACTATGAAAACCAGACTGATTTTAGGAACCATCGCGCTCGCCGCACTTACACTGACCGGATGTGTCAGCTCGAAGAAATACCAGCGGCTGCAGAGCGAATACACACGCCTCTCGGCCGACTACAACGACCGCCAGCTCGAGCTCGCCCAATGCAAGACCAACGGTGGAAACCTCGACCAGATGCTCGCCGACGAGCGCCGCCGTAACCAGGAACTACGCGACGACTATGCTTCCCTGCAGGCGTCGCTCGACCAGAGCCTGCGGCAAAGCACCCAGGGAAGTGTCAATATTTCAAAACTCGTCGACGAAATCAACGCCTCCAACCGCTACATCAAGCAGCTTGTCGATGCTAAGTCTAAATCCGACTCGCTCAACATGGTGCTCACCAACAACCTTACGCGCTCGCTCAGCCGTGCGGAGATGCAGGATGTAGATGTCAAGGTGCTCAAGGGCGTTGTATACATTTCGCTGGCCGACAATATGCTCTTCAAGTCGGGAAGC
Source organism: uncultured Porphyromonadaceae bacterium (assembly GCA_900546835.1). Lineage (GTDB taxonomy): Bacteria > Bacteroidota > Bacteroidia > Bacteroidales > Muribaculaceae > UBA7173. Next base: position 12,061 of record UREH01000054.1, read on the forward strand.
TATGAAATCAGCTCCCGCGCCATGGATATACTGAGCAAAATCGCCAGGATAATAAAAGATTACAGCACATACGACGTGCTTGTGGAGGGCAATACCGACAATGTTCCCATCTCGCGGCCCAATATCCGCAACAACTGGGATTTGAGCGCCCTGCGCGCCTCATCCGTAGTTCAGGTGCTTCAGAATAAATTCGGCGTGGATCCCAAACGTCTCACCGCCGCCGGCCGCGGCGAGTACAATACAATCGCCACAAACGCCACGCCCGAGGGGCGTCAGCTCAACCGTCGCACCCAGATTATAATCACTCCGAACCTCAACCAGTTCATGGAGCTCATCGACAAGGCGCCGGCAACCGACGCTACGACGCCTGCTGCGAAGCCCGCATGAAAGCCGCATTACCGACAGCATACCACCTTTCATCCCGACAGCCGAATTGACATCCCTCAAAAAATAAAACTGAAAAAACTGCGTCGGCTATTGCATAATTGAAACCAAACTCCTACCTTTGCATCGCTTTTGGGAACGCTAGCGGCTTTAGGCCGCAAGAATCAGGCAACCCCCGCATAGCAATGGAGAGGTGGGTGAGTGGCTGAAACCACCAGTTTGCTAAACTGACGTAGGAGCAATCCTACCACGAGTTCGAATCTCGTCCTCTCCGCCAAAACATTATCCCAATCCCTGTAAGCAGCTCACTTACAGGGATTTCCATTTTAGGGGATTTGCCCGGAAATGCCGCCAAAACGCCCCGAAATGACATAGTCGTGCTACACACATGCTACACGACCGCAGCGGTGGAAACCGTGTAGCAAAAATTTAACTAACTATTTGATATGGCGTGATTTGTCATAGTTTTGTCTGCTCAAAATCTTAAAGTAGTTAATACCTTTGCGGCTACAATCTGCTACACAACACGCAAAGGATAAAATTTAACACTTTAACATATGAGTAAGAGCAATCTTAACATCCGCTTTTACCTGCGCACAAATCACGTCAACAAGGACGGCAC
>UREH01000055.1 GCA_900546835.1 uncultured Porphyromonadaceae bacterium
GTTGGCTCCGGCCGTCTGCACTTCCTTCACGATTACAACCTGGCGGCCGAACATCGACATGCGTTTGGCGGCATTCTCCACCTGTTTGGGCGAGTCGAGCTCGGGTGCATAGAGAATTGTCAGGTCGAAATCCCGGTCGGATTCCGGCACGAGCTCCTCGAACATCCGCGCGAGCGTGTCGATATAATATCCCTCCTCGCCGTGGAGCAGATATACCGGGGCGGGACGGTTGGCACGCAGATCGCGGCATATGGAAAGAAACGAAGGGCTTTCTGCCATAGGAATCAGTCGGTTCGGCATCGGCGCTATAGTGCCTCGGAGGCAGTGCGCCCTACGCCATATTGTTTCAGCGGATTTTAATTTGTAAATTTACAACGAAATTTCGTATCTGCCAACCGCTCGGAGCCGATTAACACCCTTCAACTTTTTCATCTCCGTTCGGGCTACGTTTCAATCCTCAATAATCCTGGCTGCCAATGGCCGCAGAATTCAACCCTCAGACCCTCCTGGAGGCCGCCCGACGTTTCGGGAGGCTCAATCTCCCGCCGGTGGAGCTATGCATCGCACGCGAGCCCGACGGTGTGGTTCGCGTCCACGACCGTCTGCGCGGCTATTCTGTAGCGCTTACGCCCGAGGAGTGGGTGCGTCAGCATTTCGTGGAGATGCTGATAGCAAAGCTCGGCTATCCTCCGGCCATGATGGCCAATGAAGTTGGTGTGGAGCTCAACGGCACTTCAAAGCGCTGCGATACAGTGGTCTACAGTCCCCGCGGACTCCGGCCGCTTGCGATAGTCGAATATAAGGCGCCCTCAATCCGTCTGACCCAGAAGGTTTTCGACCAGATCGTGCGCTACAACATGGTGCTCCGAGTGCCCTGGCTTATGGTATCCAACGGGTTGCGCCATTACTGCTGCCGCGTGGACTACGACGGCCGCCGCGTCGCCTTTCTTCCCGATATTCCTCCCTTCACCTCCCTGCAATCCTAAATATCCGTAGGGTGCATGTTGTCAGAGGGCTTACCGTAAGCAGAAATACTTTGATTTATATAAAAAGATGAAGGCGACGGCCCATACGGCCATCGCCTTCATTGTGAGTTGTTGATTATTAGGGGAATCAGAGATCGTAGACTACGGTTACAACGCTCTTGGCGGGGATGGTTACAACATCTTTCACGCGCACATTAGCGGGGGTGAGCTTGTTGTCGGCGTTGGTGGTGTAGGTTTTGATCGACATAATCTGGTCGCGGCCTTCAAACTCGTCTTGCAGATAGAAAGTGCCTTCGGTATTGTTGGTGTATACCGATACGAGGCGGGTATTGTCGGGCGAGAGGTAGCTCGAACCGAAGAACTGGGCGGATTCGTTGGCTACTTTGGCGTCGACGCGCACGTAGCCCGGACGGATGCAGAGCGAATAATTGCCGAGCACCCAGAGGTTGGTGGTGGGATTGTAAGTGCCGTCGCCGTCGGTATAGTCGGCTCCGTCGGGCACGAGTCCGATGAGGATGAAGCGGTTGCGGTGTGAAGCGTTAACGCCGTCCATCGATGTCCAGAAGCTCCAGGAGGTTACATTGGCCAGTGTGAGGTCGTTGTGGATCACGCGGCTCATGTGGATGGAAACGTCCATCTCCTCGAAATTGCTGTAGCCGGGGAATTCGTCGGTTGCATACTGGTCGTTGCCGAGCATCGACCATTCGGTCTGCCAGACGTCGGCACCATACTGTGCGGCTGCAGAAGCAACCTGGCTGCGCACGCTGCGCATGTCGTTCCAGTTGTAATCGGTCCAGTAGCTGTGGGCGCACACGAGGTTGTTCTTCAAGTGGGCGAGGTCGCCGATGTAGTTGGCGCCACCGGCTGTGAAATAGTTGCTGAGGATGTTGTCGCTTGAGTAGAGTTCGGTCCAATTGGCAGCTTCTCCGGGAAGAATATTCACATCAATCCCTTTGTTGGTGAGGGCCTTGTCGAGTTCGCGCACAAGCTGCACCTGCTGGGCTACGCTCCAGCCGGAGCCTTCCTGCGAGGCGTTGCCGTCGCTGCCGGCGCCCCAGTCGTACTGAGGCTCGTTGAAGGGCGAGATATGGGTCACGTTGAAGCCTTCAGCCTTGAAGTGGGCGGCAACTTCGGCCATGTAGTCGGCAAACGCGGCATAGTTGGCGGGGCGAAGATTGGCATTTTTAGCGCCACGGGCCGAGAAAGCCTTGCGGTTGTAGGTATACTGCACAAGGGGAGAGTTGGAGAAGAGCACGAAGCTTTCCACTCCCATTTCGCGGGCTTTCTGCATGAAGAACTGCTGACCTTCGCATTTGCTCCAGTCGTAGTCGGTGGTGCCGGTGCGGAAGCTCTCGGCGCGGCGGGTTGCCGTAATCTTGGAGTCGGAACCCTGCTCGTAGGAGCCGGCGCCGAGGTTTACGCGCCACATTGATAGGCCGATACCGCGGGTGGTGGCTCCGGAGGCCGACTGGTCGAAGAGCAGGGTGGCGATTTCGTCGCGGCAGCTCGTCCAGTTCTTGCCTACGAATGCGGGAGCCCAGCAGTCGCTTGCGCCGAAACCGGCGATGGTCTGATATGTGGTGTTGCGGTCGATTGTTACCTCGGCCTTAACGGCGCCTTCGGGAATCTCGGGACCCCCATCGGGTTTCCCGGGGTCCACGGTGCCGCCTTTTGGCGGTATGTAGTTGGCGAATGTGGGATCATCCTTTTCGCAGCTTGCGAGGGTGAGCGCGGCCAGGCCAATCAGAAGATATTTTGAGATATTCATTTCGAATTAAAATGAGATTCGGGTAGTGGTTTTAGACGAAATTTAAATTCGGGTGGGGCAGAACCCCGGGCCGGTAGGGGATTACCAGCCGGGGTTCTGCTGGATGGATCCGTGGGAACGTTCGATTTCCACCAGCGGGATGGGCCAGAGGCGGTCGCGGTCGTCGCGGTAGTTGATACCCTTGCTGGAAGTTTCGCGCTGGTTTTCCCATTCGTCGGGGTCGGCGGTCTCTTTGTTGGTATTCCAGAGCACGAAGCGGCCCTGGGGCCCCATTATGTTGGCGATGGCATAGTTGCCGTTGTCTTCCTTCCAGCGGCGGATGTCGAAGAGGCGGTGGAACTCGCCGGCCAGCTCAAGCTGACGCTCCTGGCGGATGATGTCGCGGAGTTCGGTGCCGGTCTTGCCGTTGACGCCCGAGAGGAATACGCGGGTGCGCACGCGGCTTACAAGCTGGGCTGCCAGACCGTCCTGTCCCTGCTCGTTGAGGGCCTCGGCGTAGAGCAGAAGCACGTCGGAGTAGCGGAGGATGGGCCAGTTGATCGGGCTGTGTACCTGGTCGTATTTGTCGCCGCGCTGAGCGAGCGGGCAATAGTATTTGCGGAAGATGCGCGGCGATTTCTGGGCCGAGGGGTCGATGAAGTATGAGCCGTCCTCGTTCAGGTCGCCTTGCTTTTCTACGAGTTTTTTGAAGTCGTCCGGTGTCTCGCCGGCAATCTCAGTGTCGCCCTTGCGGATGATGGTCCAGCGCAGGCGCTCGGTATCGCCGGCCTGCAGGAAGAGGTTCTCGAGATAGGCCGAGGGGATGCCCCATGCCCATCCGTCCTGGTCGTTGACGCCTCGGGGACCGGCAACAGTGGAGAGCGGGCAGCCTACGTTGTAGGCGGCGTCGTAGGTGTGCTGGGCCTCGAATACGGATTCAATGCCGTTTTTGTTGGCAGGATTGAAGTTGTCGCCGAACGAGGGGTTGAGGTCGTATTCGCCTTCGCGCACGAGCAGCCCGAGTGTGTCGGAAGCCTGTTTCCATTTACCCTGGAATACGAGGGCCTTGCCATGGAGGCCGAGGGCTGCGCCACGGGTGGCGTGACCTATTTCAGCGGCTCCGAGAGCGCTCTTCTGAGGCAGGTTCCGGATAGCATAGCGGAAATCTTCGGCGATGTAGTCGTAAATCTCCTTTACCGTAGAGCGGCCTTTGCCTTCGGCTTCTTCAGCCGCGTAGAGACGGTCGAGAAGTACGACACCGCCATAGAGCTTTACAAGCTCGAAGTAGAAGTAGCCGCGGAGGAAGCGGGCCTCGGCTATGAGCTGACGGCGCACTTTCTCATCGATGATTATGTCTGCGTTTGTGATACGGTCGACTGCCACGTTGCAGTTGAGTATGGCTTTGTAGCGATACTGGTAGAAGTTGCTCGACGGGCCGTTCTCCTGGCCGTTGGGCATGTATTCCACGAGCTCGCGGTAGCCCGATTCCTGGGTGGTATTGCCCTGCCAGGCGTTGTCGGTGGCCATTTCCATCTGGAGCCAGGGGTTGTAGACCTGCCACCAGTCGTCGCAGGTTATGAAGTAGTAGCAGCCGTTCACGAAGTTGCGGCATTCCTCTTCGGTGGTGAAATATATGTCGAGTTCCTGCTGACCGCGTGCGGGCTCGTCGAGGAAGTCGTTGCACGAACTCATCAGCATAGCAGCACCGATGGTTGCCAGTATTGATAGTTTTTTCATTGGTCTTAATTCGATTTTCCGGATTAGAAGTTGAAGTTAACACCGAAGAGGAACGTGCGCGGGTTGGGGTATGCGATGTTGTCGATACCGGTGTTGAGCACGTCGCCGTCGAGCGAGGGTCGCTCGGGGTCCATTCCGGAGTAGGAAGTGATGGTGAAAAGATTCTGTGCGGAAACGCTCAGGCGGAGAGTGGTGCCTCCAACGAGCTTTTTGGGGAAGGTATATCCGATCTGGAGGAGCTTGCAGCGGAAGAAGCTGCCGTCTTCTACAAACCAGTCGCTCTTGCGCGAGTAGTTGAGGTTGGAGTCGTTGGAACTCAGGCGGGGATATTCGTTGGAGGTGCCTTCGCCGTGCCAGCATTTGTCGAATGTTCCGGCGAATACGTTTTCGCCGGCCACACCGCTGTAGCGGCTGCGGGTGCAGTTGTAGATGTCGTTGCCGAATGTTCCGTAGAAGTTGGCGGTGAGGTCCCAGTTCTTCCATCCGAGCGACAGGTTGAGACCCATCATCACGTCGGGGTAGGGGTTGCCGATGTAGTCGCGGTCGCCGTCGTCGATCGAGCCGTTGCCGTTGAGGTCGAGGAAACGGATGTCGCCGGGCTGTGCGTTGGGCTGGATGAGGTTGCCGTGTTCGTCGGAGTGGGCGTATACCTCGCTCCAGTTCTGGAACAGGCCGTCGGTCTTGTAGCCGAAGAAGCGGCCGATCAGTTCGCCGTCCTCCGAGCGGGTGTAATCGCCGGAGATGGGGCCGTCGCCGGTGAGCTTGACGGCCTTGTTGCGAACGCCGGAGAGGTTTACACCTACTTCATAGCGCCAGTCGCCCACGCGGTCGCGCCAGCTGATGCCGAGTTCCCAGCCGGTGGCTTCCATTTCGCCGATATTCATCGTAACGGCCGAGAGCCATGCGGGATAACCCATCCACATGTAGTTCTGCTTGGAGTAGAGCATGTCGTGGGATTTCTTCTTATAGAAGTCGGCGGTGAGGCTCAGTCGGGAGTTGAGGAGCATGGCGTCGATGCCGACGTTGTAGTCTTCCACGGTTTCCCACTTGAGGTTGGGGTTGCCGATGGAGCCGATGGTGGTGCCGGGAACGCGGACGCCGCCGAGCACGATGTTGTTTGAGCCGACGAGGCTCTGGTATGCGGAGTTGGCAATAGCCTGGTTACCGACCTTACCCCAGCCGGCGCGGATCTTCAGGTTGTCGAGCCAGGAGATGTCCTTCATGAATTCTTCCTCGCTGATGCGCCATGCACCGGAAACGGCGGGGAAAGTGGCGTATTTGTTGCCTTCGCTGAAGCGGCTGGAACCGTCGACGCGGACGCTGGCTGTGATGTAGTAACGCTGGTTGAAGTTGTACATCACGCGGCCGAGGTAGCTGACCAGAGAGTTGTAGCTGGTGTCGCCGTATCCATATTGCTCGCCGGTACCGGCGTTGACCTCGCGGAGGGTCTCCTCGTCGGAGGGGATGTTCTCGCGGCGGGCCTCCACGTTCCAGTAGCCGAAGCGCTCGGCGGTGAAGCCTGCCATGACGTTGATGTTGTGCTTCTCGGCGATGGTGGTCATGTAGTTGATTGTGTTGGTCCAGTTCCAGTCGACGTTTTCATACATGCGGCGTGAAACGGAGCTGACGGTAGCCTGTTCGAGGGCGTCGAGGCTGAATACGGGGGAGTAGGAGTCCTTGCGGGTAACCACGCCGTTGAGGCCGAACTGAGTGCGGATTGTCAGCCCCTTTATGGGCACAATCTGGAGGTAGGGGTTGAGGAGCACGCCGTAGTTGCGCGATTTGCCTGCGGGGCGGGCGAGCGATGCTGCGGGGTTCCATACCTGGTTGTTGTAGCTGCGCTGGTAGTCGTTGTAGTGGTTGTCGGTGAAGTTGCCGGGGTTCTTGAACACCGGGGTAGTGGGATCCATGCCCATTGCGGAGCCGAAGAGATTGGGGGTGTCTTCCCACGATTCGGTGCGCGGAGCAATCTGCAGGCCTGCCTGAACGTATTTCGAGAACTTGTACTCGGTGTTGAGGTTGATGGTGAGTTTGTCCCAGTAGCCTACGTCGTACTGCGAGTTGTTGCGGAAATAGCCTACGGAAGCTGCGAAGGTGTATTTGTCGTTACCGCCGCTGATGCCGAGCTGATAGTTCTGCACGAGGGCTGTCTTGTTGATCACGGTGTTCCACCAGTCGGTATCTACGTTCTGGCCTTCGGGGGTGTTCCAGGGGGCTTCTCGGCCGTCGTTGGTGTAGCGGGCGAAGAATACCTTCTTGTATTCGTCGGCACCGGCCATGTCGGGTTTCTTGAGGGTCTCGAAGCCGATGTTGGCCGAGAAGTTCACGTTGATTTTGCCTGCGGCGCCCTTCTTTGTGGTGATGAGGATAACGCCGTTGGAGCCGCGGGTACCGTAGATGGCGGCGGCGGAAGCGTCCTTGAGGACCTCCATCGACTCGATGTCGTTGGGGTTGAGGAAGTTGATTTCATTGCCGACGGGCATGCCGTCGACTACGTATAGCGGGCTGGAACCGTTGACGGTTGTCACGCCGCGGATAATGACCTTGGGCTGCACGCCGGGGCCGCCGCCTGAGGCAATCTGAACGCCGTTGACCTTGCCCTGGAGGGCGTCCATGGCGTTGCCGGTGGTCATTTCGGTGATGTCCTCGCCTTTGACGGTGGAGATGGAACTGGTGAGGTCGGAGCGCTTAACCTGGCCGTAACCGACCACGACCACTTCGTCGAGGACGTTGGAATTTTCCTTGAGGACAACGTTTACGACGGGGCCTGTAACTTTCACTTCCTGTGTCTCCATTCCGACGTAGGATACCACGAGCGTCTGGCCCGTTTCAGCCTGAATGGAGTAATTGCCGTCGATATCGGTGCTGGCGCCTTTGGCGGTGCCTTTCACCAGAACGGTTGCCCCGATAAGGGGCTCATTGTCGGCAGCTGAGGTGACGACGCCGGTCACGGTGGTCTGTGCCCAGGCGCTCACGCATGCAAACAGCGCTGCAAACAGCAAAAATATATTTTTCATTTGTAGGTATTCTCTGTAAGGTGATATTGCGAATTAGTTGGCTGGAACGAGGCGGCAGTCCTCGGTGTGCATGTCGACTTCGAAGATGTAGTTGCCAGTGCGGCGCACGTTGGGTTTGAACCATGTATCCTGCACGAAGTTGTTCTTGTAGCCAGACTGGTTGTTCCATTTATCCTTGGTGAATCCGGGCACCATGCCATACTTCTGGTTGAAGAAGGCGTCGTTGCCTTTGAACTGGGGATTGTCGTCGAACCAGCGGCCGAGATATTTGCACTTCTGGATGTTGGTCTCGTTGTCGGCGCGCCATTCGGTGTAGCCCCACCATCCGTTGTCGTGGAAGTTGCCTACGATGAAGCTGAACTGGCCGGCCTCGAGTTTGAACGGCTCGGTGCGCCAGAGGTGAGGATTGTTTTTGTCGCGCTGCAGCGGAGCCACCATGTCGTTAATCCAGGTCTCCACGCCGATGGTCCATGTGCGCCAGTCGGCGTTGCCGATGTCGTCGCCCCAGGCCTGCCACATATTGAGGTGGTTGGCGCCGGGAGTCATGGTCTCCACAGGGTCGTGGGCGTCGGCGAGCGAGTAGGTCTCGTAGCTGTATTCGCGTGTGAGGGTATTGAAGGTGAAGTGGTAGTATACGCCGGCCTGATCGAGGACGAATTTGTCGACGGAGTCGATGTCGTCGCCGAGGGTATTGGGGTCGTCCTTAGCCGGGGCGAAGCATATGGGGGTAAAGTCGGTGTTCTGCGGGAGGAAGCAGATCTTCGTGCCGGCGGTGGCATTGTAGTACCGGGCCTCGTAGGTGTAGGCGTCGATGTGGTCGATGAGCACGGGCACGCCGAATACGTCGTTGTTGAGGTCGCGTGCGTCCTCAACGTCGGCCAGATACATCTGCTCGAAGTCGGGGAGCTCCTGGACGTTGAACTGGGTGTGGTGGGTAATCACGTGGCCCATAGCGTCGGCGGCGAAGATGGCGAGGGTATAGGCGGCCTCTTCGTCGGGAATCGGGAATGCATTGTCGTAATTGTAGGAATTGGTGAGCTCGTCGGCACCGAGGTCGATAGTCTCGATGGCCTGGTTGGCTGCATAGTGATTCTTCCATGCCTCTAACTGGCCGCTGACCATGGCTGCGATTTCCTCGTCGGTCATGTCGGTGGTATCGATTACGGGCTCCGTTTCTTCGCCATCTCCGGTCGATTCACCGTAGCGTTCGGCCTCGCCCTCCATGAGTATCATGTGGATTTCAGAAAGAGCCTTGTTGTCGTCGATGCCGAATTTCACTTTCAGCAGCGTCGGGTCCTTGATGAGTACGGTAAGTTCTTCGCCGGGCACCACGCTGAATACAGGCGCGGCGAAATCGGCATCCATGGTCACGAGAATGTTCTTCGAGACGGTGCGTCCGCCCACGTCGGTGACGGTAACGGTGATTGTGTGGCTCGGCTGCGTGATTTCCTCGCGGATGGAGTGGCTGTAGTCGAGCGAATAAGTGGTCTGCGGCTCGCCATAGATGGAAATCAGGTCGATGGTTTTGTTGAGATGGAGAGTGGGGCATACAAGGTCGATGGTAGCGATGCCGTCGGCATCGGCCAGCTCACCTTTCACATTGATTTTGTAGCCCTTGTCGGTGCGGATGTGATCGGTCTTGAGCTCCATCTTCGGAGCTGCGCCGTCGACTTCCGGCCAAGAAACTTCGTCGTCGGAGCAACCGGCGAACGCAAGCAGCGCAATGCCGAGGCAAAGTTTGCTGAAGGCAAGATTCCTGTTCATGAAGATAGGTTTGGTATTGTTAAGGTAAAAGAAATAAATGTTTCCGAACGATGTCGCGGTCTGCGGGTTAATATGGAGCTAATGCGTCAGCGTATGGTAAGCCTTTGGAATGCACTGATTAAGGTTCAGAGCGTTCCTCCGGTTGCCGAAATGATATAAAGCAACCTGACGCGGTTCCCTGCGGGAATGCGCCGTGGCAGATTGTCAGTTCAATATATTGCAGGTAGGCATTAGATTCAGTTTTCCGGTGGCAAATTTATGAAACGACAATAAAAAATGCAACATCTTTTGTTTTGTTAACGTTTATTAACCCGGTGTTCTCTCGTTAACTGCCGATACTGCGTCTGTATATGGGAGGGCACGGCAGTCGGGAGATTTCATGCTGCCCATGAAAGGGGCGGATGATGCCGCTATTGCGGGGTCGGCGGAATTTTGCTAAATTTGAAACGTTGAACCGACGGCGGACTTATCCCATACGTTCCGCCACCCCCCTTATGGCAGAACTGCAGCGACAATATATAGCCATCGACCTGAAGAGTTTCTATGCTTCGGTGGAATGCGTGGAGCGCGGGCTCAATCCGCTCGACGCATGCCTCGTGGTGGCTGATCCGACGCGCACGGACAAGACCATCTGTCTGGCGGTGTCGCCGGCGCTTAAGGCAATGGGCATCGGGGGCCGTCCGAGGCTTTTCGAGGTTGAGCAGCGGCTTCGCGAGGTAAACCGCAGCCGCGGGCGCGCGGGCCGGTCGTTTTATGGCTCCGAACTTGCCCGGAGGCCCGATCTGGCGGTAAGTTATATAATGGCGCCTCCGCGTATGGCGCTCTATCTGGATTTCAGCACGCGTATCTACAGCATATATCTGCGGTATATAGCTCCGGAGGATATACATGTGTATTCAATCGACGAGGTTTTTATCGACGCCACGTCGTATCTGCGCACCTACCGTATGTCGGCCCACGACCTGGCGATGCACATGATGCGCGAAGTGCTCCGCGATACGGGTATAACCGCCACGGCCGGGATAGGCACCAACATGTATCTCTGCAAGATCGCCATGGACATCAAGGCAAAGAAAATGGAGCCGGACGCCGATGGGGTACGCATAGCTTCGCTCGACGAGCGGAGCTACCGCCGCGAGCTGTGGGACCACGAGCCGCTGACGGATTTCTGGCGTGTAGGGCGCGGCATAGCCCGGAAACTCGAGCAATACGGAATCCGCACGATGGGGCAGATCGCCCGCTGTTCGATCGATCACGAGCCGTTGCTGTTCTCGCTCTTCGGTGTCAACGCCGAGCTGCTGATCGACCATGCGTGGGGCTGGGAACCGGTGACGATGCCGATGGTGAAGTCGTACAGGCCGGAAAGCCATTCGATAAACAGCGGCCAGGTGCTTTCACGACCATATAAGGCTGCCGAGGCCCGCAACGTGACTCTGGAGATGATCGATGCTGTGGCGCTGGAACTGGTGGAGAAACGTCTTGTCACCGACCAGATTGTGCTTCAGGTAGGGTATGATACCGAATCGCTGAAGAATCCGGCGATTTCCGCGGCCTATACCGGGCGGGTCGTTACCGACCACTACGGCCGTGCGGTGCCTTTCCATGCCCACGGAACGACGAATGTCGACCCTCCTACATCGTCGGGGCGCATTCTTACCGCCCGCGTCGCCGAGCTCTTCGACCGTATAGTGGACCGAAATCTGCTCGTGCGCCGCATAACTGTCTGCGCGAATCATCTGGTGGGGGAGGACGTGTATGAGCGCGGGCGCGCCGAGCGCCCCGTGCAGCTCGATCTTTTCACCGACTACGAGGAGCTGCGCCGTCGGGCGCAGGCTGAGCGCGAAAGCCGCGAGCGCGAGCGGCGCCGTCAGCAGGCGGTGTTGCGGATAAAAAAGGTATTCGGTAAAAACGCCATTCTGAGCGGACGGAATTTCACGGATGGCGCCACCCAGCGTGAGCGCAACGGCCAGATCGGTGGCCACAAGGCATAGATATGACATGGATGAAGAGCTGATCAACAGGGAATACAAAGGTGTCACCACGCGCAAGCCCATGCCGGTCGAGGCCCGGGCGGGCCAGTTCGCGCCTTTCGCAGCGCTGTCGGGCCACGACGAGGCGATAGGGGAGACCGCCCGGCTTACCGCCGGCCGTATGGAACTTTCCGACGACGAAATGCAGCGGATGTCGGAACGGCTCAACGCTCTTCTTGCCATGCCGCGCGAGCCGGAGGTGACCGTAACCTACTTCCGGCGCGACGAGCGGAAATTCGGGGGCGCCTACGTAAGCCATATCTCGCGGCTGAAGGGTGTCGACGAGGCCTACGGGCGCCTTGAACTTTCCGACGGCCTGCGCATCGACCTGCGCGATATCGTAGCGCTCGGTTCGCCCGAACTTCCGGAATGTTAGCTGCGGTATGGCGTACCGACCGGTGATGATTCCGCTGAGACACTAAATTGAGGCGGAAAAATCCGGGAGAGCGACATATTATTTTAGTAGCGGGAGCGGATAATCGGGAAATTTGGCTAAATTTGCGAATACGCACGGCGCACGGCGCTGTCAAAATAGTGTAGAATTCATTGCATGCATAGTATGAATACCAATCTTAAAACACTGGCTGTGGCGGTGGTGGCTCTTGCGAGCGCGTCGCAGGCATGGGGAGAGATAGATCTTGCCTACTATTCGTCGCTCAACGGGCTTTCCGGCGAGAAACTGAAAAACGCGATTCATACACTCGTTACCACCGATGTGAAGGTATACAGTTACGGTTCCGGAAAGGATAAGACGTGGTGGTTTTACGAAACTGACCGCGACGAGAGCAACAACTCCGTAATCGACCGCTATTCCACCGGCGTGCGCTACTACGGTAGCCGCGGTGATGCGGTGAGCGGGATGAACATCGAACATTCCTTTCCAAAATCATGGTGGGGCGGCTCTTCAAATAACGCCTACAAAGATTTGTATAATCTTATGCCGAGCGAATCGAAAATCAACAGTTCAAAGTTGAACTACGCGATGGGTCTGGTGGTTTCCGGTTCCGGTGGCAACGGCTACACGAAGGTAGGCACCGGTCCCGACGGCTTCAAGGTGTGGGAACCTGCCGACGAGTGGAAGGGTGCGTTTGCCCGCGGATATATGTATATGGCCACGGCCTATCAGGATTTCACCTGGAGCGGCGAAGGCCTCAAAAGTCTTACCACCGGCGATTACCCCACGTTGCAACCATGGGCGTCGGAACTTTATATGGAGTGGGCGCGGCAGTATAAGGTCGACGAAATCAAGGTGACCCGCAACGAGCGCGTCGGCGCACTTCAGAACAATCGCAATCCCTATGTCGACTTCCCCAATCGTCGATCTCACTCCCTACTGCGGCAAGACGGTTAAACTTGCCTTCCGCTACACCTCGGATACTGACGTGGCAGCAACATGGGAGATCAAGACGTTGAAACTTACTGCGATAGGTAAAACGGGAGGCGTGGAGACCGTTCCGGTCCACCTCCAGCCCGACGAAAAAGACAGCACGCTGCCGGTGGAATACTATTCCATCGACGGGCGCCGCATAAATCCCGAGGGCTACCACGGGATCGCCATCCGACGCCAGGGATCGAAGGCTACGAAAATCCTTCTTTAGCCTTTATTAAGAGGTTGTCTAAAAATTTTTTCAAATGGATTGTCTGCTGATTTTTCG
>UREH01000056.1 GCA_900546835.1 uncultured Porphyromonadaceae bacterium
TCCATGAAGCGCACATCCTCCGGGGTGAAAGGATATTCATCGTGTTTCATAATCTCTGTCTGTTTGAAGTTTCGGAAATATTGCGTCCTGATGCCGCAATCCGGGGACATATACCCGCCTTGCCGGACTACCGACAGCCGACGGGAAGAATCCCGCAGTCTGCCAAAATTAAAACGCATCCGAACTGCAAATTGTTAAGCCGCCACATCGAGCGTTCCAACGCACATTAGATGAGATGGAAGCGCAAGAGGGAGAAGCCCCGTCGTCGCCATGAATCCGCCCGAAAAAACAAACTTGCAGAACGGAGCATAGCGAATGGAATGTACCGGACAAAAGTGTCAGCCGGCGTCAGCTCCATGTTCCCGCGTGCGGAGTGCAACGGGAAGCAGGGGCGGATTCAAAAAAATTACGGTCGCGTTGATTCGTTTTTATGGTATAGCGATTGGTCAGTAGCCGAATATTTGAATTTTTCCCCTTGCTATGTATAGGTTTTAACTTTGGTAAATTGCAGAGATTCGATTGGCCTCTTGCAGTCTGTCGGGCATGATGCCCCACAGATTTGCAAGGCAAATTAACGAAAAAAAGTGAAAAGGATAAAGATTTCGCTGCTTAATTTTTGTTAAGATTGCAAGAAATGGGATTTTGTAGCCATTTTATACACAATTTATTCCAGTCTTACCCAACAGAAATCCTGACTACATACGCAGAGTTCTCGCTGACCGACATCAGGGCCGATGTACGCATTCCGACTATCCAGAGGACCGTATCTGCCGCCGTGAGAAGCCATACGGCACTTTTTTCGTCGGCGGAAAGGTGGGAATCGGAGAACACATCGCTCACCAGCCGCGAACCGCGCATGCCGAAGGGCCGGATTCGGTCGCCCCGCCGCCAATGGCGCAACTGCAATCCGGCCGGGGTATTTTCATAAGTGCGTAGCAGTGCGTCGCGGTCAAACCACGCCACGGAAGGATTGCGCGACGGAGCGAACTCCGACCGCGCGAGCACGTCGAAATTTAACGGCAGCGGGCCGGAAAGCGTCCCACCTTCCGCTATAAGCGAGCAAGGCACTGCGACACATACATCTGTAGTGTTCATTTCGTTGAGCGGAACAAGCCTTGAACGATTAAGCTGAAACGAGGCAAGCCCGTCGGCCGAGAGGAACCGGCCGCCCGATCGAGCTCCGCCGAAAGACTCAAGGGCGTGTCGGGCCGTTTCAATAGCGAAAGGTGCACGCATATTCATAAGATGCCATAGCAAAGTGGCCGCCTCGGGAGTATGCGATACCGCCTCCATATCAATTGCCCCCGATGAATCCACCAGCCGAGGCATCTCCCTGGAAATCAACGCTTCGAGCAGACGCCGGTCAGCCGATAAATTGCCTATAGTCCGCTCTATCCCCGCGATAAAACCGGGCTGAGCCGCCTCAATGGCAGGAAGCAGACGATTGCGCCACACGTTGCGGCGGCAGTCGTCAACCAGATTTGTAGAGTCGATGATATAATCAAGTCCACGCCGGTGCAGATAATCAAGTATCATCGACTTGGACACGCTAAGCAGCGGGCGCACGAAATGTCCGCGCCGCTCCGGAATGCCACACAGGCCGCGCAGGCCCGACCCGCGCGCAAGGTTGAGCATAAACGTCTCCACATTGTCGGCACTATGGTGTCCGAGGGCCACCACGGCGACGTCGGCCGAAAGCATCTCCTCAAACCAGGCGTAGCGCAAGCGACGGCACGCCATCTCCACCGATTCGCCGGCAGCATTTGCCTCGGCGGCGGCATCGAAATGAATGCAGCGGAATTCGCAGCCGGAAGCTTCGGCCGCCGCCCGGGAGAAAGCTTCGTCGCGGTCGCTTTCGGCTCCGCGCAGATGGAAATTACAATGCAACGCCACACACCGCATTCCCGCGGCCACCGAAGCGGCAAGGAGCGCCATCGAATCGGCACCGCCGCTGAGAGCCACGCCCACAAGAGCATCGGGGGGAAGCTCCAGACGGCTGTAGAATCGGGCCGCCGCGGCCTCTAACGGATGTTGTTCACTATCTGCCGACATATCGCGCTACTGTGTCAGATTTGCAGATGCATAGGCAGACAGCGCAACAGATAGTTGCGTGCCACGCTCCATGGGATTACGGTATCGTCGCTGTCGGGCATCAGCGGAACGGCCCGCTCGTTGAGGGCAAAGCGCACATAGACTCGCCCCTTGGCGGTCTTGAAGAGCACCATCTGCAGATTGGCCGCCATGGGTACGATATCGAAATCGCGCCAGTGGAGCGCTACGGTGTCGAAATAATTCGTAAGATAGTAGCAGCCGCGCAGATGCATGAGCGAAAGCAAGGGCATTAGCGTCTCCGCATGGCCAAAACGCAGTTGCACTGTGGCGTCGGCCTTCCCCTCGGCTGCTGCATCGGCCGTGGAGATCAGATCCTGAAGAAGCGCCACGGCCACATCGGCCGGCTCGGTGGAAAGCGTGCTGGCGCTGCGTTTCAGGTAGTGGCCGAGATCCTCGCAGGCCCAGAGGGCGTTGAGTTCGTCGGACTTGAAATATTTGCCGAGGTCAAAATCCATCCCCATGGCCGGAAGTCCGCGGAGCACGAAATACACTTCCCAGCTCAGCGCGGCAGCCTCGCCGTGGGATAGCTCCTCGCCTTTCGCACTCACAAAACGACGGCCTGGCGCCGCGGGAGCCGTAGTCTCGAAAAACATATCGTAGATACCCTGCCAGGGCTTGGCCTTATACCACTCCACGAAATCGCCGACAACGTCGAACGGGCGCATCAGCAGCGAGTTCTGGCGACCGGAGGAGGTATAGATTTCGATTTCGTTGTCGAGGCGGTCGAGCTGATGGGTGAATTCATACATGCTCATCACGCAGCGCGGGGAGTAGGAACTGATGGCCTCCACCTTATTTCCGGCTCCGAAAAGCCTCGGATACGACCGCAGCATGCGCGTGGCGATTCCCCGCTGCTCGGCCATGCCCAGCGAGTCGAGCGCGCCCCAGCGGTTGTGGGAAATCCCGATTATGCCGCGCACCAGAGCGAGCACCTCGCGCCCCGTGGCTGTGAGCGTGCCGGCCGAATCGGCCTTGGCAAGCTTTTCGGCGAGTTTCACCGAAGGCGCGGCCGACGAAAGGTAGCGGGTTCCATGACGCCCCACATGGTTGAGAAAGATCGGCGTAAGCGAGTCGGGCACCTCGGCAAGGCCCTCGGGTACGGGATAAGGACGCGCCGAGCCGAGACATTCCGTGGTCGAATAATGTGTGGCGGTCGGATCGGACGCCTGCTCCTTGCCGGCTGCCGCACTCAGGGAGACAAATGCGCCTATGGCCGCGGCCGCGATTATAAACCGAAGATATTTCATATTCAGATTTGATTTGCTATCTTTGCTAAATAATTAGCCAAAGTTAAGAAAATTTCGGCCAAATGCCAATCCATTTCGGCAGGGACTCAGTCAGGAAATAATTTCAGCAACGCAATGACAGCAGAGCACCCAAGCGGCAACTTCACCGAAGAGCTCGCCACCCTCGACGCCCGCATCGCCGCCGACTGCAACAATGCTTCGTTCTACATAGAGCGGGGGAAGCTTCTATGGAAGCTCGGACGCCGTGGCGACGCCATCTCGGACTATCGCCAGGCGGCCGCTCTCGATCCCGACGGCCCCGGCCGACTGCTGGCGGAGCATTCCGACGCGATAATGGAATTCTTCAATCCCGACCTGCTTAATCCCTGAGCGCCGACATCCCGCCCACATTTCTCCACCGCAATGAAATTCAAGCCGTTCACCCTCAATATCTCAGGCCGAATCAGGAAATACGACCGCCCGGCCGTAATGGGAATCCTAAACGTGACGCCCGACTCCTTCTATGCCGATTCGCGCACTCCCGAAGTCAACGCCATCGGGCGTCGGGTAGAAAGGATGCTGACAGAGGGCGTCGATATAATCGATGTGGGCGGCTACTCTTCGCGCTCCGGAGCCGGCGAGGTCAGCGCTGCCGAAGAGGTCCGGCGCGTATGCCGGGGTATAGAGGCTGTAAGGCGCCTGAGCGCCGACATCCCGGTGTCGGTCGACACATTCCGCGCCGATGTGGCCGAGGCCGCAGTGGCCGCAGGCGCCAATATAATCAACGACATTTCGGGCGGGACAGCCGACGAGGCGATGTTCGCGACCGTGGCGCGGCTTAAGACGCCGTATGTTCTGATGCACATGCGCGGCACTCCGCAGACAATGCAGCAGCTCACCGGCTACACTGATGTTACAGCCGACGTGATTGCCGAACTCTCCGGCCCGCTCCACCGCCTTCAGCTCATGGGCGTGGCCGACGTGATAATCGATCCAGGATTCGGATTTGCCAAGACTACCGAGCAGAATTATGAGCTGATGCGCAATCTGACTGCAATCGAATCGATGCTCGGGCGCCCGGTGCTCGTAGGCATATCGCGGAAATCGATGATTACCCGGATTGCCGGCTGCACACCGGCCGAAGCCCTTCCGGGCACGATAGCACTCGACACATTTGCTGCGATGGCCGGAGCCTCGATTCTGCGCGTGCACGACGTCGGCGCGGCCCGTCAGGCGCTCGACGTGACGCTCGCAATCGAGGGGCAGTTTCCCGCCTCATTCCACTAAAAGCCAGACCGCCATATGATTGAATCATTCGGAATAAAAGATGTGCTCGACATTCTGATCGTGGCCCTGATGCTTTATTATCTCTACAAGATAATGAAGGAATCGGGCACAATCAACATATTCTACGGTGTGCTCGCGTTCATTCTCGTATGGGTAGTGGCCGCCGAGATTCTGGAGATGAAGCTTATCGGCACGATTCTCGACAAGGTGATGAGCATCGGGCTGCTGATTCTGGTGATTATCTTTCAGGACCAGATCAAGCGCTTCCTGGTGGAACTCGGGTCGAAAAAACGATGGACATTCCTCACATCGCTCTTCCATCACCGCGACAAAGATACTGAAAACGACATACATACGCGCGTGATGCCCATCGTGGTGGCGTGCATTAACATGTCGAAAAGCAATACTGGCGCCCTGATAGTAATACAGCAGGACGTATCGCTCGAGAACTACGAAAAAAGCGGCGACGAAATCGACGCGCTGATCAACAGCCGCCTTATCGAGAATATATTCTTCAAAAACTCGCCGCTCCACGACGGCGCGATGATAATCGACGGCGGAAAAATCAAGGCCGCAGGCTGCATCCTGCCCGTGAGCCACGACCGCAACGTGCCGCGCTCGCTTGGGCTGCGCCACCGCTCGGCGCTGGGTATCTCGCAGGCCACCGATGCCTTCGCCATAGTGGTGAGCGAGGAGACCGGCTCCATCTCCACCGCCTATCGCGGCAAGCTGTCCACCCGTCTGACCTCCACCGAGCTCGAAAAGCGCCTCTCCGCCCTCACCACCATTTAAACCCCGCTCCGCAAAAAGCCCTTCCCCCCATTGTCGGGCTAAAGCCCGAAGCGCGAACAAATTATGTTGAAGGAGAGGGACGGGTGGAAGGAACTGAGATGCGGGAACTTGGCGGAGAGGGGGAGGGAGGAAGGAAGAGGAAAGAGTTTGAAAGAAGGAAGAAGCAAAAGCGGGTAAGAATCCGAAAGGGGATTAGTCGAATACGTCGGCGATGGATTCCTCGGGGCCGTCGGATTCGGGGGCCGCATCCCAGAATTCCTTGTCGCAGAGGCTGGAAAAGTCGACATCAAAGGTGGCGTTCTGCGAGTAGGGCAGGGATGGGTCGGCGTATACCTTGCTCATATACAGGCCATAGATGGGGAGGGCCATGGCTGCGCCCTGGCCGTTGGCCATGTTGTTGAAGTGGATGTAGCGCTCGTCGCCGCCTACCCATACGCCGCTTACAAGTTCAGGCGTGAAGCCCATGAACCATCCGTCGGCGTTGTAGTTGGTGGTACCGGTCTTACCGCCCATCTGCGCGGTGATGTTGTAGGGAGCGCGGCGCACGCGGTTGCCGGTGCCTCCGTCGACCACGTTGAGGAGCATCGAGAGGATTTTAGCATAGGCTTTCTCGGAAATCACCTCGGTGTGGGTGGTGTTGAACTCAGAGATGATGTTGCCGTTGGAATCGGCTATGGCTGTGACGAACAGGGGGGCGGCGCGCATGCCGTTGTTGGCATAGGCGGTGTAGGCGCCCACCATCTCCTTGATTGAAACCTCGCAAGAGCCGAGACAGAGCGACATCACGGGATCGATATGGTTTGTAATGCCGAAATTATGCATGTTGCGCACAAGGGTAGTAGGCGAAAGTTGCGCCATAAGGCGTGCAGAAATCCAGTTGTTGGAGTTGGTGAGAGCCCAGCGGAGGTCGACCATCTCGCCCACGCGTGCGGAGCCGGAGTTGCGCGGGGCCCAGAGGCGACCGCTCTCGTCGGTGAACACGGGCTGGGTGTTCGACAGCATATCGCAGGGAGTGAAGCCTTCTTCCATAGCGTAGGTGTAGAGGAACGGCTTGATTGTGGAGCCGATCTGGCGTCGACCTGTCGACGCCATGTCGTACTGGAAGAAAGTGAAATTCGGGCCGCCGACATAAGCCTTCACGTGGCCGTTGCGCGGGTCCATGCTCATGAATCCGGTGCGGAGGAAGTGCTTCTGCCAGAGCAGAGAGTCGCGTGGAGTCATCACGGTGTCGACTACGCCGTCGTAGGAGAAGACGTTCATCTCGCGCGGCGTATTGAAGGAGTTGCGTATTTCCTCGTCGCTTGCTCCGGCTGCTTTCAGCACCCGGTAGCGCTCGGTCTGCTTTATGGCGTGGTTGATAAGGTTTTCGACCTTAACGTTGCCGAGTTCCTGGGCGTTGCTGGTGTATGGGGCGTTGCGGCTGCCACGCTTCTCGCGGAAGAAGGCCTTCTGAAGAGCACTCATATGCTGCTTGACGGCATCCTCGGCATACTGCTGCATGCGCGAGTCGATGGTGGTGTAGATCTTGAGGCCGTCGGAATAGATGTCGTATTTGGTCCCGTCGGGCTTGGGGTTTTTCTCGATCCATCCGAAAAGGGGATTTTCCTCCCAGGCTATGGAATCGTCGACGTAGCGCTGGTGTTCCCATCCGCGGTAATCGGACAGCACGGGCTTCTTGGCCGAAAGTATGCGGCGGAGCTCCTCGCGGAAATATGGTGCGAGGCCGTCCTTGTGGTCGACGCGGTGGAAGTCGAGTTCCAGCGGCAGCTGCTTGAGCGAATCAGCCTGGGCCGCTGTGAGCATGCCCTGCTTCTCCATCTGCTCGAACACGGTGTTGCGGCGCAGACGCGTACGATCGGGATGGCGCACGGGATTGTAGTAGGCGGGATTCTTCACCATTCCGACAAGTGTGGCCGCCTCCTGAATGTTGAGGTCCTTGGCGGCCTTTCCGAAATATACCCACGCGGCCGACTTGATTCCCACTGCGTTGTAGAGGAAGTCGAACTGGTTGAGATACATCTTGATAATCTCATCCTTCGAGTAGTAGCGCTCGAGCTTCACGGCTATCATCCATTCTATGGGCTTCTGGAGCGCACGGTCGATGATTCCGTGGGTAGCGGGGGAATAGAGCTGTTTGGCCAGCTGCTGGGTGATGGTGGAGCCGCCGCCGGCGTTTTTCTGGCGCATGATAAGCGTCTTGACAAGCACACGCATGAATGCGCGCATATCGATGCCGGAATGGTCCTCGAAACGGGCATCCTCGGTGGCGATGAGAGCGTCGATCACGTGCTGCGAGATTTCGTTGTAGTCGGCGTATACGCGGTTGCCCGAATTGCGGTAGTAACGGCCCATTTCCTCGCCGTCGGCCGTATAGAGAACGGTGGCGAACTTATCGTTGGGGTTCTTCAGCTCCTCGACCGGCGGCATATAGCCTATCCAGCCGTTGTAGATCAGCAGGAAAAATACGAGCATGGCTGCGAAGCCGATTGCAAATATTTTCCATATCCATCCGATAATAAAGCGGTTACGGCGCCGGCGAGCCGACATATCCTGGGTGTTGTTTGCGGTCATTCGTAATGATGGTTTCAGACCCACAAAGTTAGCAAATTCCCTATTGAAGTCCTTTAAACTTTTTCTTAAAATAGCTTCACCAGACGTATTCTTTTCGAAGAAAAAGTTTAAATGACTTCATAAGGAGTGGCAGAGCTAAACGCTTTTTAGTAATTTTGCCGAAAATTGCCCGAATACATTTATGAGCCATACCCACAACCCCTCACTGCTGCCTCCCGACCGCGAGGAGGGCACTTTCAACCTGATGCAGAGCGTGAAACGCCGCTTTTACGCCATGCGCAACGGGATGCTGGCCGCCCAGATGCGTCAGGGAGGAGTCGACTACCGCATAAACTTCGGCCTCAACATCCCGCAAATCAAGGATATCGCCGCCGAGCTCACTGCAAGCGGCCTGTCGGGCGCCGAACTCGCCTCGCTTGCCCGGGCGCTCTGGGACAACGAGAGCACCCGCGAGAGCCGGCTGCTGGCACCGATGATTCTGCCGCCGGAAGAAGCCCCTGAGGTTGCAGCCAAATGGATGGAAGAGGCACAGACGACCGAGATCGCCGACACGCTCTGCCATTCGCTGCTGCGGCGACTTGATTGCGCGCCCGGCCTCGTAGCGGTAGCCATGGCCTCCCCTACCGGACGACTCGGGTTATACACTCCCCTCCGGTTGCTGGCAAACCTTCTCGCATCGGGAAAAATCAGCGCCGACGAGGCCGAGAAAACCATTGCGGCATCCCCGGCCGAGGCCGGAGACGCCGCAATGGTAAAGCGTCTGAGGGCACAGATTGAGCAGGAAATCAGCGTTCAGCGATTACTGTGAGGACTCCCGACTTGTCGAAACAGATTTCGTTGAATACAGGGTCGCATATTTCGAGGCGGTAGCCGTCGCGCTCCATCTCGTGGACGCCCTCCACACTATCGCGGAAACCATTGTGCTCAAGCAGATTATAGAGCTTGCCGGGTACCACCGCCTTCAGCAGATAGGAAGAGAGCGAATAATTCTCGGGAGCCGTGATGTCGGTAATCGCGCCTTTCGAATCGAACGTCATGAGAATGCCGTTGGCGAGCCCGACGGTATAGGTCGACGAGGCATAAGTCTTGTCGCAGCGCACTATGGCGTGGCCGTCGCAGTAGCGTTCCAGAAATTTTCTTGCCTTCGAGGGGAGTTTGGAATAATCCACACTCCCGGCCACAGCCGGTCCCACGCCGGCAAATGCCACGGCGCCTGCGGCGCCCTCCACGGGAGCTATGATATTATCATTCAAATCGGTCTCGGGAGTCAACCCGAAGCCCGTTGCCGGGACACACATCGCCACGGCCGCAATCAGCAAAGGGAAGAAACTTTTAAACGCTTTCATAATCGTGAGTTTTAACGGATGATTGAAATCCCTCTCACACTCTCACAAATAAAACGTCCCCCACCCTCCGCGGGTTCACCACATTGCCATCCGTCATCTATCTTTTAACTCCGGTGTCAGCGGGCACGCAGAATGCCGCTGTTGATGCTCTTGTCGACGTTGCCGCTGTCGTGGCGGGTTGTCGTACCGAAATCAAAGGTATTTCGTCTGTCCCCATCCTTTAAGGATAAAAATGTTTGGTGCTATTTGAACACGAGAGTAACAAATTAGCGGAATTATTGTTATCTTTGCTCTTCTGAGGGTCTCCGGCTGGCCTACGGCCGGCGCATAAACCCGAATATCAAGCAAATAAGCATTTCTCTTGAAAAGTTCATCACTAAATAAAGCCATAGGAGCGGCCACAGGGGCTGCGGCCGCAAGCAATCCCAACGGCTTGCGGAGCGTGCTGGTGGCACGTTTTTCGGCACTGGGCGACGTGGCGATGACCGTGCCGGTGGTCTACAGCGCGTGCCGCTGCTACCCCGACGTGCAGTTCACCTTCCTGACACGCCGCTCAATGACGTCGATTTTCCTCAATCCGCCGGAAAATCTGCGCGTAGTGGACCTCAATCTTGAGCAGGACTACCACGGCGCAGGAGGGCTCTGGCAACTCTTCGCCGAGTTGCGCGAAAAATTCGCGTTCGACGGCTTCATCGACCTCCACGACGTGCTCCGCACCAAGCTTCTGGGCCTTTTCTGCCGACTGCATGGCATCAAGGTTTCGGTTATCAACAAGGGGCGCCGGGGCAAGCGCGCCCTTACGCGCCGCCACAGCAAGGTGCTACTGCCTCTGCAGTCCACACGCGCACGCTACCGCCAGGCCTTCCACCGCATCGGCCTGCCGGTTACGAACTGCTTCCACGGCCTCTACGGCGACAGCGCCGCGGCGCCCGCGGAGGCCTACGCCGCCATATGCCGTCCCAAATCCGGCGGAACCCGCTGGATAGGTATCGCCCCGTTCGCCAAACACGAAGGAAAAATCTACCCTGTGGATCTGATGGAAAAAGTGGTCGGCACACTCGCCGCGATACCGGATACGGAAATTTTCCTTTTCGGTGGAGGCGAGAAGGAAGCGCAGGTGCTCGACGGATGGGCCAAGCGCTATCGGGGTGTACGCTCGCTCGCCGGAAAACGCTACGGCTTCCCTGCCGAACTGGCGCTGGTGAGCCATATCGACGTAATGGTGTCGATGGATTCGGCCAACATGCATCTGGCCTCGCTCGTGGGCACCCCCGTAGTGAGCATATGGGGTGCCACCCATCCTTACTGCGGTTTCAAGGGATGGCGCCAGAGCGAGGACGATATGGTGCAGCTGCCGATGACGTGCCGCCCCTGCTCGGTATTCGGCCAGAAACCATGCTTCCGCGGCGACTACCTCTGCCTGCGCGGCATATCGCCCCAGAGCATAGTCGACCGCGTGGTGCGTCATCTTCCGCCGGCTCGCGGCTCCTGAATGTTAAAACTGACGCCACCACCGCCTTACGCAAACCATCCGCGGTGGCCACGCGTTGAAACCTTAAAACCAAAAACCAACAAACTACCACCTCTATACCAACACCGATGGCATACAGACTCAAAACACTCGCACGTCGCCTCGCGGCTTGCATGCTCATGGCCTTCTTCGCAACGAGCCTGCTTACAGCACAGGTGCCCGCAACCTACTACCGTTCCTGTTCAGGTAAAAGCGGTGCCGACCTGAAAAACGCCCTCCACACTCTGATTTACACCCACAATGAAGTTTCGAGCTACGAAGCCCTGCCCGACTACTTCCGTAAGACCGACGTATATCCTCCGGGCAACTCGCGCTACGGGCAGTGGTGGGACATGTATTCCGACATACCTTTGCGTTCCACGTCCTTTAGTGGCCTTAACCGCGAGCACTCACTGCCGAAATCATGGTGGGGAGGTTCGACCACCACTCCCGCCTACGTCGACCTCTATCATCTCTACCCCAGCGAGAAAGATGCCAATATGGCAAAAAGCAACTTCCCGCTCGGCGAGGTAAGCACGCCGTCGTTCAACAATTCCATCACCAAAGTCGGCTTCCCGGTATCGGGCCAGGGTGGAGGCGCACAGAAGGTTTTCGAACCGGCCGACGAGTATAAAGGCGATTTCGCCCGCACATACTTCTACATGGCCACCTGCTATCAGAACCTGCACTGGACAGAGAAATACACCTACATGCTCAGCAACAACACCTTCCCCACGCTCAACGCGTGGTCGGTGAATCTTCTGCTGAAATGGCACCGCCAGGACCCGGTAAGCGAAAAAGAGCGTACGCGCCAGGAAGAGGTCTACAAAGTGCAGTCCAACCGCAATCCCTTCATCGATTATCCCGAACTCGCGGAATATCTCTGGGGCAACAAGCAGGGGTTGCCGTGGACTCCCGGCTCGGGAACGGAGCCTGATGGCGATCCCGAGCTGATCGCGCCCGTCAACGGCCTTGAACTTGAATTCGGCGAACTTGCATTGGGCGACCAGGCTTCGTCGGTAGTGATTTTCCGGGGAGAGAATCTGACAAATCCAATCGCCCTCAACATAATAATCTACGAACGTACCTCCGACGCCAATCTGCGCGCCCAGTATCAGGAATGGGCCAAAATGTTTACGGTCGATACCAAATCGCTCGCGGCGGCAAGCGTCAACCGCGACGGTGGCGTGGCGGTGCGCGTCAATTACTCCCCCACGGCTCTTGGCCAGCATCTGGCCAAGCTCTCGATCGAGGGCGATCCCAAGGCGGCCTCGCGTTCGGTAGTGCTCCGCGGAACCGGATGTGCCGTACCTACCCTGTCTAAAATCGAGGCGCTCGCAGCCACCGACGTGACCGGCGAAAGCTACACCGCCCGATGGGCAACCGCCCCGCTCTCGGAGACCGTGGACTATTATGTGATTACCCGCACCATAATCAACGGCTCCAACACCACTACCGAGACCATCGAAGCCGAAGCGGCCGACGATTCGATGACGGCCGAATATCCCATCACAGGCTGCATACCCGGAACGCAGGAGACTTATACCGTTCAGAGCTCTCGCCTGGGCCACCTCTCGCCGATGTCGAATGTAATCACCGTCAATCTCCAGAGCGGCATAGCCGACGTGGTCAACGACAACCCGCTCGGATGGATAATCTATCCCGGCGGTGTGCGCATAGTATGCGGAGAGCCCCATACCGGAGTGCGTATATACGATACTCTCGGACGCCAGATCCGCTACATCGACCGGGTGGAGAACAACACCGAAATCGAGCTTCCCTACGGCGCGTTCTTCATCGTGACCGACCAGCAGCATTCACCCGCCAAAATACTCGTGAAACCCTGAGAATGGAGCAGACCAAGCAACGCATAATGCTGGTGATCAACCCTATTTCGGGCACCGGTACCAAGCGCGGAGTAGCCGGGAACGCCGAGCGCGAGCTCGGCTCCCGTGGCTTCGACGTCGACGTGCGCATCACCTCC
>UREH01000057.1 GCA_900546835.1 uncultured Porphyromonadaceae bacterium
CGATGAAGAAGGAGTGTAGATGTCTACACGACTGATGAAGAGAGGAAAAGATACGAAAATTTTACCGCGGAAATGTTGAAATAATTAGATCAGGAAAGTATAAAATAATTTTGAACAGTTACTTATATTTAGGCAAGTTAGATTCTAAAAATTCAATGATTGTAAACTGCATCCGATGAGGTGCGATTTCCAAAGGTAAAGAAGATAGGTTGAACATACAGGCGGTGTGTCGTGATTGACACGCCGCTTGTTTTCGTCTGATGGATTCGCTAACTTTGAATCCGCATTCACGGCCTGGAATATGAAACGATATATAATTCTTTGTATGGCTCTTATCGGCCTGTTCGCGCAGGGCGACGCGAAAGTATCGCTACGCTATTATCCTTACGAACTGCAGCTCAGGCATGCATTTAATCTTGCGTCGATGTCGCGTACGTCGACTCCTGGCGTGCAGGTGGAGATCTCGATGGATTCCGTCGGTGTGGGGGGTGCTCCGCTTATCGGCTATGGCGAAGCCTCGATGCCTCCCTATCTTGGCGAGTCGGTCGCATCTGTAACCGGGTTTCTGAGCCGTGTGGACGCCTCGCGACTTTCCGACCCCTTCGCCATCGACGCCATTCACGCTTACCTTGATTCGCTCGCACCGGGCAACATGGCGGCAAAAGCGGCAATAGATATTGCTCTCCACGACCTTACGGGGAAAATCATGGGACAACCCTGGCACCGCATCTGGGGAATCGACGAGCGCAAGGCTCCCTCCACGAGCTACACCATCTCGAACGATAGCCCTGAGGTGCTTGAGCAAAAAATAGCCGAGTCGGAGCCTTATAAGGTCATAAAGGTGAAGATGGGAGTGCCGGGCGACTGCGAACTGATTGAGACCATCCGGCGCCATACTGATCGCCCGATTTGCGTCGACGTGAACCAGGGGTGGAAAACTCCTGAAGAAGCGTTGGAAAACATCCTTTGGCTTGCCGACAGGGGAGTGATATTCGTGGAGCAGCCACTCGACAAGCGCGATATGGAGGGGCACGCATGGCTCAAGGAGCGCTCGCCGATTCCGATTGTGGCCGACGAGGCTGTGCAGACTTCGGCCGACGTTCCGGCGCTCGCCCGCGCCTACGACGGCATCAACATCAAGCTGATGAAGTGTGGCGGCATGCACGACGCCTACCGCATGGCCGTGCTGGCGCGCGGCCTGGGGATGAAGGTGATGATCGGGTGCATGACCGAGACGTCGTGTGCCGTCTCGGCTGCCGCTCAGCTTGCGGGACTTGCCGACTGGGTTGACCTCGACGGCAATCTTCTTATCGCCAACGATCTTTTCGACGGCATGAAGATTGTAGACGGCCGAGTGACGGTTTCTGACCTCCCGGGCATCGGCATCACCCCGAAAAAGTAGAGGGCGTGTCATAATAGCCCATCTGGGGCGTCGCGTGAGGGGTTCGGGTTCCTACCATCTGGACCATTCTTTGCATAGCAAAGCGACCAAAGGTCGATGGCTGACAGCGCCCTCGCCATCCGGGTAAAAAATAGGGCGATGTGTCAAATTATGGAATTTTGACACACCGCCTTAGAGACTTTAAATACCTTAAAAAAGCCTTCGGGGAATTTCAATAGTTTTCCTGACGACGCTGGAAGTAGGCCTGGGGCTTGCGGCATACGGGGCAGGCCCCAGGCGCGTTCTTGCCGGTTGCGATATATCCGCAGTAGCGGCATTGCCACTGAGTGTTGGCATCGGGATCGGAGAAGACTTCGCCTGCTTCCATGCGGGCGAGCAGTTTGAGGTATCGGGCCTCATGGCCCTGCTCCACCACGGCGACATTTTCGAAAAGTTTGGCGATGGCGGTGAATCCTTCCTCGCGGGCCACACGTGCGAATTCCACATACATGTCGGCCCATTCCTCATGCTCGCCGGCTGCTGCTTCGGCAAGATTCCGTGCGGTGTCGCCCACCGGGCCTGCCGGATATGATGCCTGAATCTCAAGCATACCTTCGTCGAGATAGCTGAAGAAGTTTTTGGCATGTGCGAATTCCTGTTCGGCAGTCTCCATGAAGATGGAGGCTATCTGTTCGTAACCCTCCTCACGGGCCACTTCGGCGAAAATAGTATAGCGGCTGCGGGCCTGCGATTCGCCTGCGAATGATTTCAGAAGATTGACTTCGGTGCGTGTGCCTTTTATGTTTTTCTTGTCCATAATTGTTGGGTTGTTGAATTGTGTTTCCTTTTTTTGCTGTCTAATTACAACAGATTGACACGATAGAAAGTTCTCGGCTGCAAGGGCCGCGTGTGGTCGGAGAATCTACACTCCGATGGCTTCATGAGCGGCTCAATCAGGACTGAATTCTCATTTTTGGGATCTGTGAAGCAGATGTGGCATTATTTGAACTGAATTTGACGATTTTTTTTTATTTTAGCATCTAATTTTGTAAATGCCAAATCAGAATTGATACCAATCTATACCGAAAACTTTCAGCGATGAAGACTGCAACTCTTGCTTTTTTTGTTACGACCTCTCTGCTTACAGCCTTGATTGCCGCGACTCCCCAGGCGGGGGCGGCTCTTAAAACATTTGAATGCGGCCAATGGAGCCTGACGGTTGATACCGCCGACGGCAGTGCCACCCTCAGTCTCGACAACCGGCCGGTAGCGGTCGGCGTCGGAGCGGAATGGGGGCTCGATTCCGTGGTTGCCACCATGAAGGGGATGAAGAACATCACCGCCAGCTCGCGCCCCTTCGCCGATAAATTCGGCAATGGAATGAAAGTTGCCGTTGCCGGCCGCGACGGCAAACTTACGGCCACGCGCACCTTCCGACTCTATGAGGGGAAGCCGTATGCCATCGCCGACCTCACCGTGGCCAATCCGGCCGGCGTGGAGGCCAACTATATGGCTCCAGTGGCATGCGCATCGACTTTCGAGGCTTTCAGCCGTCCGGGCAACAGCACGGTGTTCGTGCCATACGACAACGACGCCTGGGTGCGCTACAGCATAACGCCCTTCGGAGAGTCCATGCCGGTGAGCTACGAGGTATCGGCCATCCTAAACGCCGATACCCGCGAGGCCATCGTGGTCGGCTCGATGGAGCACGACGTATGGAAAACCGGCGTGCGCACCGTGGCCAAAGGAGCCACGGCCATCGACTCGCTTTATGCCTTTGGCGGCGTGGCCACCAACCTGACCCGAGACATCCGTCCCCACGGAGCCGTGAAAGGGAAGAGCGTGAAATCCCCCGCCATAATGCTGGGGCGTTTCGACGACTGGCGCGACGGCATGGAGACCTATGCCGACCTCTGTGCCATCGAGGCGCCGCGCATCCAGTCGGCCGGCCCGCGGCCGTTCGGCTGGAACAGCTGGGGCAAACTTCAGACCCGCGTGAACTTCGAGAACGCCAACCAGGT
Source organism: uncultured Porphyromonadaceae bacterium (assembly GCA_900546835.1). GTDB lineage: Bacteria > Bacteroidota > Bacteroidia > Bacteroidales > Muribaculaceae > UBA7173. Next base: position 3,403 of record UREH01000057.1, read on the forward strand.
GGGCGAGTTCATCGCCGAGAAGCTGGAGCCTGAGTCGTTTGTCAACGCCGACAGCACCGTATACATCGGCCTCGACGCCTTCTGGGATTTTGGCCTGACCGAGCAGCAGCGCATCGACTTCGCCAAGGCCTGCCACGACCGCGGCCAAAAGGCCGGCATCTACTTCTGCCCGTTTACCGACTGGGGTAAGAATCCCGAGGCGACCGTGGGCGAGGCTCCCGAATACAAATACAAAGACATCTATCTGCGCCACGGCGACAAGATTCTGGAATTCGACGGTGCCTATGCCATCGACCCGACACATCCGGCCACGCGCGCACGCATCGCCCGACAGGTACAGCAGTTCATCGACTGGGGCTACGATTTCATGAAAATCGACTTCATGGCCCATGGCGCCTACGAGGCCGACTCCCACTACGACCCATCGGTGACCACCGGCGTGCAGGCCTACAACAGCGGGATGGCATTCATTGACTCCGTGGCTCAGGGCAAGCTCTGGATCAACCTCTCGATTGCGCCGCTTTTCCCCGCCAACTATGCCCACAGCCGCCGCATAGGCTGCGACGCATGGGCCGACATCAACAATACCGAATATTCCCTCAACGCCCTTACCTACGGATGGTGGCTCGACCATGTATACCACTACAACGACGCAGACCATATCGTGATGGAGGGTGTAACCGACGGAGAGAACCGCGCACGCCTCACCTCGTCGGCCATCACGGGTCTCTTCCTGCTGGGCGATGATCTCTCGGAGGTGAGCGGCAAGCCGGCGACGCGCGCAAAAGTGCTCCGCACGGCCACCAACCCCGACATCAACGCCATAGCCCGCGCATGCAAGTCGTTCCGCCCTGTTGAACCCGGCAAGGGCGACCGCGCCGCCGACATGTTTGTGGGTCGCGACGGCGACACGATGTATGTGGCCATATTCAACTTCTCCGACCGCTCCGAGCGCAAGCACCTGCCGCTCCACCGCCTCGGACTGAGCGACGGCGCCGATTATCAGGCGGTGGAATTGTGGTCGCACGACGCTTCGACGCTCCGCGGGGCCATCGACACCGAAGTGCCGGCCAAAGATGTGAAAGTCTACCGCATAGCCCTCTGAGGCATCGGCAAACGTAGACTGAATATATTACAAAACAAAACGATATAACACTCCATAACCGCAGATTATGATAACCAATAGAATTGCCGCCGGCCTGACAGCCGCCATCTTCGCCATGGGGCTGATGCACGTTTCGGCCACATCCATTTCCGAAGGGTCATTGAAACTTGACTACGACAACGGCAAACTCACGCTTTACCACAACGGCTTCGCCGCATTCAACGATATCTATTCCACTGCCACCTACAACTTCGAAGGGGAGGAGACAAAGAGCATCTCGAGTAAGGACTACGCCCCGATGGTGACCGTGACCACCGCGCTGAAGGAGTTTGGCGAGCAGAACGAATTCGGCGAGGGCCAGGTGCTGAAATTCGTCCACACCGGCGACGGCATGCAGCTCGTGCGCACCTATGCAATGTATCCCGGACTTTCCTACGCTATCGCCCAGGCGAGCGTGGTTTCAACCAACGGCAAGACCATCTACTCCAACTGCCTCGTGCCGATGACCGTCGGTGAGAACACCGACCTTCCGGAAGCAAACAACAACCGCATCATGTGGGTGCCCTTTGAAAACGACGGCCATCAGGCATACGGTTGCCAGACCATCAACACCAGCAGAGAGTATACCTCCGTATCCCACGAAGTAGGGTGCACATTCAACATCGACAGCCGTTTCGGCCTCGTAGCCGGATCGGTCGACCACGACAACTGGAAAAACGGCGTTACCGTCAAGGGTAACTACGGCCGCCGCATCCTGAAATTCGAATGCCTTTCGGGTCTCTCCAGCGAGCTGACCCACGACCAGATTCCGCATGGCAAACTCCACGGCCAAAAGGTAAGCTCGGCCCGCTTCATGTTCGGAGCGTTCGACGACTGGCGCGAGGGTCTCTATGCCTTCGCCGACGCCAATGCTGTCGTTGAGCCTCCGATGGAATGGAACGACGGAAACCCCATCGGCTGGAGCTCCTACGGCTCCCATCAGGCGAAGGGGAACCTTGAAGGCGTTCACGGCTGCGCCCGTTTCCTGAAGGACGAGCTTTTCGACAAGGGATTCCACAACGCCAACGGCCAGACTGCCATCAGCCTCGACGCCTTCGGCGAAGACAATATCAGCGCGGGCAACCTCAAGCGTCTGGCCACTCAGTATTTCGCGCCTGAGAACAAATCCTACAACTATGGCGGCCAGAGATACACAGGCACCAATCAGATTCTCGGCCTTTACGGCGGTCCGTTTGTAATCTGGGACTGGACTCTCGACTCGCAGGTATATGGCGCTCCCGAATATACAAACCGCGATATGGCGCTGAGAGTCAACGGACAAATCCAGCCCGTATGGTATAATAACTCCGGCTGCCATTATATTGCCAGCGATCCGACCCATCCCGCTATGGAAAAGCTTATCAAGGCTGTATTCAAAAAATATAACGACCTTGGAGCGAAATATGTGAAAATCGATTTCATGAACAGCGGCATCGTGCAGGGCGACAGCTATTACAATCCTGAAATCACCACAGCCGTGCAGGCCTACAACTATGGTATGAAGATGATTCGTGAGGAGGCCGAGAAATACGGCATGTACGTTGTGCTGGCCATGTCGCCCGCTTTCCCCTACCAGTATACCCAGGGGCGGCGCACCTGCTGCGACCGCTTCAGCGAAATCGGCGAAAGCGAATTTGTGATGAACTCCATTTCCTACGGCTTCTGGATGGATCGCCTCTACAAGGTGCTCGATCCCGACCAACTCGTGTTCTACAAGAACGACAGCGGCCTGAAGGAAACTGAGGGCGAGAACCGTGCCCGCGCCACTACAGGCGTGGTAACCGGTGCCTACATCTTCGGCGACAACTACTGCGAGACCGCTCCCAAGGATGATAACGGCAACATAGTGGGTCATCCCGTGGAATCGAAAAAGCGCGCCCGCCTCATAATGGGCAACGAGCGCGTAAATGAATACGTCCGGACCCATACCGGCGCCTTTACCCCGGTTCCCGGCAACGAATTTAATTCACCCTACCGTTCGGAGACTGTTTTCGTGCGCCACGACGACAATGCAACCTATGTGGCCGTGTTCAATTTCAGTTCATCGGCTACCAAGCGCGGCGAACTGAAATTTACCACCCTCGGCATCCCTGTGGGGAAATACAACAAAATCCAGGAGCTCTGGAGCGGCGACTTCGTTTCGATGAACAGCGGCAACAACGGCTTCTCCTACGAAGTCGGTCCGAAAGACGCCCATATCTATAAACTCTACAATACCTCCTCGGGCATCGAGGATCTCGCGGTCGACGCAGGAACGGAAGATGCCCGGCTCAACGTGGCTCTCGACGGCGAAGGCCGCTGTCAGGCTGCTGCGGCCAAAAAGCTGACGGAAGTGGCAGTATATGGCACCGACGGCCGTCTGCTCGGCCAGGGCCGCCGTCCCGACGGCGCCGCAGGCATATCGGTAAGCCTCGCCGGTTCGCCCCGTATCGCTATCGTCAAGGCTGTGATGGCCGACGGAACAATCGCTGTAGTCAAGGCCGCGCGCCGTTAAGGCGCCCCGGCTGCGGGCAATGGCGTTCGCAAAAATCTCCATTCATCTGAACCTATGCGCCATACGAACATCATAAAGATTCTTATTGCGGGAATGCTCGTGCTTACGGCTGTGGCCGCTGCCGCGGCTCCCATAAGATTCTCCATCTCGAAAATAGACAATTCCGACGGCCTTTCGTCGAACAATGTCAAAGCCATCCACCGGGACCGCTTCGGTTTCATGTGGTTCGGCACCAAGAACGGCCTCAACCGCTACGACGGCTTGAGCGTGCGCCGCTTCAATTGCTACGACCCGACAACGCGGCGCGGCAACAACAATATCAGTTCAATTTTCGAGCGTAACGATTCGCTATGGGTTGGTACAGACCGCGGTGTATACATATACGACATGCGTCGCGAGGTGTTTACCCATATGGGCTTGCGTTCGCGCGAGGGTATAGCCGCCGACGACTGGGTGGAGACAATATTCGGCGATAGCGATGGTAATATCTGGGTGCTTATCCCCAATCAGGGAGTGTTCCGAATCAACGGAAAGGCTATGGATTATTACAGCGTCACTGACCACGGCGGCGACAAGGGGAAGCTGCCCCAGTGTATCACGGCCGTGGGCGATGAGATTTTCGTCGGAACATCCTTTCAGGGACTGTTTAAATACGACAGGAGCTCCAACTGCTTCAAGCAGGCTGGGCCGCCGGATGTACGGCAGCGTTTCTCCGGCATGCTCATATCCGTCCTCGCGCCGATGACCGACCACGACATTCTTCTGGGCGACACCAACGGCAATCTCCTCTGTCTCGACATTCATTCCGGCGACATGCGTGAAATCCCTTTCTCCGCGGCCGGACATGTCTACCTCCGCAAGGTATGTCGTCTCGGCGACGAGCTGTGGATCGGCACCCAGGGAGGCATATGCATACTCGACCTGAACGACGGCAGCGAGACGCGCGTAACCACTGAGACGATGGGCGAAAGCGCTTTCACAGACAACGTTATTTACACCTTCTATCCCGACGACAAAGGGAATCTATGGATCGGCACTCTCTTCGGCGGCGTCAACTACTTCCAGCGTACAGGGCTGGTATTCGAATATTTCACCAAAGGCAGCTCGCAGCGGTCGCTTTCGGGCAACCTGCTTCGCGGCATGGCCTATACCCCCGGAAAGGTGTGGATGGGATATGAGGACGGCGGTCTTGACGCGCTGGATGTGGCCACATGCACCATCGATCGCAGCATGACCGACCGCATCCCTGAAAAAAGCGTACTCAATCTGCAGAGCATAGGCAACACCGTAATGGCTGGAAGCGTACGACATGGTCTTTCGGTGTTTGATGCCGACAGCCGTGCCGTCAGCAATATGTGCAGTAATCTCCACGGTTCGGACAACAGTGTTTACGCCATGCTCGAGGATTCCAAGGGGAATCTATGGGTGGGCCTGGAATGGGGCCTGTACTTTCGCCCGAATGGGAGCGGGGAGTTCTCAAACGTGACCGAACTGGGCTACGACTGGATTTCTAACATATATGAGACCCGCGACGGTCGCATCTGGATAACCACAATGGGCAACGGAGCCTGGATGTTCGATCCCCTCAAACGCAAATTCTTTCACTACGGTTTCGACGAACAGTATTCCAACGGATTGCGCAGCAACTCCGTAAGTTCGGTATTCGAGGACTCGAAGGGGCGTATCTGGCTTACCACCGATCGTGGCGGTCTGAGCCTTTTCAACCCTGACACGCAGAAATTCACAACATACAGTTCAGAGGAGGGACTGCCCGACAATGTGGTCTACAACGTGCTTGAGGATAAGCTCGGCAACCTGTGGTTCGGTACAAACAGCGGGCTTGTGAAAATGGATCCCGCCACGCAGAAAATCAAGACATTCTCTTCGCACCGGGGCACTATGCCGCGTGGATTCAGCTACAACAGCGCTGTAGCCGACGAAGATGGCTACTTCTATTTCGGCGGCCTTGGCGGAGTGGTGCGTTTTGACCCCCTGAAAGATGTGGATACCGACAGCCTCCCGCCGCTTTATCTGACCCGCATGCGTATCGGCAACGAGGAGGTGACCCCCGGCGACGACTCCCCGCTGAAGGAGAATCTGCTGTTCACACGCACCATCGAGGTGCCGCATTCGGCCGCAACCATCAGCTTCAACGTTGCACTCCCTTATTATGCCAACAACCAGACTGTGGTTTACAGCTACCGCCTTCTTCCCACCGACAAGGAGTGGATATACATCACCAATCCGCGAAATCTCTCGTTCGTGGGTCTTCTGCCGGGCGACTACGACCTTGAGCTTCGCGCCGAAAACGGCACGAACCAGTCGGTGAACACATATAAGCTGTCGGTACTGCCGTCGTGGTATGAATCCTGGTGGGCATATCTCATCTATGCCTCGATTTTCGGCGGTCTGCTCCTTACGGGCTGGCGCTACTACCGCTACCGCCAGGAGCGCCAGATGATCAAGATGGCCAACGAAATGAGCATCCGCAAGGAGAAAGACTTGTATAAAAACAAGATACAGTTCTTTACCGAAATCGCTCACGAAATCCGCACGCCGCTCTCGCTGATTGGTTCGCCTCTTGAGGCTATTGACGAAATAGGCGTACGCGACGAGCGTGTGGAGCGCTACCTCAAGATCATACGCATGAATGCCAACCGCCTGCTCGATCTGACAACCCATCTGCTCGATTTCCAGAAAATCGACGGCAACCAGCCGTCGCTCAATTTCGAGAACGTCGACGTCACGGCGCTGGTGCAGAAGATTTTCAGCCGTTTCGAGCTGACCATGTCGCTGAAAAACAAAACCGTTACAGCTTCCCTCCCCGACAAGAGCATTTTCGCTACCATCGACCCGGAAGCCATTACCAAGATAATAAGCAACCTTTTCAACAACGCGCTGAAATATTCCGACTCTGCCATCGAGATTGCGCTTACGGCCGACGCCGGAAAGTTCACCCTCGCCGTAGCCAGCGACGGCGCGCGCATCGAGGGGGAACACCGCCTGCGTATCTTCGAGCCTTTCTATCAGATTGATCCGGAAACTTCGCATGCCGGCGGCGTAGGCATCGGGCTGCCGCTGGCGTCGTCGCTCGCCAAGCTTCACAGCGGCTCGCTCACGCTGGCCGACACGAGCACGCTGGCAAATACGTTTGTGCTAGAGATACCTCTTCATCAGGAGAATGTGGAAGTCGACAACGACTCCAATCCTGTGATGGCGGAATTTGTAATGGAGGAGGACAATGCAGTATCGACGGCCGACCGAGCCTATTCCATGCTCTTCGTGGAGGACAACGCCGACATGCGCGATTTCCTATACGACCAGCTGAGCCGCTCGTTCAACATCGAGACGGCCGTGAACGGAGTCGAAGCCCTCAAGCTGCTGGCAGAACGCCGCTTCGACATTGTTGTGACAGATATAATGATGCCTGCAATGGACGGCTACGAGCTTTGCTCGCGCATTAAGGAGAACGTGGATTCGAGCAATATCCCCGTGGTGTTCCTGACTGCCAAAAACGATCTCGACAGCAAGCTGAAGGCTCTGAAATGCGGCGGTGAGGCATATATAGAGAAACCGTTCTCCATCAAGTATTTCCGCCAGCAGATTATGTCGCTGCTCGACAACCGGCAGCACGAGCGCAAGGCCTTCCTCAAGAAGCCTTTCTTCACTATCGACAGCATGAAGCTCAACAAGGCCGACGAGGAATTCATGAACAAGGTGGTGAAAATCGTAACGGATAATATCGCCGACGAGAATTTCTCGGTGGAGGCGATGGCCGAAGCATTCTGCATGAGCCGCAGTTCGCTGCTGCGACGTATCAAGACGCTCTTCAATCTCTCGCCGGTGGAACTTATCCGCCTTATCAAGCTGAAGAAGGCAGCCGAGCTGATCCAGGAAGGTAAATACCGTATCGGCGATGTTTGCTTCATGGTGGGCATCAATTCGTCGAGCTATTTCAGCAAGCTGTTCTTCAAGCAGTTCGGTGTCACTCCGAAGGCGTTTGAAAAGCAGTGTCAGAAAAATTCCGCACCGGCCAAACTCGACGACATCACCCCCGGCGCTCCGGAAAACTGAGCCGCCCCGGAAGGTGGGAATGACGCTCTACCGCGACGCATCGCAGCCGGTGGCAGACCGCGTGGCCGATCTCATGTGCCTCCGACAATATTTCATTTATAAAATCTTTTACCGTAAAACCATAAAATGAACAGACTAAAAACTTTATCGCTTCTTTCGCTGGTGGCGTTCGGCGCCTCGGCCGAAGTGGTGCTCCCGAAATTTTTCACCGACAACATGCTCGTGCAGCGCGACGCCATGCTCACCGTAGCGGGTAAGGCTACGCCTGGCGCCGAAGTAAAGGTGACGACCGACTGGGCTAACGGCAAAGCCAAGGGAAAGGCCGGAGCCGACGGAGCTTTCAGTATAGCGCTGCCTACTCCCGGCGCGGGAGGTCCCTATACAATTATTGTCGACGATGGCAATGGAGCCCCGGTAGTGCTTTCCAATGTGCTTTCGGGCGAGCTGTGGCTCTGCTCGGGTCAGTCGAATATGGAGTTCCCTGTAAAAGGATGGACCCAGGTGATGAACGCCGACGAAGTTGTTGCCACAGCCCGGCATCCGGAAGTGCGTCTGCTCCAGATACGTAAGAATACAGCCTACGCCCCGCAGGCAGATGCCGACGTCAATATGGGCGGATGGGTGGAGGCTTCGCCGGCCACTATGGATTTCTCGGCCATCGCCTATTTGTTCGCAAAGGAGATGAAGGATTCCCTGCAGGTGCCTGTCGGCGTAATCGACGCCACTTGGGGCGGCACGCCAGCCGAAGCATGGACTTCGGCAGAATATTTTGCCGGAGTGCCCGGTTTTGAGACAGAGGTAGATGCATTGGCTAAGGACGCCTTGCATCCCGGCTACCTCAAGGACGACTACGAGCGTCGCAACGCGCAGTGGCTCGAGCAGGGCGCCACACTTACTGACGACTTCGATCTCGCCGCCGAACAGACCGGTGATAGCTGGCTGAGCATTCAGATTCCCGCTATGTGGGAGACTTCCGTACTTCCAGGATTCGACGGCATTGTGTGGATGCAGCGCGTTGTCGATCTTCCCGAGGATGCAGCCGGTAAGCCCTTGACTCTTAATCTCGGTCCCATCGACAATGAGGACGAAACATATTTCAACGGATCCAAAGTGGGTGGAGAGGCCGCGTGGGATACTCCCCGTCACTATGAAGTGCCCGGCAATCTTGTTCGTGCCGGTAAGAACGTGATTACCGTCAAGGTATCCGACTACGGCGGTGACGGTGGAATAGGTGGCAAGCCCGAAGACAATTGCGTTGTTGTAGCCGGACGCACTTATCCGCTTGCAGGAGAGTGGAAATTCTCCGTGCTAAAAGATTTCTCGAAGATGCCGCCGCGTCCGGCTTCAATCTATGAGTCGAGCTTCCCGTCGGTGCTTTTCAATGCTATGATTTCGCCGCTTAGGCTTATGCCGGTAAGGGGAGTCCTGTGGTATCAGGGTTGTGCCAATGTGGGACGTGCCGAGCAGTATGAGCCTATGTTCCAGAATCTGATACGCAGCTGGCGTTCCATATGGGGCGAGAGTCTGCCGTTCTATTTCGTTCAGCTTGCCGGATGGCTGCAGCCACGCAACGTTCAGCCCGATTCGGAGTGGGCCGCCCTCCGCAACGCT
>UREH01000058.1 GCA_900546835.1 uncultured Porphyromonadaceae bacterium
GCTTCGGGAGGCGCACAGCCACGCCATCTATCTTAAAAAACACGTCGGACATCCAAAAAGGCGATGCGCCGGGATTTTCTCCCGAGGCATCGCCTTTTATATTGTCGTTAAGGTTGCGACGGCTTACTCGCGCACGAAGCGCAGGCAGTGGCCGAAGGTATAGGCATGGGGATTAAGCCCCTTGGTGGGGAAGACCGCATTGGTGGCCGAACCCGATACACGGAAGAAGTCGATAGCCTCCGCTTTTGCGAGACCGTCGTATGCATGGTCTGAGGTCCAGATATTAGTGTCGGAGAACTGAGCGTTGAGGTCGGTGGCCGTGCTAAAGTAGCCGGTAGCGACTACTGAGAAACCGGTAAGATTGGTTCCTGTGGTTCCCTCGCTCCATGTGCCGGGAGCGGAATCCTTATAGAGGGCGGCGGTGCGCGCACCTACGGAAGTGCGGATCGAGCCATAGTCGCTGCATGAGGGCACACGCCATCCCTCGGGAGCGATCTTGTCGCTTACAGCTACGTAGCCGTTGTAGAGGTGGCCTGCAATGGCTGCCCAGTCGGACTCGGTCTCAGCATAGTAGCATCCGGTGGTATTGGCATTCCAGGCTTCCTTGTCGGAGCCGGAGATGGAGGCGATAGCGGAGCCGTCGGTATATTTGGTACCGCGGAAGTTGTCAGCCATCCAGTACTGCAGACCGATTTTCACGATGCGGTAGGTCTGCGTCTCGGTGCCGCGGCGGTCAACCAGCAGCTGGGGCGCGACGGTAGCGGCAGTGGTCTCTCCGTCGTAGGCGGTTAGAAGCTTGCCTTCGACTACATAGAAGGTGGTTACATCGTCGCCTTCGGCGCCTACGGCCGGGAGCTTGGTCGAGGCGTCCCACGCGACGGTCGCCCCTTTCGAAGTGATACCCTTGGTGAGGTCTGCTTTTCCCTCGGCGTCGCATGGATATACGACTATAACCTGACCGAGGCCCTTGACGTATTCCTTGGCTACCTCGGCAACCTTTTCGGTACCGGCTTTTATATCGAGCACATAGCTGGCGGTAAAGTCGTTGGGCACGGCGAACGATACGGGGCCTGCCTCCTTGGCAACATCCTCGAAAGTAATATCGGTGATATCGGCCAGAGGATAGTCAACGGTGGTTCCGTTGGCGAGATTCACGTGCATGGTGGGAACAACCTCCTGTGCGAAGACAGCAGCCACGAAGCTGAGTATGGAGATTACAAATGTGAGAATTCTGATCATTTCAGTTGGAATTGAGCTTGATTGGTTTGAATTCAGTTGGCTACTTTAAGAGTCTTATTGTTGGCGCGTACCAGATAAACGCCTTTGGCAAGAGTGGTGAGGTCGACGGATACAGAACCTTCGCCGGTCGCGGCCATTGTGAGCGCACCGGCTGTGGTGTAGACCTTAACGTCGATTGCAACACCCGAGGTTGCGGTGAACGTAAGGAGCCCGTTGAGCGCCTCGACCGTGAGGTCGTCGTCGAGATTGGCTGTCACCTTCTCCACTCCGCCCGTTGCGGAGAGATCGAAAGTAATGTTGCTGAGGGCATTGACGTCGAACGCCTGGCTGCCACCGTCGGCCGTTGCCACCTTCATGGTGTGGTCGTCGAAAGTGATGCGCGAGATGCCGGAGACCGGGATTGCTGCGCCAGCGCCGCTTCCGTTCACCGTCATCGTGCCTTTGGCATCCGCCTGCATGCCCGTGGCAGCCAGCAGAGCTGCCGCCAGCGCAAGGTAATGATGCTTCATGTCAAAAGAAAAAAAATAACTGTTCAAAAAAATTTAATTTTCTACCGAAGTGCTCCTTTGCTGTGGGGAGCCAATCAAATTGAAAACCATTTTAGGCATTTGCAAGATATTTGCAACTATATGCAGATGTTTCCGATGCAAAGGTATTAAAAATCCCCTAAAATTCAAACACTCTGAAGATATTGCCCCATGCCGATTGTCTACAGAGGCATCGCGTGCAGGTTTTATCCGGAAAGGATATAAAAATTTTGGGCTTTTTTATTTGGCGGTTGCATGGATTAATTTTTAACTTTGCGACAACGATGCAAGGCGCTCCGGCGTCCACATATATAATATATCATAGACATTCTACCGAATACAAATCTTATCTCCGCTCAGTATATCCTATGATTTTCAACTTCAGAATCGTCTCCGACGAAGTCGACAACTTCAAGCGCGAAATTCAGATCGATGCCGACGCAACGTTTCTCGACCTGAAAAATGCCATCTGCGATAGCGTAGACTACGACAAAAACGAAATGTCGTCGTTTTTCCTCTGTTCCTCCGACTGGGAGAAGGAAAAAGAAATCACCCTGGAAGATATGGGCTCCGATTCGTCGGAGGATGTATATCTGATGGAGGATACGGTTCTCTCCGACCTCATCGACGACGAAGGGCAGCGTCTGCTTTTCACTTTCGACTACATGACCGACCGCTCTTTCTTCATGGAGATGAAGGAACTCATCCCCGGTAAGACGCTCATGGACCCCGTCTGCACCCTCTCGCTTGGCAAAGCCCCCGCCCAGACCATAGACTTCACCGAATTCGAAGCCAAGACCGACGCCAAAGCCAAAGCCGCAGCCGCCGACGACCTCGACGAGGATTTTTACGGCTCGGAATCGTTCAACGACGACGAATTCGACCTCGAAGGATTCGACGAAATGAACTTCGAGCAATAAGGCGCGGATGGAACGCAATCCCGAACTGCAGCTGGCATGGGAATATGCCGAGCATACCGGCATCAGCATTTTTCTCACTGGCAAAGCCGGGACTGGCAAAACCACATTCCTGCGCACCCTGCGCGAGCGCAGCGCCAAATCCATGGTGGTGGTCGCGCCCACGGGCGTGGCCGCCATAAATGCCGGCGGCACCACCATCCACTCTTTCTTCCAGCTCCCTACGGCACCATACGTGCCGGGAAGCGACTACAAGGACACTTTCAACTTCTCAAAGCAGAAGTTACGCATAATCCGCGCGCTCGATCTGCTCGTAATCGATGAGATTTCGATGGTGCGCGCCGACCTGCTCGATGCCGTCGACAACGCCCTGCGCAAATACCGACGCTCGTCGGCCCCCTTCGGGGGCGTGCAGCTGCTCATGATCGGCGACCTGCTGCAGCTCGCGCCTGTGGTGACACATGCCGAGGAAAGTCTGCTCCGCACGCACTACGACACCAACTATTTTTTCGGCTCGAAGGCGCTCGCCTGCGTCCCATACGTCACCATCTCGCTCTCGAAAGTCTACCGCCAGCAGAACGAGCAGTTCGTAGAGCTTCTCAACCACGTTCGCACCAACGCCATGACGCCCTCCGATGTGGCCCTGCTCAACTCCCGGCTGAATCCCGACTTCCGCCCCGGCGCTCGCTCGGGCTACATCCGTCTCACCACACATAACGCCACGGCCGACGACTTCAACCGGATGGAACTGGCGCGGCTCGTAGGCACCGGGCGGCGCTATGGCGCCGAGATTGCCGGCGTATTCCCCGAATACGCCTACCCGACGGCAGTCGACCTTTATCTGAAAGTCGGCGCGCAGGTGATGTTCGTGAAAAACGACCCATCGGCCGAGCAACGTTATTTCAACGGAAAAATCGGCATCGTCACCGAAATGGGTGCCGAGACCGTCACCGTAGCCTGCGAGGGTGAGGCCGAGCCGATTACCATAGGCGTCCAGCAGTGGGACAACATGAAATACACCGTCGACGAGAAGACGCAGACCGTGGTCACCGAGACTCAGGGATCGTTCACCCAGATTCCGCTGCGACTGGCCTGGGCCATCACAATCCACAAAAGCCAGGGGCTTACGTTCGACCGAGTGATAATCGACGCCGGACGCGCCTTCGCTCCGGGACAAGTCTACGTGGCTCTCTCCCGCTGCAAGACGCTCGACGGTATAGTGCTCACCACACCCCTCGGCAGCTCGCGCATGGGCACCGACCCCGAAGTGGCAGGCTATATCGGCCGCCAGAACGAGGAGTGCCGCCGCAGCGTGGGGATGCTTCCGGAAATCAAGCAGGCATTCTACCGCAACCGACTTCTCGACCTCTTCAATTTCGGAGACCTCGCCACTACTCAGGCATCAGCCGCCCGGCTCATGGGCCAGACCTTCCGACACTCATATTCCGACGAGACTGCTGCACAGGGGATGATTGCCACACGTCTGCGCGAAGAAATAATCGACGTGGCCGACAAATGGATTGTGCAGCTCACCAACATGCCGGCCCAGGCTCTCTCCACGCCCGACCTACTGCGACGCGTCGGAGCCGCATCGGCATATTTCGCCGAGCGCCTGCAGAGCGTGTTCGGCGACTCGGTCGACGCCCTCGCCAAAGTGAAAACCGGCGACAAGAAAGCATCCCAGCGCATCCATGAACTCGCCCTCGACCTGCGCGCCCTCCTCAAATCGCACTGCCAGGTACTGAAGGCTATCGCCGCCCAAGGCTTCACCATCCCCGGCTATCTGCGCATCAAGCAGCAGGCCCTCCTCGAGGCCGACAAGCCCGAGCGCAAGACCTCCAGGACCTCCGCACCCACTCCGCAGCGCAGCCGCTCCGCCTCCGGATCCGCCACCCGTCGCCGCTGATCCGCGCCCCGAATGCATATTTCTGCGTTTCGGATTTTTTTCGTATCTTTGCGCGTTGCGGGCGACATATATAGGCCAAATACGGCCACGTCTCCTCAACCAACAGTCAAAACGTCAATTCCAAATTACAAAACCTACTAAACTAACATACAGCAATGGCACAACAGGAAGATGTGTTTAAGAAAATTGTATCCCACGCCAAAGAGTACGGGTTTGTGTTTCAGTCGAGCGAAATCTACGACGGCCTCGCTGCCGTCTACGATTACGGCCAGAACGGCGTAGAACTGAAAAACAACATCAAACGCTACTGGTGGGAAGCAATGACGCTTCTCAACGAGAATATCGTGGGCATCGACTCGGCCATCTTCATGCATCCCTCCATATGGAAGGCATCGGGCCACGTCGACGCATTCAACGACCCCCTGATCGACAACCGCGACTCGAAAAAACGCTACCGCGCCGACGTACTTATCGAAGAGCAGATTGCCAAAATCGACGAGAAAATCGAGAAAGAGGTGGCTAAAGCCGCCAAGCGCTTTGGCAACAGCTTCGACGAAGCCCTCTTCCGCCAGACCAATCCCCGCGTGGTAGAGCATCAGACCAAGCGCGACGCCCTCCATCAGCGTTTCTCCGACGCCATGAATGCCAACGATCTCGACGAACTCCGTCAGATCATCATCGACGAGGAGATAGTAGATCCCATAAGCGGCACCAAAAACTGGACCGACGTGCGTCAGTTCAACCTTATGTTCAAAACCGAAATGGGCTCCACCGCCGACGGCGCCATGACCGTATACCTGCGCCCGGAGACCGCCCAAGGCATCTTCGTGAACTACCTAAACGTGCAGAAGACCGGCCGCATGCGCATCCCCTTCGGCATCGCCCAGATAGGCAAAGCTTTTCGCAACGAGATTGTGGCCCGTCAGTTCATATTCCGCATGCGCGAGTTCGAGCAGATGGAAATGCAGTTCTTCGTTCGCCCCGGCTCCGAGCTCGAATGGTTCAAGAAATGGAAGGAAACTCGCCTGAAATGGCACAAGGCCCTCGGCCTCGGCGATGAAAAATACCGCTACCACGACCACGAGAAGCTGGCCCACTATGCCAACGCCGCCACCGACATCGAATTCCAGATGCCCTTCGGATTCAAGGAAGTGGAAGGCATCCACTCACGCACCAACTTCGACCTCTCGCAGCACGAAAAATTCTCCGGCAAGAAAATACAGTACTTCGACCCAGAGCTCAACGAGAGCTACATCCCCTACGTAATCGAGACCTCGATCGGCGTTGACCGCATGTTCCTCTCCGTGCTCTGCTCGAGCTACGAGGAGCAGACTCTCGAAGGCGGCGAGACCCGCGTGGTGCTCCATCTTCCCGAGGCCCTCGCTCCGGTGAAATGCGCCGTCATGCCGCTCGTGCGCAAGGACGGCCTCCCCGAAAAGGCCCGCGAAATCGTCAACGACCTCAAGTTCGACTTCAATACCCACTACGAGGAGAAGGACTCCATCGGCAAGCGCTACCGCCGCCAGGACGCCATCGGCACCCCCTTCTGCATCACAGTCGACCATCAGACACTTGAGGACAACACCGTAACCTTGCGTGAACGCGACTCGATGGAGCAGAAGCGCGTGGCCATCTCCGACCTCCACGCCCTTATCCACGACCGCGTGAGCCTCAACTCGCTCCTGCGCAAGCTCGGCTGAACCCTGAGGCTTGAATTATAAGATTTCACCATCTCTCTAAACATACATTGAAAATGAACACCAAAACCATTACCATAGGAGCAATTCTCCTTATCGTAATCCTGCTTTTCGCCGGCGGCTGCTCAAGCTACAACGGCATGGTCGACGCCGATCAGGCAGTTAGCAAGCAATGGGGTCAGGTCGAGAGCCAGTATCAGCGTCGCTCCGACCTCATTCCCAACCTTGTAAGCACCGTCAAAGGCTACGCCGCCCACGAAAGCGGCACTCTGGAGAAGGTGACCGAAGCCCGCGCCAAAGCCGGCTCCATCACCCTGACCGCCGACGAGCTCACCCCCGAAAACATGGCCCGCTTCCAGCAGGCCCAGAACGAGCTCTCCGGTGCCCTGAAATCGCTTCTTGCCGTTTCCGAAGCCTACCCCGACCTCAAGGCCAACGAAAACTTCCTCGACCTGCAGAAGCAGCTTGAAGGCACCGAAAACCGTATCGCCACCGAGCGCATGCGCTTCAACGAGGCCGTTGAGAAATACAACCTCAAGGTGCTCCGCTTCCCCGGCAACATCTGGGCCGGTATCTTCGGCTTCGACCGCAAGGATATGTTCAAGGCCGACGAAGGCGCCCAGAACGCTCCCAAAGTGAGCTTCGACTGATGTCATAACTTTCAGACAGTTCCACCACAAGTGAAAAAACTATTCCATCTCCTCGGCGTCGCCTCGCTGGCCCTCCTTTCGGCCTGCGGCGGCGACGACGACAACGAGGTAAACCTCGAGCAGTACAACGCCTGGCACGATGAGAACATCGCCTGGCTCAACAAGGAAACCTCCAAAGCCGACCCCGACGGCGCCGGCCTCTTCTACGAGGAAATCGTGCCCGTATGGGCGCAGGGCCAGACCATCTATATGCACTGGTTCAACGACCGCAATGAAACGGCCATGAACCTCGTGCCCGACCTCACCTCGACCATACAGGCCTATTATGAAGGCCGCCTGTACGACGGTACTGTCTTCGACAAGTCGGAGAATCTCTCCGCCAAGATTCTTACCGCCAAAGTAAGCGGTCTGATTCAGGGATGGCAGATTGCCCTGCAGCAGATGCATGTGGGCGACACGGTCCAGGTCGTCATCCCTTATCAGCTGGCATACGGCGTAAGCGGATCAGGAAGTATCCCGCCTTACTCGGCGTTGAAATTCAACATGCGCCTGGTCGACATCCCCTACTACGAGGTGAAACCCTGACCGGCGCACCGTCAGCTCCGCTCCGGCACCGGAAAATCCCGAAAATCAGGCAAAACCACATAAAAGCTGTTAACACGGCTAAGGTTTGGCAAGATTTTTGTAGCATACAGTTGTTATCATTAGGTACTCTACCTACTGATAACAACTTTTTTTGTTGCTCGAATTAATTTTAATGGACAAAACTATATTTTCAGATACACGCGCCCGCATCGAGCGCTACGTAGCCTCCAACCGCCTCAAGGACGCCTTCGAGACCGTTGCATCGCTTGCCGCCGGGCTCTCCAACCGAAAAATCGGCAATGAGATTGCCGCCGCCGAGCAGAGCTACCACTATATGCTCGACTACGCCATGCAAGGCGCCGACGATCCCGGCCGCGCCGAAATGGCACGCGACCTCGGCGCCCGCATCCTTGCCCTCACCGACCGCATCGAACGCGAATACCTCAGCCGCGACACCCCCTCTCTATACTACTCCACCCTCCGCTACGAAGCTACCCGGCAACAAGATTCGATTCCATCGCTGCTCGAGGCCTACCGCGAAGCCACGGCCGAAGGGTCGATGTTCAACTTCGTGGTGAGCGGCGCCCATTCCGAAAAGCTACGCGAGCGTCTTGCCGAGCGCGAGCGCCTGGAGCGCCGTATATTCAACCGCGTTTGGACCATTCACCCGCTCTCAGGCGCTCAGACCGAGGCTCTGGCAAATGCCCTGACCGACGCTTCGCTCCCGCCGGAGTTCCGCATACTTCTTGCCTGGGCCATCACCCTCGGAGGCCTTCACTATTACGACGAGCACCGGCTGCAGCTGCTGCTCGACTGCTATGCCGACACTCTACGCTCCGACCGCAACGTGACTCTCCCGGAGGGGGCGGTCGAACGGATGTCGGCTGCGGCAATCGTCGGCGCCCTGCTGCTTATGCATCGCGGACGCCGCCGTGGCTTCTCACCCAAAACGCTCACACGCATCGACGTACTCCTGTCGGACGGCCACACCCTTGAGTCGGATATCCGCACCTGCTACCTCGAGTTTGCAAAGACTATCGACACAGACCGCATTTCGCGTAAGATTACCGACGAGATAGTGCCCGAAATGCTCAAGCTCAAACCGCAGATCGACAAGCAGATGAAGCAGGGAAATCTCGAAAGCCTCGATCCGGAGGAAATCGAGGAGAACCCGGAATGGCGCGAAATGCTCGAAAACTCCGGCCTCGCCGACAAGCTCAAGGAGATGAGCGAGATTCAGGAAGAGGGTGGCGACGTAATGATGGGTACGTTCGCCCACCTTAAGACCTTCCCCTTCTTCAACGATCCCTACGGATGGTTTCTCCCCTTCCATACCGACTTCTCTGAATTTGCCGGCGACGGAGCGGCACTATACCAGTCCATGGCCGACATCATCGCCAAGGCGCCATTTCTCTGCGACAGCGATAAATTCTCATTCATGCTGTCGCTCAAGCAGGTGCCCCAGGCCCAGCGCGACATGATGATGCAGCAGTTCCGCGCCCAGGGCGACCAACTGGCCGAAATCCAGGCCGCATCGCTCTCCGTGAGGGAACCACGCTCCAATGCCATCAACAAGATCGTGCAGAACGCCTTCCGCTTCTTCCGCCTCTTCCGCCGCAAGGGTGAATTCTTCAATCCATTCTCCGCAGGCGTTAACCTCGTGGAAATCGACGCCCTCAAACCGGTGGTGATTCGCATGGACATTATGCCGCTGGTAGGCGAGTTCTATTTCTCCCACGGCTACTATCCGCAGGCAATCGACGCATTCAAGGCCATGGCTGCCGACTCCTCGTTCGCACCCGACGACCAGTTCTATCAGAAACTCGGCTACGCCTACCAGAAGTCAGGCGATACGGCCGAGGCAATCCGCTGCTATCTGCGAGCCGAAATGCTCAACTCCGGAAGCGACTGGACGCTAACACGGCTGGCCCATCTCCTTCTGGCCGACGGACAACCCGCGGAGGCCCTGAAACGATATCTCGAACTTGAGCGCCGCAAACCCGGAAAAGCAGCCACAGCGCTTGCAATCGGCCGCTGCCACCTTGCCCTGGGTGACACCGACCGCGCGCTCCAGGCCTTCTTCAAAGCCGAATATCTCGGTGGCAAACCCGAAAAGACCCTCCGTCCCCTGGCATGGACACTCCTAATCTCCCACGATTTCGAGCGAGCCCACAAATATTTCGAGAAGGTGATGCTCAACCTCTCCCCTATCGCCGACGACTACCTCAACATGGGGCATCTCGCCCTTGCCGAAGGGCGCCTGCGTGAGGCACTCAACTTCTATTCGCTCAACATCTCGATGCGGACCGAGGCTCCCGGCACAGCCCCATCCGGCGAACATCCATACAACAGGCGCACCGCCATCGACTCGCTCATAGCCGACATAAACCAGGACCTCCACACCCTCACAGCGCTGGGCGTCGACCCCACGCTCGTACCCCTGCTCATCGACTCGCTCCTCTACTCCATCTGAACCGACCGCCCTCCGGGTGTGTTAGTTAAACTGGAAGACTTCTGTTGACTTCCGAGAACTTACCACCTATAAATCCTCACGACAATTATGGATACAATCCGACTTCCTCGCCCCGCTACCTCGACGCCTGTCGAGACCGCCATGGCTGCCCGCCATACCTCACGCGAATTCGCCGCGCGCGAACTCTCCGACCAGCATCTCTCCGACCTACTGTGGGCCATGTATGGCGTGAACCGTCCCGACGGCAAGCGTACCGTGCCCGCTTCGATGGGCCTCTACATCCTCGACATCTACGTAGTGCGACCCGACGGCATCTATTTCTTCAACCCCGAAAATACCACCCTCGAGCCGCGCCTCGAAGGCGATCACCGCGCCCTGGCTGGCGCCCAGGAATTTGTGGCCACCGCCCCACTCAGCGTAGTGATATACGCCGACTTCGACCGCTTCAAAATCGACGACCCGCAGCTCGCGCCGCTCGTTGAAGCATTCAAGATGCCCTCAGCCTACCTCGACGCCGGCGCCGCCGCTGAAAATGCCTACCTTTTCTGTGCATCGCAGGGTATCAACGCAGTGGAGCGGCTTATGGTCGACGAAAAGGCCTTCTCCGCCGCCCTCGGCCTCCCCGCCTCCAACCGTATGATGGTCGGCCTCACCTTCGGTTATCCTCCCGCCGAAGCCTAAATCAACACACACCATATAAAACGACAGCGCCGTGTCAACCAATCGGTTGACACGGCGCTGTAATTATTAGGTATCCTGCATAAAATAGCTTTCTGGCGGATGCCCCAGTCCGGAAAATCCGACCGAAATAATATCTATAAATGCTATAAAATGAAGTCAGAGCACCTGGAAGCCGGCATCGGTGAGCGAGCGGCGGATGCGGGCTATATGGTCGTCGTTGAGGGTTTCCAGCTCGAGGTGAAGCATGCAGGAATTGATGTCGGCGGCAGCAGCCACGCGCTCATGGTTCACACCAAGGATGTTGCCGCCTTCGTCGGCCACGATTTTCAGCACGGAAGAGAGTGTGCCGGGCTTATCCTGCACGGCCAGTTCGAGCTGGCAGAGGCGTCCGGTCTTGGCCAGGCCGCGGTTTATGATACGGTTGAGGATATTCACATCGATATTGCCACCCGACACGAGGCAGACGATTTTCTTGCCCTCCACAGGGAGATGGCCGAACATCGCGGCAGCCACGGCAGTGGCGCCGGCTCCTTCGGCCACAAGCTTCTGCTTCTCGAGCAGGGCAAGTATTGCCGCGGCAATCTCGTCGTCGCTCACTGTAACGATTTCATCGACATACTTCCGGCAAAGGGCGAAGGTATTTTCGCCCGGCTCCTTCACGGCGATGCCGTCGGCTATGGTCGAGACGCTGTCGAGATGAAGTCGCTCGCTGTCGGCGAGCGAACGCACCATGGAGGGTGCCCCTTCGGCCTGCACGCCGTAGACCTTGATGTCGGGGCGCAGCGTCTTCACAGCGAAGGCAACGCCTGAAATCAACCCGCCGCCGCCAACGGGCACCACGATGGCCTCTACGTCGGGCATCTCCTCAAGAATTTCCAGACCGATTGTTCCCTGCCCGGCGATAACGAGCGGGTCGTCGAAGGGATGCACGAACGTATAGCCGTGCTTTTCCTTTAGCTCAAGCGCCTTGGCATAGGCATCGTCGTAAACGCCGGGAACGAGGCAAACCTCGGCACCAAGACGCTTGGTGGCTTCGATTTTCGAGATCGGCGCACCGGCGGGAAGGCCGATTAGCGACTTGATGCCGTTGTGGGTGGCACCGAGCGCAACCCCCTGGGCGTGGTTGCCCGCCGAGCAGGCTATTACGCCGCGCTTCTTCTCCTCTTCGCTCAGCTGCGAAATCTTATAGTAGGCGCCGCGGAGTTTGAACGAGCCTGTGTGCTGCAGATTCTCCGGCTTGAGATAAATCCGGCATGAATCGGAAAGTGTTGTCGGCCCGATGATTTTCGGATGACGGGCCACATCCTTCAATACCATTTGTGCGCGATATACTTCGCCGATAGTAAGTTCCGACATTGTAAGTGACTGTTGTCGATATATTGTTGAATGATTTATTGATTTCTCTTTTTGAGGAGTGCCTCGGCCATTGACGCGGCAGCCTTTCGGCCGTCGCCCATAGCAAGAATTACCGTGGCGCCGCCTCTCACTATATCGCCTCCGGCATAGAGCAGGGGCAATGAGGTCTGAAGCGTCTCGTCGTTGACGACCAGAGTGCCACGGCGCGTAACCTCCAGTCCGTCGATGGAGTTGGGGATGAGCGGGTTTGGAGAAACGCCCACGCTGACGATCACCTCGTCGACCGGCATCTCGACGATATCGCCCTCTACAGGCACCGGCGAGCGGCGCCCCGAGGCATCGGGCTCGCCAAGCTCCATGCGCTGCAGGCGCATGGCCCTGACGTGGCCGCGCTCGTCGGCAAGATACTCTATGGGGTTGTGGAGCGTCAGGAATGTCACCCCCTCCTCCTTGGCGTGGCGTACCTCCTCCACTCGCGCCGGCATCTCGGCCTCGCTGCGGCGGTATACGATGTAGACCTCCTCGGCACCCATGCGGCGCGCGGTACGACAGGAGTCCATGGCGGTGTTGCCGCCCCCTATCACGGCCACGCGCTTTCCGCGTATCACAGGGGCGGCCCACCCCTCGCGCCCGGCACCCATCAGATTCACGCGGGTAAGATATTCATT
>UREH01000059.1 GCA_900546835.1 uncultured Porphyromonadaceae bacterium
TGTAGACATCTACACTCCTTCTTCATCGAGAAAAATCTCCTGAAAATTTCCCTCCCGGAAATATTAAAATAATTTCGACCAGTTACTTATTCTAATGTTTCGGTTAGCGGGACAGGTGCAGGTCGGTGGCGCCGCAGATCTCAGTGGAAGTTTCACCGATCCAGTTGCAGTACTGGTTTAGTGCGGTATATACTTTTATGAAATCAATGCCGGGGAGATAGACGGGCATTCCGTAGGCGTCGACGGCCCAGTCAATGTCGAAGCTGCATAGATCGGCTCTCGAGTTGGGATGGTTGTCGACATAGCCCCACGGATATGCGAAAAGTCGGAAGTACAGCCCGGTGCCCGAGAGGTCGACCGCATTGGGAGCAAGCAGAGTTCCCCGGAACGACAGTACGGGTTCGTCAATCCATCCGGGCCAGTAGCTCTGTGTGTGCTCCGTGTTCTTCATCACATATCCGGAGCGGCCTTGCGAATCAGACCAGCCGATGTATTGGCTGTCGGTGATATACTGGCCGTCGGGCACCGGAGTCTTTCCTTCGTCGGGTCGGGAATAGGCAATGGCATAATGATGAACGGTGGCTGCTGATGTGTATTCGCTTCCGGCAAGTTCATACCAGGCATCGTCGGGGAGGCCGTTGCCGTTTGCGTCGATAGATACCATTACTATTCCCGGTTCTGCCGACCCGGCTTCCACGCCGCTTTCGGGGTCGTCGTAGAAAGAGTTGCCTTTTATCATGAAATCGTAGCCGGCGGCGTTGACAACCGTATGGTCGAATCCCATTACCACATAGCCGCCGTAGGCGCCGAGCGATATGAGTTCCTCGGTCTGGCCGCAGATGGCGTCGGCTGCTTTACGGGCCATATCGGCGGCGGTATCGCCGCTGCGCCAGCGAGGCATTTTGTTCACGAACTGCCCCGGGGCGGGATGGTATTCGTATACTTCGGTAAGATAAGGGGAATACTCCACCTCTTCGTGCACCACATTGATTGTCGATGTCTCCTGAATGGTTTCGTCGCCGTCGGTAATCCGGAGGGTGAGTTGCCATACACCTTCGTCGGCTGCCACAAAAAGGCAGTCGGCCGAAGTTGAAATCGGCTTTTGCTTTCCGTCGGGCGAAGTGGCCGTCCAGCAGATTGTACCGGAAGAATATGGAGTGGAAAGCCTCAGAAGCTGCATGCGTGCGATGGTATATGTGGAGTCGAGGCCGGTCGATACCACGGGGTCTGACTCAGTGCATCCCTGCGATATCGCCACCGCCAGACATAGGGCTGCAATACGGATGAGTGGTCTGATTTTCAAAATGATGGGAGTCATTCTTTTTCGCCTCCTTCCTTCCATCTGCATGCTATCGACGAGGGGATGTCGCCGGTGCGCACTCGCCATTTGCGTTTTCCTTCGGGTGAATAGCAGTTGAGCATCCCGGAACTTACGTAGTTTTTCGCGTCGCCCACAAATATGTCGCCTGACGCCGGATTCACGCCGATGGCGTAGGGAATCTCGATTTCGCTCTGCGTGCCGTCGGTTATGAAGTTGGCTGTGGTGCGCCGGCAGGTGGCGAGATCAATCTTGCCGTAGCTTACGGTGTTAGATTGCGTGAGGTCGCTCCACTCGGTGGCGAAATAATATATATTGTCGTAGGTCACGGCCATGTTGGAGCAGGCGTAGGGGAGTTCGCGTGTCACCTGATACTCACCTTCGCCGTCTTTTTCGAGAGTGAAAAGCCGGGATGGAACGGTGGAACGATTGCCGCGCGAGGTGGCCCACAGACGTCCGTAGCTGTCGAGGCGCAGGCGGTGAAGGTTGATTGCAACGGGTATCTGGCGAATCTGCCGGAACGTCTCAAGGTCAACCACCGAGATGGTGTTGTCGTAGTCGGGGGCCCGGTATCCTCCCGAGTTGGCCACATAGAGGCGTCCGCTCTCGATTACGATTTCCTCAGGCTGATAGCCTACGGTGACGCGGCGTGTGATCTGCAGTGTAGGGATGTTTATTTCGTAGACCATGCCGCGTGGAGCCTGCGGGTTGATCTGCACGGGTCCGACGTAGGAGCTTACATAGGCTTTGTCGCCGTTGAAGGCGATGTATCGGCAGTTGGGAATATCGACCTGACCGATGCGTATGGCCGTCGCGGCATCGCATACCTCGACTTTGTGCGAGCAGTTTACCACTGCCCAGAGCCTTCCGGCATAAAGCTGAAGGTCGTTGCCTACGTCGCCGAGTTCTTTCACCACATTGGGATTGCGCTCGGCGTAGATATTGCGGAGATACATTCCGGATGAATAATCGTAGTAGTCGAGCGAGCATTTGTTCGAGCCCATGTTTCCTTCGTTGAGCAGATAGAATCCTGCAACGGGAGAGTCGGGGAGGCGTTCGCCTACGGCTTCCTCCTCGGTCGGGATAACAACCTCGTCGTGGCGACACGAGGAGGTGGCGCAGGCTAACAGAGCGGCCGCTATCACAGCCGCTTTTCGGATGGCTGCGGAAGGATTGATATGTAGCTTGCCGGTATCCATCATGTTAAAGCTCCACACTCAGGGTGAAACGGAAATTACGCTTGGGCATCGGGTAGTTGGCGATTACGTCGTAGTCCTGGCTGAGAAGATTGTTGACCTCAAGCATGACGCGGAGTTTCACTGCGTTTATCTGCAGATCTTTGCTCAGCGATAAGTCGGAGGTATACCAGGGCTCGGTGTAGTTGTAGCGGATGTTTTCCTGCTGGTTGTAGCGCTCGCCCACGTAGATGAAGCTGTAGTTCAGGCCCCATCCGCGCCAGGCGGCGTTGGCGGTGAAAGCCCCCGAATGATGCGGGATGTATGGAATCTGGTCGCGGTAGTAGCTGTCGGCGGGGTTGGTCACGTCGATGGCCTGCTGGAAGGTGTACTGCCCGCGGAGGGTCAGCTCAAGTGTGCCAACCGGGCAGAGCGTGGTGGCGGCCGATACGTCGATGCCCTTGATGCGTACGCGGCCGATGTTGAGCATCGTCCAGCGGAACTGCTGTCCTTTGGGGTAGGCTACAATTTTGTCGGTGACGAAATTCAGGTATGCGTCGGCGCTGAAACGGAAACCGCGAAGCAGTCCACGACGGTAATCTTTGAAAATCAGTGCCCCGGCATTGTATTGGGTGACTTTCTCGGGGTTGAGCCGCGAATTGCCCATGTCGGCGTAATAGAGGTCGTTGAATGTAGGCATGCGGAACGAGCGCTTGTAGAAAGTCCTCAGCTCGAATGAGCGCATGGATTTCACGGGCATCACTGAGAGATAGACCGCCGGAGTAAACGCGTGGGTCCTGGCATGGTCGGGGCGCCCCTCAACCTTGTCGTCGACAAATGTGCCGAGAATCGAAGCCTGCACTTTCACGATGTCGAGGTTGGCGGCGGTGGCGAGAGCGGCGAGATGCGTCAGGCGGTCGGGGCGGTGGAATTCGCGTATGTCGGTATCAAGGCTGTTCCACATCAGGTCGTAGGAGGCCGAAACGTGCCACCAGCGCAGAATCCTGTACTGGTTGGCTGTAGAGAAGTAAAGCCCCCGCTGACGGTAGAGGTTGTCGACGGCCATCTGGCGCTCGTCGTTGTTCACGTAGTGGGTGCGGTAGAAGGCGTATTTGGCGTTGAAGAGAGTGGAATATCTGCCGAAAACACCTTGATAAGATGCCTGCACGAAGCTGTTGTTGTCCCACTGGCGCTCGCCGCGGCGCCACACGTTGTTGACAATTGCACCCGGGATTCCACGCTCGGAGTTGTAATGGTAGCCTTTTACGTGCCATTGGCCGTGCGTGGTTGTTCCGTTGAGATTGAGCTCGGCGCGGATCGCCTCGACGTCGCCGTTCTGGCGTGTGGCCGTGGTGTCGTATGCCACGGCACCGTCGGGCGTTACGCGGCGGTAACGGAATTTGTATTTGCCGGAGGAGGTGAGGTACTCGGCGCTCAGCGATGCATTTACTTTTTCGCTCAGCTGCAGCTCGACCAGCGCCGAGGGATTGAGCAGTCCGAACGAGCCGGTGCGGATGGCGCCCCGGGCATTGTAGCTGCGTCCGACGGAGAATTTAGGTGTGCGGGTCTTCAGATACACCGTCCCGGCATTGCCGAAATCGCGTGCAGGCTGGAGAATCTCGCTTTTCTG
This sequence comes from uncultured Porphyromonadaceae bacterium, assembly GCA_900546835.1. Classification (GTDB taxonomy): domain Bacteria; phylum Bacteroidota; class Bacteroidia; order Bacteroidales; family Muribaculaceae; genus UBA7173. The sequence goes on from UREH01000059.1 coordinate 4,124, forward strand.
ACCGTTGTAGAGCGAAATCGCCTCCACATTGTCGAGCGAGAACTGGCCGAGGTCAATCTGTCCGTTCTGAGCGTTGCCGAGGGCCACTCCGTCGTAGACCACTCCGGTATGATTTGTGCCCATCGATCGGATGTTGACCGTCTTGATGCCGCCTACGCCACCGTAGTCTTTTACCTGCACTCCGGAGAAATATCGCAGCGCGTCGGCCACGCTGTGGCTGTTGAGGCGTTCGAGTTCGCGGCCGGAGAGGCGTTGGGCGGGGATGATTTCCTCCTTGGGGCGCCGGGCCGTAACCATCACTTCAGGAAGGGCGACGCTGTCGGCCATCACTCCGTTGCGCGTGCCGTCGGCGTCTACAGGGCCTTTGGCAACGCATGGCGCGGGATAAAACATAAGCAAGACCATGGCGGATGCCATGGCCTTGCCGAAGAAATATTTATTTTGCTGTAGCTTCACTTTCGGCAGGTTATGGGTCTTGAATATCCGAGGCCAAAGTTAGCAAATTGAGCCAATATGTGCAAGACCTGCGAAGAGTCGGGAATGCGGGTTATTTGCCGTTTTCATTTTTGCCCAAAATGCTGAGCGAGCGGCTGATGAAGCGCTGGAGGTCGGCACCGCGGAGCATGCCGTTGCCGAGCAGGGCGAGGTCGATGAGCTGGCCCACCTCGGCTACACCGGCGGCATAGTTGGCCACAATCTTTGTCTGCTCCTCGCGGCGCGTGTTGTTGGCACCCTGGAGGTCGTCGATCTGCTTGCTTTCTTCGGCCGGCAGAGGCTGGCCGTCCTTTGCAGTGGCGCGAAGCTCGGTGATGCGGTCGTTGTTGGCCTTCACTTCGTCCATGAGCGGTTTCACCTTGTCGGCGAGAGCTTTGTCGGCGTTGTCGGCGATGGCTTTCACGAGCGGGTTCTCGGTGTTGACGGCAAGCGAATAGCTGTCGGGCATGTCGCCGTAGAAGCTCATGCCGGGCTGCAGGGCGGCCATCTCCTTCATGCGGCGCATATACTCGTTCTGGGTAATTACGATGGGGGCATCGGTGGCGCCAAGAGCCTCGAAGTTCACGAAGAACTGGGCTCCCTCCACTTTAGGCAGCTGCGAGCTGAAGAGCGTGGTGAGAATGTCGCGCTGCACCTCGGTGAGGTCGACCGTACGGCGGTCTGATTTGGGGATGAGGTTGTCGAGCACGTCGGAATCGACGCGCACGAATCTCGATTTCTCGATTTTCTGCTCCAGGAGCCCTACGAAATGGCTGTCGAGCTGCCCGTCCATAACGAGAACGGAGTAGCCACGGTCGGTCGCAGCCTTGATGTAGCTGAACTGGGCGGTGGGATCGGTGGCATAGAGGGCAACGATGTTGCCGTCCTTGTCGGTCTGCTCGGGAGCGATGAGGTCCTTGTATTCGTCGATGGTGAAGTATTTGCCGTCGGTAGTCTTCAGAAGGCAGAATTTCATTGCTGCGTCGCAGAATTTCTCGTCGGTGAGCATGCCGTATTCTATGAAGATGCGGATGTCGTCCCACTTTTTCTCGAACTCGGCGCGGTCGGCCTTGAACAGGTCGTCGAGGCGCGAAGCCACTTTCTTGGTGATGTAGCCGGAGATTTTCTTCACGGCGGTGTCGCTCTGGAGGTATGAACGCGACACGTTCAGAGGAATGTCGGGCGAATCGATCACACCCTGGAGGAGCATCATGAAGTCGGGAACGACGCCTTCCACCGAGTCGGTGACGAAAACCTGGTTGCAGTAGAGCTGGATGCGGTTTTTCGTCACTTCGAAATTGTTCTTGATTTTCGGGAAGAACAGAATGCCGGTGAGTGTGAACGGGTAGTCCACGTTGAGATGAATCCAGAACAGCGGGTCGTCCTGACCGGGGTAAAGCTCGTGGTAGAATGCGAGATAATCCTTGTCGGTGAGGTCAGCCGGCTTGCGCGTCCATGCCGGTTCGGTGATGTTGACGATATTGTCGCGGTCGGTGGGCTGCATCTTGCCGTCCTTCCATTCCATCTCCTTGCCGGAAACTACGGGCACCGGGAGGAAGCGGCAGTATTTCTTGAGCAGCGAGTCGACGCGCGTCTGCTCGAGGAATTCGCGGTTGTCGTCGTCGATGTGGAGGATGATTTCCGTGCCGCGCTCCTTCTTGTCGCTCGGTTCTATGGTGAACTCCGGCGAGCCGTCGCACTGCCAGCGCACGGCCTCGGCGCCTTCCTTATAGCTGAGGGTATTGATTTCAACCTTTTTGGCCACCATGAATGCCGAGTAGAATCCGAGGCCGAAATGGCCGATGATGGCGTTTGCGTTGTCCTTGTATTTTTCCAGGAATTCCTCGGCACCCGAGAATGCTATCTGGTTGATGTATTTCTCGATGTCGTCGGCGGTCATGCCGATGCCATGGTCGGACACGGTAAGTGTGCCTGCCTCCTTGTCGACAGTAACCTCCACACGCATATCGTCGAGCGTGCCCTTGAAGTCGCCGAAAGCGGCGAGAGTTTTCAGTTTCTGGGTCGCGTCGACGGCATTGGATACCAGTTCGCGCAGAAAGATTTCGTGATCGCTGTAGAGAAATTTTTTGATAACGGGGAAGATGTTTTCGGTTGTTACCCCGATTGTGCCTTTTTTCGACATATTTCTGTAGTTTGTTTGGTTGATGCTGATTAGTTCGTAAGGGCGCGTCTTATGTGTCTTTACTTGTGCATGCCTTTACTCTGTTATAACAATCTACAAAAAAAATGCCAAACCCGAAGGCTGGCATTTTATGTTAAATGAATTTAATCGGTGTGTCATGCATTCTGCTCGGGGGTAGCCTCTTCCGTGGCGGCAGGGCCTTCGGCAGCAGGTTCATCGGGCGCCGGACTCTCCACAGAGGTGACGATTTTGTCTGACACTTTGTCATAGTCGACCTTGATTGTGTCGCCGGCCTTAAGCTCGGAGTTGATGATAAGTTCGGCGAGGGGGTCTTCGAGGTAGCGCTGGATGGCGCGCTTGAGAGGGCGTGCGCCGAACTGCTGGTCGTAGCCCTTCGAGGCGATGTAATTCTTGGCCTCTTCGGTAATCTCGAAAGTATAACCGAGCTTTTCCATGCGGCTGAGGAACCCGCGGAGCTCGATGCCGATAATCTTGAAGATGGCATCCTTGTCGAGCGCGTCGAACATTATGATGTCGTCGATACGGTTGAGGAACTCCGGTGCAAAGGCCTTGTTGAGCGCTTTCTGGAGCACTCCCTGCGAATAGTCCTTTTCCTTCTCGTCGGATCGGATATTGAATCCGATTCCGGCGCCGAAGTCCTTCAGCTGACGTGTGCCGATGTTCGAGGTCATTATAATAAGTGTGTTCTTGAAGTCGACGCGACGGCCGAGGCTGTCGGTCAGACGGCCTTCGTCGAGCACCTGCAGAAGCAGGTTGAACACATCGGGGTGGGCCTTCTCGATTTCGTCGAGCAGAACAACGGAGTAGGGGCGACGGCGCACTTTTTCGGTAAGCTGGCCGCCCTCCTCATAGCCTACGTAGCCCGGAGGCGCTCCGACAAGACGACTCACGGTGAATTTCTCCATGTACTCGCTCATGTCGATGCGGATAAGCGTATCCGACGAGTCGAACATGTATTCGGCGAGCTTTTTGGCCAGATGTGTCTTGCCTACGCCGGTCGGGCCGAGGAACATAAACGTGCCGATGGGCTTGTTGGGGTCCTTGAGGCCTACGCGGTTGCGCTGTATGGCCTTCACGATTTTGTCGATGGCCTTGTCCTGGCCGATAATCTCTGATTTCAGCTGGGGAGCCATGGCGCGGAGGCGGCTCCCTTCGGCCTGTGCGATACGCTGCACCGGTACGCCGGTCATCAGGGCCACTACTTCGGCCACTTTGTCTTGGTCGACTTCCACACGGTTTTCCTCAAGCTGTTTCTCCCACTGCTCGTTGGCCTTGGCGAGCTGCTGCTTGAGTTCCTGTTCGCGGTCGCGGAAGGACGCGGCTTTCTCGAAGTCCTGGCTCTGGGCGGCGGCATGCTTCTGGGCGTCGGCCTCGGCAATCTGCTGCTCGAGCTGCTCGATTTCCTCGGGCACCACGATGTTGGTGATATGTGCGCGCGAACCGGCCTCGTCGAGTGCGTCGATGGCTTTATCGGGAAAATTGCGGTCGCTCACGTAGCGCTCCGTAAGGCTTACGCATGCACGGAGGGCGTCGTCGGTATAGGTCACGTTGTGGTGGGCCTGATATTTCTCCTTGATGTTATTGAGAATCTGGAGGGTCTCTTCGGCAGTAGTGGGCTCTACCATTACTTTCTGGAAGCGGCGTTCGAGTGCTCCGTCTTTCTCGATGTTCTTGCGGTATTCGTCGAGCGTGGTTGCGCCGATACACTGGATTTCGCCTCGCGCGAGCGCGGGTTTGAGCAGGTTGGCTGCATCCATGCTTCCGGCGGCGTTGCCTGCGCCGACTATGGTGTGGAGCTCGTCGATAAACAGGATTACGTCGGGACTCTTCGACAGCTCGGTCAGGATGGCTTTGATGCGTTCCTCAAACTGGCCGCGGTATTTCGTGCCGGCCACAATCGAGGCCATGTCGAGGCTTACGACACGTTTGTCGAAAAGAATGCGGCTCACCTTGCGCTGAACGATGCGCAGCGCAAGCCCCTCGACGATAGCCGATTTGCCGACTCCCGGCTCACCGATGAGCACAGGATTGTTCTTTTTGCGTCGGCTCAACACCTGGGCCAGTCGCTCGATTTCCTTCTCTCGGCCCACCACGGGGTCGAGGCGGCCTTCTTCGGCGGCGCGGGTTATGTCGTTGCCGAATTTGTCGAGAGTGGGTGTGTCGGCGCTGTTGCGGCCGCTGCTACAGCGCTGCTCCTGGCGGGGTTCCTGACGCTGGCGGTCGTTGCCCGAGGGCGCTTCGTCGTCGTCATCCTCTTCTTCCTCGGTCGAGCCGTAGCCCGCAGTGGGGGAGTCCTTCACATTGGAGATAAGACGCAACACGCTCTGATAGTCAACTCCTGCCTGCCGGAAAGGCACGATGAACTCCATATGCTGTATCTCGGGGTTGTGGAGCAGCGCAAGAAGCAGATGCTCGGTGTCAACAGTGGCGCTCTTGAGCATGCGCGCCTCCAGTACCGACAGCTTTACCAGACGGTTGCTGAGGTCGCTGGCCACGATTTCGCCTCCGAGCGGTGCGGAGGTGTCGTAGAGCGAATCGTCGAGCTGCTGGCGCAGTGTGGCCATCGACGACCCTCTGGATACGCGCTCAAGCAGGGCGAAAACCCTCGAACCGGAGTCGGCGAGCATAGCCAGAAGAAGGTGCTCGGGAGTGATTATGCTGTTGTTGTGGCGAACGGCCTCGCGGCGGCTGTTCTCCAGAACCTGTTTGACTTCGTTTGAAAAATTGATGTCCATGATAATGTATTATCCGTTCTATAGCTGGTTGCAGATAGTCTCGTGGGCACGGCGCGCGGCGGCGCCGCTTTTCTCATTTTAATATCAACGCAAATTCCGTGCCAAACGTATGCCGGCGGCTTTAGGCTGCTCTTAAAAAATATTAAAACGACGTTGGCGGCCAAAAAACGGGCATTCTCTGCGATTTTACCCGAAAAATTCGTAAATTTGTATGAAATTTCAAAAAACAAAGATACAATATATACATCACATGCTTGAAGAAGACCGCATTATCAAAATCAATATTGAGAATGAGATGAAATCGGCCTACATCGACTATTCGATGTCGGTGATTGTGTCGCGTGCGCTCCCCGATGTGCGCGACGGTCTCAAACCCGTACACCGCCGTGTGCTTTTCGGTATGAACGAAATGGGCAATACCTACGACAAGCCCCACAAGAAGGCCGCCAAGGCCGTGGGTGAGGTCATGGGTAAATACCATCCGCACGGCGACTCGTCGATCTACGGTACTATCGTCCGAATGGCCCAGCCCTGGGCTATGCGCGAATGTCTGGTCGACGGCCACGGTAACTTCGGCTCAATCGACGGCGACGGCCCTGCCGCCATGCGATACACCGAGGTCCGCCTCCAGAAAATCGGCGAGGAGATGCTCCGCGACATCGATTCCGATACCGTGGACTTTCAGCCCAACTACGATAATTCTGCCAAGGAGCCGGTAGTGCTTCCCACACGTATCCCCAACCTTCTCGTCAACGGTTCGTCGGGTATCGCCGTGGGAATGGCCACCAATATGCCTACCCACAACCTTACGGAGTCGATCAACGCCTGTCTGGCACTCATCGACAATCCCGATCTCACCGTGGCCGACCTTATGAAATATATTCCGGCGCCCGATTTTCCCACCGGAGGCACCATCTACGGTTACAGCGGCGTGAAAGAGGCATATGAGACGGGTCGTGGCCGTGTCGTAATCCGCGCGAAAGCCGTTATCGAGCAGGAGAAGGAGCATGAGGACATTATCGTCACCGAGATTCCTTACGGCGTCAACAAGGCTGAACTTATCCGCTATATTGCCGATCTTGTCAACGATAAGAAAATTGACGGCATCGCCGACCTCAACGACGAGAGCAGTTCGGAGGGTATGCGCATCGTGATACGCCTGCGTGCCGATGCCAACGCCAACGTGGTTCTCAACAAGCTTTACAAGCTCACACCCATGCAGAGCTCGTTCGGCGTCAACAACGTCGCTCTCGTCAACGGGCGTCCGAAGCTTCTCAACCTCAAGGAAATTGTCTCCGCATTCGTCGAACACCGCCATGATGTGGTGATACGCCGCACGCAGTTCGAACTCCGCAAGGCGCAGGAGCGTGCCCATATTCTCGAAGGCCTGATTATCGCCTCCGACAATATCGACGAGGTGATAGCCATAATCCGCAGTGCGGCCAATCCCGATGCCGCGCGCCTCACGCTCATGGAGCGCTTCGGCCTCACTGAGGTGCAGGCTCAGGCTATTGTCAACATGCGTCTCTATCAGCTCACCGGTCTTGAGCAGGACAAGCTGCATGCCAACTACGAGGACGTTCAGCGCCTCATTGCCCATCTGGAGGAGATTCTCAGCGACGAGCACGTTTGTCGTGAGCTTATAAAGAGTGAGCTTATCGAGATCCGCGATGCCTATGGCAATCCGCGTATGACCGACATCGACTATACCGCCGGCGATTTCAATGCCGAGGACTTCTATACCGACGACGAGATGATCATCACCATCTCTCACATGGGCTATATCAAGCGCACTCCGCTGTCGGAGTTTCGCGCACAGAACCGTGGCGGCGTAGGCTCGCGCGGCAGCAATACACGCGAAGAGGATTTCATCGAGTACATTTATCCGGCATCGATGCACGCAAACCTTCTCTTCTTCACCCAGCGCGGCATGGTCTACAAGATGAAGGTCTACGAACTCCCCGAGGGTGCCAAAAACTCGAAGGGACGCGCTATTCAGAACCTGCTCAACATCGAGCCGGGCGATTCGGTCAACGCTTTCATCCGATGCAAGAATCTTGAGGATGCCGAGTTTACCTCCACCCACAATCTTGTGTTTGCCACCCGCCAGGGCATAATCAAGAAGACATCTCTTTCCGAATATGCCCGCGTGAACATCAAGGGCAAGAAAGCCATTGTAATCCGTGAGGGCGATCAGGTAATAGGCGTAGAGCTTACCGACGGCAATGCCGAAATCCTCATGGCCAACCGCAACGGCCGTGCCATCCGCTTCAACGAGTCGGCCGTACGTCAGATGGGTCGCGTCAGCACCGGCGTGCGTGGTATGCGTCTCGACGACGACGGCTCCGACGAGGTTGTAGGCATGATCTGCATGCACCCCGACGACAACAAGAATGTGATGGTTATCTCCGAGAATGGTTTCGGCAAGCGCTCTCTGCTCGACGGCTACCGTATCACAAACCGCGGCGGCAAGGGTGTCAAGACGATGAACGTTACCGAAAAGACCGGCCACGTCGTAGCCATTAAGAGCGTCGACGATGACAACGACCTCATGATTATAAACAAGTCGGGCATCACTCTCCGTATCCGCGTGGCTGATTTCCGTGTGATGGGCCGCGCTACGCAGGGCGTCCGCATCATCAACCTCGACAAGCGCGGCGACGAAATAGCCTCCGTATGCTGTGTGGACACCGATCCCGAGGAGGAAGCCGTAGAGGCGGTTGAGAATCCTGAGACCCTTCCGGAAGAACCTGCCGACGATTCGCTTGACACCGATGTCGACGACGATGATGTGATCGACGACGAAGAAAGCGACGAAACTTCCGCCGACGAGTAATCTATGCTAAAATTTCGTAAATTCTTGCATCTTTTGCCTAATCCTACGCGATTACCGATAAAAAATGTAACTTTGCGATATAAGTAACTGGTCGAAATTATTTTGATATTTCCGGGAGGAAAATTTTCAGGAGATTTTTCTCGATGAAGAAGGAGTGTAGATG
>UREH01000060.1 GCA_900546835.1 uncultured Porphyromonadaceae bacterium
GCCATGCGGCTGCTCGGCATCGACGACGCCGGGATTGCAGAAGCTATAGGACAGCTCAACCCAATAAATACACGCCTAAACGTGGCTGACGGCGTAAACCACTGCCAGATTGTGGTCGACGACTATCCATTCGACCTCATTTCGCTCGACCCAGCGCTCGATTTCGTTAATGCGCGCCGCACCAACGGCCAGAAGTTCACCCTGATTTCGCCAGAACTGCCGCGCCCCGATGCCGATTCCTATACCGCCCTGATCGATATAGCCTGCCGCAAGGGTGTAGACCGCATAATCGGCATCGGCGCCGCCTACGGCAAGGTAGCCGACCGGATGCCGGAGGGGAGCCGGTGGTATTCCACGGTCGACGAAGCAATTGCGTCGCTCACTCCCTCCAGCTTCTCCAATGAGATAATATTGGTGGAAGGATGCTACGGCTCGCGCCTTGCCGACCTCGCCCATACTCTCGAGGCGCGCACCCACGAGACGGTACTTGAAGTGAATCTCGACGCCATGGTCCAGAATTTCAACTTCTACCGCTCCCATCTGAAGTCCTCAACCGGAGTTGTCGCCATGGTAAAGGCCTCCGGCTATGGCGCCGGAAGCTACGAACTCGCCAAGACGCTCCAGAGCCGAGGGGCGGCATATCTGGCCGTGGCCGTACTCGACGAGGGCATCGAACTCCGCGAAGCCGGAATAACAATGCCCATAATGGTACTTAATCCCAAAGTGCTCAACTATCCACTGCTGTTACGCTACCGGCTGGAGCCGGAAATCTTTGATTTCGATATCCTTGAGGAAATCATCTCCGAGGCATCGCGTCTGGGCATAGAGCGCTACCCCATCCATATCAAACTCGACACCGGCATGCACCGCCTCGGATTCCTCGAAGCCGACCTGCCGCGACTTATCGAGCGTATCAAAAGCCAGAACTGCGTGGAAGTCAGCTCGGTATTCTCCCATCTCGCCACGGCCGACTGCCCCGACATGAACGACTACACTGAAATGCAGCTGCACACGTTTGCCCGCTGCTCGCAGAAGATAATCGACGCGTTCGCCGACCATTATGTGAAACGCCACATCCTCAATACCGCCGGTATAATCCGATATCCGGAGTACCAGTATGATATGGTCCGTCTGGGAATCGGCCTGTATGGTATCCCGGTGCTGAACGACGGTTCGGAAGATGGCCTGCGCCCGGTCTCCACCCTCCGCTCTCCCATAATCTCCATAAAGACCTGGGATGCCGGCACGACCATAGGCTACGGGCGCCGCGGACTGCTTACACGCCGCAGTGTGATAGCCACCGTACCCATCGGCTATGCCGACGGCATAGACCGCCATATGGGCCGGGGAGCCGTAAGCTTCTTGGTCAACGGCGTGAAATGCCCCACCGTAGGCAACATCTGCATGGACATACTAATGCTCGACGTTACCGAGGCCAACGCCAAAGTTGGCGACAGCGTGGAGATTTTCGGCGAAGGGAACCCGGCCCAGACGCTCTCCGACGCCCTCGGCACCATCCCCTACGAAATCCTCACCTCCGTGAGTCCGCGGGTGCGCCGAATCTACTACTCCGAATAAGAGCAAGAGTCATAAATCCTATAAGTCTTATAGATCTTATAACTTACAGGCGGTGATTCAAAACAATTTGAATCACCGCCTGTAAGTTTATGTGAGAATGGTTTAGGCACACATTTCCATTGGGCCAGCCTGGTTTTCGTTGTAGGTGCGGTTTACGGCGTTCTGCAGGTAGAGCATCTTACAGAAGACTACGAGATTAAGTATGCCGAGGGTAAGCCAGCCGAGGAACACGGCAATCAGATAGGTTGATACCTGAAGGCCCTGCTGACGGCCGTTCACTGCCAGATAGGTGTTGCAGCGGCTGATCCACATGCAGTACCATACGATGCTGTAGATGCCGAGGGTGAGGATGGAGAACACGATGAAGAGGAAAAGTCCGGTAGTGCTTCTGCCGTCGCCCTTGCAGGCTGTGTTTGTCTCTTTTGCAAATGCGTAGATCAGATACCACTGGTAGAAGCCCAAAGTTACGATAGTAAGGAGAAAGGCTAACCAGAAGCCGCGGTTGGTTGGTAACATAGCGAATAAAAAATTAGAAATGTAAAAAAATAGTTGGTTTATTTTATGTGTTTTCAGTGAAAAATCATCAGGAATATGCAAATGTATACATTTCTTTTATTATTTACCAACTATCAAATAAAAAACTCCCTCAAATTTTTATGAGAGGATTTTTGTATCTTTGCAGCACCGGGGGAGACGGGCATGGATTTTGTTATAGACACACAGACGTGAGAGATATAATATCAAGACATAATTATTTCCGGGCACTCCTTGATGCGTCGCTTTTATGGACGTTCTGCCTCATGATTGTCGTCCCGGCGTACGGGCAAAACGGGACGCCGGTGCCCCCACCGATTTCCGGGCAGGCCGCTCCGCAGGCTAAGGTGAGCGTACTGACGTGCGCGCCGGGTGCAGAAATCTACCAGCTCGAGGGTCATACCGCGCTTCGCCTGCAGATTCCCGCCGCCGACGGCTCGACGGCTCGCGACGTGGTTGTAAACTGGGGTGTATTCGACTTCGCCGCACCTAATTTCGTATATCGCTTCGTCAAGGGAGAAACCGACTACATGGCGCTCGCCTATCCCACTCAGCTTTTTCTTGAGGAATATCGCCGGGAGGGACGGCGCGTGATCGAACAGACGCTCAGTCTTACCCCCGCGCAGACCGATAGCCTCATGGAGGCTATTTCGCTGAATCTGCTTCCGAAAAACCGCACCTACCGCTACAACTACGTGCTCGACAACTGCGCCACACGCCCCATGGAGCTGCTGACCAGCCACGCGGGTGTGGCCGATACGGCGCCTTTCGGCTCTACAGAGGCAGGCGAACAGACCTTCCGAAGCGAGATGCGGCGGTATCACACCAACTATCCATGGTATCAGTTCGGCATCGACCTGGCCCTGGGAAGCGGTCTGGACCGCAAGATTTCGGAACGCGAACGCAATTTTGCTCCTGTAGAACTGCAAAAGGCGCTCGCCAAAGCACAAAAAGCCGACGGAAGCCCCTTGGTGGAAGCAACCGATATACTCATGGAGGGGCCGGAAGAGGGAACTGCCGAAGGCAAAACTCCGGCACTTCTCACCCCCATGGCCGTCGCACTCTACATTCTGCTCGCGGCCATTATCCTCAGTATCCTCGACATAAAGCAGCAGAGGCTCAGCCGATGGTTCGACAGTCTGCTGTTCGGCGCATACGGCGTGCTCGGGCTGCTGCTCACATTTCTCATCTTCGCATCCAGCCACTACGCCACGTCGCCCAACTGGCTATATCTCTGGCTGAATCCTCTCTGCCTCTTCGCGGCGGCAGGAGTGTGGATTAAATCGTGGCGACGTGCGGTTTATTGCTATCAAATTTGTAACTTTGCGGCCGTGGCCGCGCTGTGCGCTGTCGGCTGCATGGGAGTTCAGAGCCTCAACGTAGCTTTCCTCCCGCTTATGGGCGCCGACCTTCTTCGTTCGGCCACATTCATATATCTGAACAGAAAATAATGAAGCCTCTACACCGTCCGCTTACCACATCTGTCGTGGCCCTTTTAGTGGCCACCGCGACGCTCTCGGCCGTGGCGCAGGCTCGCCGTCAGCCCGACGGCACGCGTCCACAGCGCCCGTCGCTCGTGGTGGGGATTGTGGTGGAAGGACTTTCGATGGACTATCTGGAGCTGCTGAAGCCAGAATTCACGGATGGCGGCCTGCGCCGCCTGATGGATGACGGAATTACCATCGGCGACCTCGACTACGGCACCGGACTCGACGGAGCCGCCGCCACAGCCGTGGTGTTCACAGGCACTTCTCCGTCGGTCAACGGCATCCCCTCCCGCACAGTCTACGATCCTGAGACGCGCAGAGTGGTATCCGCGGTCAACGACCCGGCCACCATCGGCAATTTCACCGACGAGACGCTCTCGCCCAAAGCGCTGACCGCCTCGACGCTGGCCGACGAACTGCGCATCGACGCCGGAGGCCTCGGCTACGTTTACGCAATAGCGCCCAACGCTCCCGAAGCAATCATAATGGGCGGCCATGCGGGCAACAGCGCGTTCTGGATCAACGACGTGACAGGCAAATGGGCCACGACAACCTACTACAAGGACCTCCCTACGCCCCCGCAGACAATCAACCACCGCGAGCCCACCGACTCGCGGCTCGACACGCTGCAGTGGACACCGATTATTTCCGTCGACCGGCTTCCCGATCTCCCGGGCTACAAGAAACTGTACCCTTTCCGCCACACGTTCCCGCGTCAGAACGCCAACAGATATGTGGCCTATAAAAATTCGCCGGCCGTCAACGCCGACATCACCCGACTGGCATCCGACTATATCCGCATCCTCAACCTGGGCAAGCGCGACAATATCGACATGCTCAACCTGGGCTACTCGGTGCAGCCTTTCATCCATGGCCGCGACGCCGACAACCGTCCCGAGACGATGGACGCCTATCTGCGCCTCGACCGCAATCTGGCCAGTCTTTTCGCCGCCATCGACGCCAAGGGCCCGGGGATGGACCATACGCTCGTATTCATTGCCGGCACACCGCTGACCAACCGCACCCGCCGCGACGACGAGAAGTGGGGTACCCCCTTCGGCGAGTTCTCCTCGCGCAAGGCAGTCTCGCTGCTCAACATGTATCTCATGGCCCTCTATGGCAACGGCGAATGGGTGAGCGGCTACCATAACGGACAGATATACCTCAACCACAAACTTATAAAGGAGCGCGACAAGGACCTCTCGGAAATCCGCGGAGAATCGGCGCGCTTCCTTACGCGCATGAGCGGCGTCACCAGCGCCTGGACCATCGACGACGTAATCGACCGACGCGCCACCGAGCGCCCCGACGCCATGCGGCGCAATACTCCGGTGCAGACGGCCGGCGACGTCATAGTAAGCATCGCCCCCGGATGGCAGGAGACCGACGACGACAGCGACATGGAGCGGCCGCAGACCACTCTGCGCGCCGCCACCACGGTCGCCCCGGCCTTCATTCTGGCTCCGGGCGAGGCGTCGCGCACCATCGGGGGCGCCGTCGACGCCCGCGTACTCGCTCCCACCGTAGCGGGAATGCTCCGCATACGCTCGCCCAACGGCGCCTCGTTGCCGCGCCTGCGCTGGTAGGCCGTGCCCTCACCTCTCTTTATCCATATCAACCCTTCAAAACATATACAACACACCACCCATATAATATAGAAATGTCACTTCAATCGATACTTACGAAACTCTTTGGCAACAAGTCGACCCGCGACCTCAAAGAGATCAAACCCATTGTAGACAAGATCAACGCTATAGGCCCAACGCTCCACGACCTTACCAACGACGAGCTCCGCGGTAAGATCGACACCGTGCGCGCCGAAATAGCCGAGGCCATAAAAGCCGACCAGGACGCAGCCGCCGAAATCCGCTCGCGCGTGGAGGATCTCCCCTTCGACGAGCGCCAGCCGCTCTGGGAGGAAATCGACAAGCACGAAAAAAATGTGCTCGACATCCTTGAGGACCAGCTCAACGAGCACCTTCCAATAGTATTCGCCACAATGCGCGAGACCGCCCGACGCTTCGCCGAAAACGAGACCGTGGAGGTTACAGCCACCAACCTCGACCGCGAGCTCGCCGCCCAGGGCCGCGACTTCGTCAGCATCGAAGGCGACAAAGCCATCTGGAAGAACCGCTGGCTCGCCGGCGGCAACGAAATCATCTGGGACATGGTGCACTACGACGTCCAGCTCATCGGCGGCATCGTGCTCCATCAGGGCAAAATCGCCGAGATGGCTACCGGTGAAGGCAAAACCCTCGTGGCCACCCTTCCGGTGTTCCTGCGCTCGCTCTCGAAAAAGGGCGTGCACGTGGTGACCGTCAACGACTACCTCTCCAAGCGTGACTCCGAATGGATGGGCCCGCTCTACATGTTCCACGGCTCGACCGTAGACTGCATCGACAAGCACCAGCCCAACACGCCCCAGCGCCGCCGCGCCTATGAATGCGACATCACTTTCGGCACCAACAACGAGTTCGGCTTCGACTACCTCCGCGACAACATGGCCATGTCGCCCCAGGACATGGTGCAGCGCAAGCACTACTACGCGATTGTCGACGAGGTCGACTCCGTGCTTATCGACGACGCCCGTACGCCGCTCATCATCTCCGGTCCCGTCCCCAAGGGCGACGACCAGATGTTCAACGAATACAAGCCCAACGTGGAGAATGTGGTCCAGGCCCAGCGCCGCCTTGTCACCCAGATTCTGGCCGAGGCCAAGCAGAAAATTGTCAGCGAGGACAAGGACGTGCGCAAGGAAGGCGAACTGCTGCTTTTCCGCGCTTTCAAGGGACTGCCGAAATACGGCCCGCTGATCAAATTCCTCAGCGAGGAAGGTATGAAAAATGCCCTCCTGAAAACCGAGGCATACTACCTGCAGGACAACTCGCGCGAGATGCCCGTGGTGACTGACCCTCTCTATTTCGTAATCGACGAGAAAAACCGCTCGGTGGAACTTACCGACAAGGGCTACGAAGTGCTCACCAACCGCAACCAGGACCCGCAGTTCTTCGTACTCCCCGACATCGCAGCCAAACTGTCGGAACTCGAGCACGTGGCCGACCTGGCCGAGCGTCAGCAGAAAAAAGACGAGGCCATGGCTGACTACGCCGTAAAAGCCGAGCGCGTGCACACCGTCACCCAGCTTCTCAAAGCCTATACCCTTTTCGAGAAGGACAATGAATACGTAATCGACGACAACAAAATCAAAATCGTCGACGAGCAGACCGGCCGTATCATGGAGGGACGCCGCTACAGCGACGGGCTTCATCAGGCCCTCGAGGCCAAGGAAGGCGTGAAGGTCGAGGCAGCCACGCAGACCTTCGCCACCATCACGCTTCAGAACTACTTCCGAATGTACCACAGAGTTGCAGGTATGACCGGTACGGCTGAGACCGAGGCCGGCGAGCTCTGGGATATCTACAAACTCGACGTGGTGACCATCCCGACCAACCGCCCCGTGGCGCGCATCGACATGGACGACCGCGTCTATAAGACCAAGAAGGAGAAATACGCAGCCGTGATCGACGAGATCGTGCGCCTGCGCGAGGCCGGACGCCCCGTGCTCGTCGGTACCACTTCGGTCGAAATCTCCGAACTACTCAAACGCATGCTCGACATGCGCCACATCCAGTGTCAGGTGCTCAACGCCAAGCTCCACCAGCAGGAGGCGCAGGTAGTGGCCCTCGCCGGCCGCGCCGGCACCGTAACCATCGCCACCAACATGGCCGGCCGCGGTACCGACATCAAGCTCACCCCCGAGGTGAAGGAGGCCGGAGGCCTCGCTATCATCGGCACTGAGCGCCATGAGAGCCGCCGCGTCGACCGCCAGCTGCGCGGACGTTCGGGCCGTCAGGGCGACCCGGGGTCGTCGGTGTTCTATGTATCGTTCGAGGACCAGCTCATGCGACTCTTCGCCACCGACCGCGTGATGAAGATGCTCGACACCCTCGGCCTCAAGGAGGGCGAGATGATCGAGAGCAAGATGGTGACCCGAGCCATCGAGAACGCACAGAAGCGCGTGGAGGAGAATAACTTCGGCATCCGCAAGCGCCTGCTGGAATACGACGACGTGATGAACAAGCAGCGCACCTACATCTACAACCGCCGCCACCACGCGCTGCTCGGCGAACGCATCGGCATCGACATCGCCAACATGACCTACGACCTGATCGAGAACCTCGTGGTGAACTACGACCAGCCCGCCGACTACGAGGAGCTCTCGCTTGAACTGATGCGCGTGCTCACCATCGAACCTCCTTTCACCGAGAAGGAATTCGCCCAGCTCGGCCGCGAAGAGAAAATCGAACGCCTCTATGCCGCTGCCAACAGCAACCTGGAGCGGCGCTCGCAGCGCATAATCGAAATCGCCACACCGGTGGTGAAGGAATGGGTGGAGAACCGCGGCGCAACGGGCAAGATTATCGTGCCCATGACCGACGGCAAGCGTATCTTCCATCTCCGCGCCGACATCAACGAAGCCTACAATTCGGGTTGCCGCTCGATTGTGAAGGAATGGCACAAAGCCATCCTCCTGGTCACCATCGACGAACTCTGGAAAGAACACCTGCGCGAACTCGACGACCTGCGCCAGAGCGTGCAGAACGCCTCCTACGAGCAGAAGGACCCGCTGGTAATCTACAAAGTGGAATCCTTCCACATCTTCGAGGCCATGCTCGACAACCTCAACCAGAAGGCTCTTGCAGCGCTGATGCGCGGCCAGATCTACATCCCCGAGCCTCAGCCGCGACCCGTGGAAACTCCCTCCAACGTAAGCGTGAGCGGCCAGCAGCCCGCAGCGCCTGCCGCACCGAAGCCACAGCCGCAGGTGCGCGAGGCAATGCCCGAGCGCCCCAACGACTACTCGCAGTACACCGCCTCGAAAGAGGGGCTGCCTGGCGAAAACGCCAACCGTCAGGCCATGGCCAACGCCGGTGGAGGCCCGCGCAAGGCGATGCCCGCCAAAGCAGCTCCCAAAGTGGGCCGCAACGACCCCTGCCCCTGCGGTTCGGGCAAAAAGTTCAAAAACTGCCACGGACGCGACCTCTGATTCCACGCTGTCCGACACCTAAAACGCTTGAAGCATAGAAATAAGTAATAATTTTGAACAGTTACTTATGAATAACGAAACCAACAATCCGCTACCCGAAGGCGAAACCCTCAACGACCGCCTGCGCCGCGCCGCCGCCATGGCCCGCCAGCGCACAGCTGTACCCGGCGTTGACCCCGAGGCCGTACCCGAAGAGGCTCCTGAAGCCCCCGCCCGAAGCGAAGCTTCTGGCCCCCAGGGGCATAACGCCGCCGACCTGCGCGCCCGCATAGAGCGCGATCTCGAACGCGAGGAGCGCGATATGCAGCGTACCGAACGCGACATACTCCGCGAGGAAACCGCTCCGCGCGACGAACAACCGCAGCCCCGCCATGCCCACCGCCGCCCCGACGAAGAATATGTGGAAACAACACCTCTCCCGGCTAAATCCAAGAAACTGATTACCTGGATTTCGGCTCTTGGCGCCCTGCTGGCGCTCGCTGTGGTCGGCATAGTACTCCTTTCGGTGAAACACACTCAGCAGGCCGCCGAACAGCAGCAACAGATCGAGCAGCTTCAGCTCGCCAACGAGCAGATGCAGTTGGCCAACGAATACGACGCCCTCAACAACGAGTTCGCCCAGTATGAGAATCAGACCTCTCTGCTGGCCAACGACTCGATTGTGCAGAAGTATTCAGCCGCCCGCGCCCAGGTGGAGAAACTCCTTCAGGAACTCAAGAACGAGAAAAACAAATCGGCCGCGCAGATTAAGAAACTGCAGGACGAAATCGGCACCCTCAAAGGCATTCTCCGACAATATGTGGAGCAGATCAACCAGCTCAATCAGGAAAATCAGGAACTGCGCACCGAGAATCAGGAGGTCAAGGCCCAGAACCAGCAGCTCTCGCAGAACATTCAGACCGTGACTGCCAGCAATAAGGTTCTCAACGAGCGCATGACTCTGGCCGAGAAGCTCAACGTGACCGGGGTAACCCTTACCGCCCTCAATAAAAAAGGGCGTAAGGAGAAGAACGTCACCAAAGCCCGTCAGCTCATGGTTACGTTCACCATCCCGCAGAACAACTCCACCCCCGTCGGAGAGAAGACCATCTGGGTACGCATCGTAAATCCCGAGGGCGACGTGCTCCCCGGCGGAGGATCCTTCCAGTTCGAAGGATCGAACATCGCGGCCACCGCACGCAAGAGCATCGAATACGCCGGCGAGGAAATCGGCGGAATCACCGTCTACTGGGACGTCAACACCACCCTTACCCCCGGCGACTATACCGTCGAGCTCTTCTGCGACAACTATCGCCTGGCCTCACGCCGCTTCACCCTCAAGAAATAACATTACATCGCCGGAGTGCGGCCACCCGGACTGATAATCCGTCCGAACTTTTTCACCCTGCCATCGTTGAAACTATAGAAAAAACGTTTCAACCATGGCAGGGATTATTTCATGCATACTGCTCGCCGCGACGCCCCCCGAAGGCGCCGGCGCACGCGCTGTGGCCGAAGCCGTGCATACCTCGCTCGTGCCGAGCCACAGCCTCGCCTTATGGATAATGCGGATTATCCGCCGGATGCTCGATTTTTTCGGGCTTACCCGCAACGACACCATTGAAGAAATCGCCTATACGGCAATCGTGCTCGGCGTAGCCATCCTTATAGGCATGATAATACGCACTGTCATAGTGTTTGCCGTCCGCAAAGTGGTGAAACTGCGGCATTCGCAGGCCTCGAAACTGCTGCTCTCCCAGCGTGTGCTGAAAAAATGTTCCCACATCATCCCTCCTCTGGTTTTTCTCGCACTTATCCCCTTCGCTTTCTCGTCCGACGGCAAGATCCTCGGCTGGATTTTCAGGATTGTGGGGGTGTATACTCTCGTCACGTTCGCCATAGCCATATGTGCCGTGCTCGAATACGCATGGATTCGATTCGACGAACGCGAAAATACGGAAAACCATCCTCTCAAGGGGATTCTCAACGTATGCCGGGGACTTGTGTGGATCATCATCGTGATTCTGTCGGTTTCGGTGCTCATCGACAAGAGCCCGCTGTCGCTACTGGCCGGCCTGGGCGCGTTTGCAGCCGCCCTCATGTTGATTTTCAAGGATTCCATCCTCGGCTTTGTAGCCGGTATACAGCTATCCCAAAACGACATGCTCCGCGTGGGCGACTGGATTACGGTTCCTTCCACCAATGCCAACGGCATCGTGATGGACGTCACGCTCACGGTAGTGAAAGTACAGAACTTCGACAATACCATGGTGATGCTGCCACCCTATACGCTGGTCAGCACCTCGTTTCAGAACTGGCGCAATATGTTTGAAGTCGGATTCCGGATGATAGACCACAATATTTTCATCGACCGCTCGAGCGTGGTCCTCACCACGCAGGAGCAGATTGCTTCGCTGCGCGCGAGATTTCCTCTGCTCGACGAGTTTATCGTCCACCAGGAGGCAGCACGCAAGGCGGCCGCACCGGGTCAGGAAGTCTACACTCAGGAGTACAGCAACACTCACGGAATCAACGGAACAATCGACACGAACCTCGGACTTTTCCGCGCCTATGCCTGCAGCTATCTGATTCATCATCCGAAAGTGAATTCCCAGACGCAGGATATGCTCATATCCATGGATCCTCCCGAAAGCTACGGAATTGCCCTGAACGTAAACTGCTACTCCACGATGACCAACTGGGGCCAGTTCGAAGCTCTGAAGGCCGAGATAATCGAACATCTCACCGCCGTAGCCGGCGAATTCGGACTGCTGACCTTCAACAATCCCGACCGCAACACATTCTCCCTGAGGCAGGCCGCTGCCGCTCCCGACTCAACGGCGCCCAAAGCCGTAGCCACCTCACCGCAGCAATGAATCCTCCCTATGCGTCGCGGCGCCCGGATTGCCGGTTATTCTCTTTTTTTTCTTAACTTTGGCTTACCAAACCAATGATACCGAAAAATGAAAGAAAATAACCGCCAGAAGCCCGACCAGGACGGCTCCCAGACCTCCGAAACTCCCTCATCGCCACGCCTCCGCGTGGGAATCACCCATGGTGACTTCAACGGCGTAGGCTACGAAGTAATTCTCAAGATGCTCGACGACCCGCGTATCCTCGAGCTCTGCACCCCGGTTGTCTACGGCAGTGCGAAAATCGCCGCTTACTACCGGAAAGATCTCGAACTCGCCTTCAATATCCCCTTTAACCAGATTCAGCAGGCCTCGCAGGCCAGGACGGATGCCGTCAACATCGTCAACGTAATCGGTCAGGAGGCCCACATCGCTCCCGGCGAGTCGACCCCTGAGGCTGGCGAAGCAGCATTTATCGCTCTTGAGCGTGCCGTCGCCGACCTCAAGGAGGGCAAAATCGACGTGCTGCTTACCGCACCAATCAACAAGGCCAACATTCAGAGCGACACCTTCCGCTTCGCCGGCCATACGGAATATCTCGCATCGGCATGCGGCGACGGGGCCGAGCCACTTATGATTCTTTTCAACGACCGCATCCGCGTGGCCCTGGTAACCACTCATCTGCCGCTTGCAAAAATTGCCGAGGCTATCACCGAGGATGCCATCGTAGCTAAACTGCAGCTATTCAACCAATCGCTCACCTCCGATTTCGCCATAGTGAAACCACGCATAGCCGTGCTGTCGCTCAACCCCCACGCCGGCGACGGCGGCCTGCTCGGAGCCGAGGAGAAGGAAATTATCGCCCCGGCAATCGAGCGTGCACGCAACCAGCTGAAAATCCATGCCTTCGGCCCCTATCCCGCCGATGGATTCTCCGGCTGCGAGCTTTATGCGAAATTCGACGGCGTCCTGGCCATG
>UREH01000061.1 GCA_900546835.1 uncultured Porphyromonadaceae bacterium
GCGGTGCAATCGCCGAAGCGGAGTCGGCGGCGTCGGCGAGGGTCTGCTGCCATGCCCAGGCGGCCACATGCACGGTGGCCGTAGGTCCGGGTACAACTTCCGGGCGTATGGCGTTCATGATGGTGAACACGCCGAAACCTATGGCGGCATCGTAGCGGCGGAGCTGTCCGCGCAGCCATAAATCGAGGCTTCCCACGATTGCCACATCGGCATGGGCACCTTCCAGGTGTACTTTCGCCCCGGGGTATCGTGGGTCGATCAGTGGCGAGTCTAGGGGCAGATACATCGGTGCCGACACGCGCCTGAGCTGGAACTCCTCCATCAGGCGCGGTTCGAGAAAGCGTTTTATCTCGGTGAGGGCTATCTCGGCTGTCTCATGAAGCAGGCATGGCTTATATTTTGTCATGGTTCAGCGGTTGATATTGTGAAAGCTGTCTGCCGGGGTCTCAGAATTTGTAGCCTACGCCAAAGAGGCCGGAAATTCCCTGGTCGGCCACGAGCGGCATGAGATATGAGCGTGTGTTGAGCGCGTTTTCCACGCGTGCGAACACGGTGAAGGCGTCTGTCAGTCGGTAAGAGGCGCCGACGCTCAGGTTGCTGACGTTCTTGAGGTCGAAGCAAAGCGGCTCGTCGAGCATCTGTGCGGCGGCTATCTCGGCCGTGGAGAACATATATTCGTTGCCGCCGGCTACGGGCATCGAGCGCTTCATTCGCAGTTCGTAGGCGAGATTGACACTCAGACGTTTGATGGGTGTGACTTCCACTCCTACGCCGAGCACGCGGCGCGCGCGGTCGCGCCATTCGGGGCAGCTGGCTTTCTCGCCGTTGCCCAACACGGTGTGGAACCGCGCCTCCAGAGCCAGCAGGCGCCGGAAGGTCCAGCGTGCGGTGGCTCCGGCCTTGAATGAGCGGAGTTTCGTGGGGGCGAACATCAGCATATTGTCGAGACTGTAGGGCATCAGCCAGTTGTTGGCGGCATTATATCCCAGGTCCAGGGTAATCGACGCTCCCTGAAGGGGGCCGAAGCGCAGGGCAAGGTCGGCAGTCAGGGGTCGGTTGCTCACACCATATGCCATGGCCTGACAGATGTAGGGGGAATATGCCGTGAGGCTCTGCATGGTGTTGAGAGTTTCGCCTCCGCCGATACGCAGTGAGGCACCGAAGCCATCGGATGGGTTCACGCCGAGCAATACGTCGGGGGCTATGTGAAATTTTTTGCCGGAGTTGAATGTGAAGTCGATGCGTGCGCCGATTTTCACGCGGTATATTCCCGTAGTGAGGCTGTAGTAGGGTATAATTGATGCTATCCCTACGGTTTTCCCTCCGGGAAGGGTGAAGGTTTCATTGTCAGGATCGGTTTCGGTGAATGCATCGGGCTGCAGATAACTGTTGAAATGCAGGAAGTCGGCGTTGACATCCAGGCCTACGCGCGCTATGTCGGAGATGCGGTCGGCTACACCCAGACGCACTCCGTAGCCGGTCTGTTTCACTGCCGGAATCTCCGGTGTGGCCGGGTTGTCCTCGTCGGTGGGAAGTCCTTTCGAGAAATTGAAGATATTGAATGCGGCGCCTATATAATATGTGAGGCGGTTGTTGGCACGTCCCTCCCAAAGGGCGTCGAGATTCCATCCGAGTGCGCTCTGGCCGATGGCCGATGGGATCTCAGTAGGGCCCGTGGGGGCGTCTTCGGCCTCTTTTTTTGCGAGACTGCGGTCTATCAGGCTCCATGGCTGCTTGAAGGAGAGGAAATTCACGTCGGTGGCAACCGTGAGGCGTCCGGCGGTGCCGAATTTATGGCTGAGGTCGATGCCGAGCTTCCCTTGGGTCTGGCGGAATGTCTCCTTGTCCATCCCTTCGAGTGGAGCGCTCTTATATTGGCGGTTGTTCAGCTGTCCCCAGATACTGAGTTGCGTGGCGTCGGTTCCCACGATGGTGTAGCCGGCGGAAAGCCCGGCGTTTGCAGCGGGAAAATAACCGAGATCCACGTAGCCGCGGTAGGGTGTAAGCGGTGCAGCCGGTTCGGTGGATGCCGGCTCGAGTGTGCCGATGTGTGGACCGAATTCCGATATGCGCGTGTAGTCTCTGGCCTGGAGCTGCCGTTGTGTGGCCGTGAATTTCAGTTGGGAAGGGTAGATGTCGGGCCGCGTGGCGGAGTGTACCTCCGGCACGATTTCGCGGTCGATGGTTATTTCTTTCGAAAGCTGCCCACGGGCCGGAAGCACTGCCAGCACTGCGGCGGCGAGCATCGGGATTGCGTTATATCTGAGTTTTGTCATTGCTGTTCTTATTTCTTAAGACGTTCGTCGACCATGCGGAAAATGTCGGCTTCGTTGCCGGGATAGTTTTCGCGGAGTGAGCGCAGATATTCGTCGGCCTCGAAGGTGTCGCCTTTCTTGCGCAGGAGGTCGCTGAGCAATATGAATCCGCGTGCCAGCCAGTAGTCGTGGGGCGGATTTGCGTCGATCAGGTGGTTGACGGCCTCGGTGGCCTTGGCGTCGTCGCCGGTTTCAGAGTAGGTCTGTGCGATGTAGTACTGGGCCTTGGTGCCGTTTATGTCGTCGATATCGTCGGCGAGGGTGCTCCAGAGGGCGATTGCCTTGCTGTGGCTGCCGCTGTCGTTCAGAGCCATGGCTTTCAGCAGGGAGACTTCGCGCTTGCCTGCCTCGCCGAGAGTCGACGATTCCAGAAGCCGGTCGGCTGTTGCGATGGCTGTATCGTTGTCTCCCAGATCGCGGCTGAGACGCAGTATACCCATCAGGGCGGTGCTGACGTCGGAGGGGTTGGATGCGCGCTTTTCGAGGGCCTGATATGTGGCCATGGCATCGGCTGTACGGCCCATACGGGCTTCTGCGTCTGCTTTCACGATGAGGGCATCGACTGCCTGCGGCGAGTCTGGATACTTCTCCACTACTTCGGTAGCGGCGGCCAGGGCGTCGGTAAGCCGGTTGTTTTCAAGGGCTTTCTCAGCGCTCACGAGGTTGAGAGCCGCAAACTCGGCCGACTCCGGTTTTGGTGCGTCGGGCACGGAGTTGATGAACGCCACATATTCGCTCACGGCCCCCTGCTCGGCATAGAGCTGCTTGAGGTCGTCGGCGGCCACGCGGGCTTCCTCCGACGAGGGGTAGGAGGTTATTACTTTCTTATAGTGGGCGATTGCCTGCGGGCGGTTCTGCTCGTTGAGGTACGTTATGGCGAGCATGAGCTCACCCTGACGACCCTGCGCGGTGGCCGGATAGCGGCCGGCCAGAGCCGTGTAGGTCTCGATGGCACGGGCGTTGTCGCCGGTCTCTCCGTAGCTCTCGCCCATCTCGAGCATGGCCGAGGGGATTAGGGCCGACCGCGGGAATTTCTCGATCATGTTGCCGAGGGTCTCGAGTTTCCCAGCATGGTCGCGTTGCAGTCCCTTCATGATTCCCTGCTGGAACATGGGGTAGTCGCCTGCCTGCGGGTTGGTGGATAATGCTTTCGAGTAGGTGGCCGCAGCGCCCTGAAAATCCGACATATAGTATTGTGCGTCGGCCATGCGGTTGTATGCGTCGGCCAGAAGGGTCTTGTCGGCGTTCCTGTCGGTCCGCTCTATGAATTTGGCGAAGTCGGCTTTGGCGTCGGCGTAGTCTTTCAGCGCCAGACGCGCGTACCCGAGGTCGTAATAGGCAAGCGCGCGGTTGGCGGCGCTTCCGAGATCCTGACGCAGGTAGCGGTTGTAGGATTCAACGGCATCGGCATAATCGCCGTTCTTGAACTGTGCTTCGCCCAGCCATAATAGGGCTTCGGCTGCCGTAGAGGCGTTGTAGCCGGTCATTCCTGCGGCTTCGCGCAGATAAGTGGTGGCCTGGCGCGGACGTCCGGCCTGAAGCTCGCGGCTGCCGAGTGTGTAGAGCACTTTCTGCTTTGCTTCCAGAACTTTATGTGTTGGCTTGGCGATGCGGTTTATTGCGGCGAGGGCGGCGGGATAGTTGTTGTCGGTCATATAGCCCGACACTACATAATCCGCCACTTCGGGAGCGTTGGCCGATTCGGGATAGCGCCGCAGAAATTCCTCCAGGAGGTTTACCGAACTTCCGAACGGCACCTTGCCTCCCTGCATCCCCGCAACGGCGCGGTTGTAGAATGCAGCTTCCTGCACGTCGCGGTCGCGGTCCATGCGGGCGGCCTTGTCGAGGGCAAGCGATGCGGCATTATAGTTGTCGAGCTTCAGGTAGCTCTGTCCAAGATAGAGAAAGGCACTCTGCCCCATGGCCGTATCTTCGGAGGTTACAGGTGTCAGGCGCTGGATGGCCTGTTCGTATCGACCGTTCTCGAAGTCGTCGAGTCCGAGCAGGTACATGGCTGAATTGAGTGGATGCTCCGTAGAGCTCACGTAGGTCTCGAGATAGGGGAGGGCTGCCTTGTGGTCGCCCAGGCGGTAGAGCGATTCACCCTCTATGCGGTTCATCTCGGCTGTGAAAGCCGGGTCTGCATTGTCGGCAGCACGGCTTTCGAGCAGTGCGCGGGCGTTTTGAGCGGCTGCCCGGTAGTCGGCGCGCGCATAGTTTATCTGCGCCAGATAGTAAGCCGCCATTGCTGTCGGCATACCATTGGGTGCCACAGCCTCGAAAAGCCGGGCGGCGTGATTGTAGTCGCCGCGGGCATAGGCAATATACCCCTGGTAGAAGCGGGCGTCGTTTGCAAATTCCGGAGCGCTTTCGAGTGCGGCGAATCCCGCCGCTGCCGAGTCGTAGTCGGTGAGTTTCAGCCGGCAGAAAGCCGTGTGATAAATAACCTCGTTGCGCGTCGTCTCGTCGAGTGCGTCGAGGCTTAGCTTGTTGTAGGCTTCGAGCGCCATGGCGTATTCGCCGCGGTCGAACCATACATCGGCCACGGCTACCAGTGCGGTCAAGCGCCACGCCGAAGCCGGATATTCCTCCATGAATTTCTCGAGCATCCCCATGGCATCGGCTCCGGGGATTGTCATGGCGTTGAGCGCGCGCGCCGCGGCAGCACGCTCTGCTTCGGCTGCCGTGGGATAGAGGCGCATGGCCTCAGCGAGCTGGTCGGCGGCTCCGCGGCTGTTGGCATCGGAGCGCATCCAGAGCCCCCGCTCGATATATCCTGCCGCTTCGGGCGAGTTGATCGACCCCGCCGCGGGCGGCAATAATGTCAGCGCCCGGGCATCGGGCGTTCCCATTGTGAGCATGGCAGCCACGACCATACTACCGGTCTGCAGCAAACCGGAGAAATATCTGCAATGTTTCATTCTATTAAAAGGACTTCCTTGTCGTGAAATTTTCTTCCCTCGCAAATTTACGATATTTTTCCCATATACCCGCCTCAAAAATCCTCCATCTGCCCTTCTTCTCCGTTTACCTTGAATTCGTTTCGCCGACCACACTCCGGCGGGGCTTTCGAAAGAGTGATTTTTCTGAAAAATTAGTTAAAATATTTTGTGGATTGTAAAAATGTGACTAATTTTGGAAAATGGATTATTTATTCCGGATTTCAGACCACCTACCTCTCCGACCAATCATAATTCATTTAGTTGCAGCCGGGATTCTTTTGGGAGATTGCCGGCTTGCGGAAAAACCACAATTTCTTCTATGAAAAAGTTTTTAATGGCAGTGGCAGTGGCAGTTACGTCG
Source organism: uncultured Porphyromonadaceae bacterium (assembly GCA_900546835.1). Classification (GTDB taxonomy): domain Bacteria; phylum Bacteroidota; class Bacteroidia; order Bacteroidales; family Muribaculaceae; genus UBA7173. The sequence goes on from UREH01000061.1 coordinate 5,619, forward strand.
CTTGCAGCAAGCGCCGGACTTCCCGGCGATATGTTCAACCACGTTGGCGTCGGCGTAGGTGTCGGCACTACCGGTATCTCGGTCGAGGCGTCCACGCCTATAACGCGCTGGGTGCAGATGCGAGCCGGCGTAGCAATCATGCCGAGCATCAAATTCCATGCCGATGCAGATGCGGAGTTTGAGTACCACACGAATGCCGGTAATGTCTACACCGATTCCGAAGTTGAACTTACCGGCGACCTGGGCCGCACTCAAGGCTACGTGATCTTCAATGTCTATCCACTTCCGAAAATCGGTCTGTATGTGGCTTTAGGCGCGTATTTCGGCGGCAATAAACTCGTTAAAATCACGGGTTATTCGCCCGAATTGGCTTCCTATGGAGGTTCCGTCACCATCGGCGACTACGTGATTCCTGCAAATAACAAGGGTGAGGTTTCCGGCGGAATAAAGGTGAACGGTTTCCGTCCTTATGTCGGTATCGGTTGGGGTAAGGCTGTGCCGAGCCGCCGCATAAATTTCGGAATCGATTTGGGCGTGCAGATTCACGGCAAACCGAGTCTGTATACCGATTATGGCGAACTTGACCTCTCGGAGGTTACAGACGACGATACATTCCAGAAAATTATGGATAAGGTGCGTGTCTATCCCACTCTCACCTTCAAGCTCGGCTTCCGCGCCTACTGATTGCCCTGGAAACGGCATAAAAAGCAACCGCACGCTGTGATGTAGTGCGGTTGCTTTTTGTAGTTTATGCCCTGGTTGTCAGGGGAGGAGCGGGAGGTGGATGGCGAAGGTGGTGCCGACGCCGGGCTCGGAGTGGCTGACGAAGATGCGGCCTTTGTGGTATTGTTCGATGATGCGTTTGGCCAGGGTAAGGCCGAGGCCCCATCCGCGTTTTTTGGTGGTGTAGCCGGGATTGAATACCGTCTTCTGGCGTTTGCGCGGTATGCCTCGGCCGGTATCGGCCACGGTGATGCATGCTTTCTGCCCCTCGCGCGAGGTGGTTACAGTAATCGAACCTGTTCCGTCCATAGCGTCGACAGCATTCTTTATCAGGTTTTCAAGCACCCATTCGAGCAGCGGAGCACATACGAGCACATCGAGTTGCTCCGGGCAGAGGTCGGTTGTGAGTTTGATTCGGCTGGAAATGCGCGTAGCCATATACGAGGCGGCATGCCCGACCACCGTGTTGAGATTGTCCGGTTCCATCTGCGGCTGCGATCCGATTTTCGAGAAGCGTGAGGCGATGGTGCTCAGACGGTTGACGTCCTTGTTCATCTCGCGTACGGTCTCGGGGTCGACTCCCATGTTCTGCAGAAGCTCCATCCAGGCCATGAGCGACGAGATGGGAGTGCCTAACTGGTGGGCCGTTTCTTTCGAAAGTCCCACCCACACCTTGTTCTGTTCGGCGCGCCGTGTGGAATTTACGGCGAAGTAAACCACAAGGATAAACGCCAGCATAACCACAATCTGGATGTAAGGATAGTAGCTCAGACGTTTCAGCAGTTTGGAGTCGTCGTAATAAAGATGCTGCATGTTGCCCGGAGAAATGATGATATGTATCACGTTCGGGCTTTTTTCCAACTCGCTGAGTTTGCGCTGTAGGAAGGCCGCGTTGGCATCGGAAATGAGCCACGGCTCGAGCGAGTCGACCGGTTCGGGCAGGTCGAAGTTGCGGTGGAGGAGGATATTGCCTCCGTCGTCGGTCAGCAGTACCGGAATGGTGTGGTTGCGCTCTATTATAGAGAAAAGAAAGTCGATATTATCGGCCGATGCCTCGCTGCCGGCGGCATCGGCCTGGCCGACCGTGAGCTGGCGTGTGGCGTCGGCCCATATCTGCATGCGCTCGCGCTCCTGAGTGGCCAGGTCGGCCACCAGATTGTTGCTCACATACAGAAAGAAGCCTACAAGAGCCACTGAAATGAGCAGGAATGCAACCACGCCGAAGCGGCGGATGTCGTAGATATTCATTTTACCGGATATTCGGTTATGGATTCTCAGATCAGAAGGTCGTCGATATAGACTCCCTCGCGTTCGGCTATGAAGCGGGCCACGGAGTCGGCCGTGTTCGGGCCGATTACAGTGTGTGCTTCTTTCTTTACTTGTGGCAGGGCGTTTTCCACTGCCACCGCCTCCGTTGCCACGCGCATCATCGGCAGGTCGTTGAGGTTGTCGCCGAATACCACCGTGCGCTTTGCTCCCACGCGCCCGGCAAGCTGCCCGACGGCCAGCGCTTTCGAAACGCCGGGAGCGTAGATGTCAATCAGCCCTGTGTCCGGCATGATTACGTCGGGATACCACGCCGTGGCGCAGTCGGTAACTTCCGACAATTTTTCCGAAGCCTGTTTGACGGCCTTCACCGGACCGATGGCGAAAAACAGCGCCACGCTTCCCAGCGACGACGGCTGCTGGTCGAGATGGAAACGCTTCAGCTCCAGATGGCGCCGCTCCTGATAGAACGCGTCCTCACGCCGGCTCATCGCCGCCGAATGGTAGACGTTCAGGAAACTGTTGCCACTCAGGCAGTAGATGAATGGCCTGAGCGACTCGCCCTGAAACGTATCGAGAATCCTTCGGGCATCGTCCTCGGGAATCAGTGTGATGCTGTCGAACCGGCATTCGAAGCGGTCCCACAGCGCGGCGCCGGTCATTACTAGAGCTGGGAGGCATTGCAACTGCCCCTTGGCGTCGGTGTAGAGGCTCGGTCCCACGTTAGCCATCAGAGGCTGCACCGTGGCCGGAGTGCGCGCCGTGGCCGGAGTCACCATCACCCCGTGCGACGCCAGACGCGTCAGAATCTTTGCCGTCGTGGGGCTTATCTTCGAGTCAGCTCCAAGCAGTGTTCCGTCGAGGTCGCTGACATAAAGAGTTTTCGTTTCGCTCATATACCTGCAAATTTACAAACTAAATCCAATCTGGAAAACAGTCGACTGCTCGTTCCATTTAACCACGGCTATGATTCTTGTATTGAATATACACTAAATTTAGCTAAAGGGGTATTTTGTGCGAACCATCGGGGGCGGATTTTGATTTTTATTAGTAGCTTTGTATCTTAAATGCCGGGCGGTTGTTTCATGTTGCTTCCGGGGCGACTGGAGTTTCTGGAATTGTGATGGTGGCGTCCGGCAATGGTTACGTTTTACTATTTATATTATAAGTAACCGGTCGAAATTATTCTAATATTTCCTTGTGTAGATATTGGAATAATTAGATCAGTCAAGTATAAAATAATTTTGAACAGTTACTTGTTATGACGTTTGAAGAATTGGGTGTGAGCGAGCCGCTCCGCCATGCGATAGAAGATTTGGGTTTTGAGACTCCGATGCCCGTTCAGGAGAAGGTGATTCCCCATCTGCTCGGCCAGGAGGGAGATGTTGTGGCGTTGGCTCAGACGGGCACGGGCAAGACGGCGGCATTCGGGCTGCCGGTGCTCCAGCGCATCGATGTGGAGCGCCACGTGCCTCAGGCGCTTATCCTTTCGCCCACGCGCGAACTCTGCCTACAGATTGCCTCGGACCTCGTGGATTTCTCGAAATATATTCCCGGGCTGTCGGTGCTCCCCGTCTACGGCGGTTCGAGCATTCAGAGTCAGATTCACGCGCTCCGCCAGGGTGTGCAAATAATAGTGGCTACTCCGGGCCGTCTTATCGACTTGATAAACCGCGGGGTGGTGAAGCTCGACGACGTGCATACCGTAATCCTCGACGAAGCCGACGAGATGCTCAACATGGGTTTTGTCGACTCCATCAACGAGATTCTGGAGCATGTGCCCTCCGACCGCAAGATGCTCATGTTCTCGGCCACGATGCCTGCTGAAATCGCCAAAATCGCCAAGCGGTTCATGCACGATCCGGTAGAGTTCGTGGTAGGCACGCGCAACGAAGGGGCGGCCAACGTTCGCCATATCTACTATATGGTTCATGCACGCGACAAATACCTCGCCCTTAAGCGCATAGCCGACAATTCCCCCAATATTTACGCCATAATATTCTGTCGCACGCGCCGCGACACGCAGGAGGTGGCCGAAAACCTGATACGCGACGGCTACAATGCCGACGCGCTCCACGGCGACCTCTCGCAGCAGCAGCGCGACATGGTGATGAAAAAGTTCCGCGACCGCGTCGTCACGCTCCTCGTGGCCACAGATGTTGCCGCCCGCGGCCTTGATGTCGACGACCTTACACACGTGATAAATTATGGACTGCCGGAGGATACAGCCGTCTACACACATCGCTCGGGCCGCACCGGCCGCGCCGGCAAGACCGGCGTATCCATTGCCATAATCCATTCGCGCGAGAGGGGTAAGTTGCGCGAGATTGAGCGCATCATCGGCAAGACCTTCGAGCGCAAGGAGGTGCCCACTCCCGATCATATCATCGAGAAGCAACTGTTCTGGCTCGCCGACCGCTTGGAGCGCGTGGAGGTCAACGACGAGGAGATCGGCCGCTTCATCCCCGGCGTGGCAAAGAAGCTCGGCTGGTTTTCCAACGAAGACCTGCTCAAGCGTGTGCTGTCGCTCGAATTCAACCGTCTGCTCGAATACTATAAGGACGCTCCCCAGATTGATTTTATCGATGAAAAACCGCGGAAAGAGCGCAAGGAGCGCGCAGATGCTCCCGCCACCAAGGAGGAGAAGGACCGCCGCACGGCCTCGAAGGGAATGGAGCGTATCTATGTGAACGCCGGCAAGCGCGACGGCTTTTATGCCGGCAACCTTATCGAGATGCTCAACAAGGTTGTGGGCGGCAAACGCGTCGACGTGGGCCGCATCGACCTGATGCCCGGCTACTCGCTCTTTGATGTGAAGAAAAGCGACGCACGCCGCGTGGTCGGAGCCCTCAAGGGGGCCGATTTCATGGGCAAACGCATCTACAGCGAGATTGCTTCGACCGATAAGGATTACGCTAAAGCCTCAGTGCGACGCACTAAGGACAAATACGTCGATGCGCCCGTCGAGGCGGAGGACGCCTACGATGCCTTCGAGAAATTCAAGCGCCGCCAGCGCCGTAAGGTCCGCTGACGAGGCCTCCTACGCGGAACCCACAGATACTCTCCCCATCCTCAAAACGAAAATGCATATGATTCGCAGACTCCTCATATCCACCCTTCTGACTGCACTCGCCGCTCTGGCTGTATCGACCGCGAAACCGTCCGAGAAGACCGACTCGCTTACCGCCGCCGACTTTTTCGCCAACGCCCCGCTACGCATCTTCCCGACCATCGACCGCACCACGCGTCTCGATATGCTCGACTATTACCGCAGTGGCTCCGACAAGCCCTCGAAAAACGCTTTCAAGGGGAATGCACGCGTTCTGGCAGCCTCTCCCTCGCAGATTACCTTCTCTACTTCCGACGTGCAGGAGGTGGAGCTCTCGCTGATTCCCCATCGTGGCGACACTCTACTGATGGTGATAACCACCGTCAGCACACCTGCCCCCGACAGCGAGGTGCGGTTCTACACCACTGCCTGGGAGCCGGTCGACCGTGGTCTCTTCATCGTGCCCCAGCTTTCCGAATGGATAGCGCCGGAGGGTGCCGACCGCCGCGACGACCTTGAGAATCTTTATCCCATCACGTTGGCACGCGCCGTCTACGACCCATCCACGCGTACGCTGACGCTCCAGAATAAGCTCGGCGACTTCCTCGCTCCCGGCGAGGGCTCATGGGCCGACGGCCTCCTCCGCGGCGAGCTGGTGTATCGCTGGAACGGCAAAAAAATGGAAAAGGTCAAGTAGGTCGTGCCATAATAGTCCAGATGGACCATTCTGACAACATCCTACCTCACCCATCTGGGAAACAGCTACATTATCACAGTATTATAATCAAGTGAATCAGAAGGTTCTTACGCTGCTGCAGCTGCAGCAGACGGTGGCGGCTCTCGTGCAGCGCCCCGAGACACAGAATGTCTGGGTGACGGCCGAAATCCTCGACGTTGCCGTGCGCGGCGGCCACTGCTATATGGAACTCCTGCAGAAGGACGAGCGCGGCCTGCAGGTGGCCAAAGCCCGCGGCGTGATCTGGGCGAGCTGTTTCGCCCGTATCGATGCCGAATTCTTTGCTGCGACAGGGCAGCGTTTCGCCTCCGGGCTGAAAGTTATGCTCCGTGTGTCAGCGTCGATGCATCCGGTCTACGGATTCTCGCTCGTAGTATCGGCAGTGAATCCCGAGTACACCATGGGCGACCTTCTGCGTCGTCGTCGTGAAATCCTCATGCGCCTGAAAGAGGAGGGGATTCTCGAACTCAACCGGCAACTGCAATGGCCGCCGGTGCCACAGCGCATCGCGGTAGTTTCGGCTGCCGGAGCCGCCGGTTACGGAGATTTCATGAATCAGCTCTACTCCAATCCCCGCCGTTTGCGTTTCCATACGAAACTTTTCCCCGCTGTGATGCAGGGCTCGTCGGCCCCGAAATCCATCATCGCCGCCCTCGAGCAGATTGCCGCCGATCCTGAGCCGTGGGATGGGGTAGTGGTGATCCGTGGCGGAGGCGCCACCTCCGACCTCCAGGCCTTTGAGGATTATGAACTGGCGGCGAATGTGGCTCAGTTCCCACTCCCCATAGCCATCGGCATAGGCCACGAGCGCGACGTGACCGTGCTCGACTGGGTGGCCAATCTGCGGCTTAAGACCCCTACTGCCGTGGCCGAATGGCTTGTATCCACTGCCGAAAACGCACTCAACCACATTGAAACCATCGGGACACGGATCCTGCAGTCGGCCACGGAGCGCCTCTCAGGCTATAAAGAGCAGCTCGCCCAGGCCGAGAGCCTACTGC
>UREH01000062.1 GCA_900546835.1 uncultured Porphyromonadaceae bacterium
TACTTTGGATTTTATTTTGGATTCAGTGGCGGACACGGGATTACATTTTCATGCCCTTGCCCGTTTTCTTCTGCGGCTTCTCCTGCTGCTGTTGCTGGCGGGCGTCCTTCGGGTTGGTCTGACCTTTCTGCAACGGCTCTCTCAGATTCTTTGTAGCCTCGTTGGTCTTGCCATCGTTGTTCACCGCCACCTGCGTGCGGCTCTCGTTGGACGGAGCAACCTGCTGTGCATTGTCAGGGTTCGTGTCGTAGCGGTACGGGCGTCCCTTCTCCGGGTTGAACTTGATATACATCGTGGCATGGAAGCCCTGCTTGTCGGTCACGTTCTCCAGCTTCACGGCTTTACCCGCCACATAGTCGGCTTTCTGCTGGTCGGTGAAGCTCACGCCGCTCCATTTGCTGATGGGGCGGATGCTGCCGTCCTCGTTCGTCCACGTGTTGCGGCGTTGCTCCTTCTTGGTCTGTGCGGCATTTTCCCCGCCCTGCGCCTGACTTTTCGATGTGTCGCCTTTGGTTTCCTGTGTCTGTGCGGTACGGGGCGACTTGCCGGTTCCCGGCACGAACTCCACGCCGCGCTGCTCCACGTTCACTTGCAGGGTGGTGACGAACTTCCTGCCGTCGTTGCGCTCGATGAGCTTGTCGCGTACGGGCAGTCCGGCGCGGAGCATGTCCCGCTCCTGCGTGGTGATTTCCGTCTTGCCGATGCGCTCCGGGATGCGCACCCTGCTTGCCGGAATGTCCGTGATTTCATTCGTCTTGCGGTCGATGCTGATGTAGGAGGGGATGATCTCGCCCGTTTCCCTGTCCACAATGTCCACGACCCTACCGAGATTGCCCGTTTCGCGGAGGTTCTTCCGGTCATTGTCGGAGAATTTGTGTTCCTTGTACTCATCCAGCTTCTGCTCCTTGCGGATGAAGTGCGGCACGAGGCTGATGTTTCCCTCACCGTCCTTCTTGAAGGAGAGGCGGGCGTCCAGCTCGAATGATTCGCCGCCGAAGGTCGGTTTGACCTTTACCAAGTCGGACTTGCCATAGTTGAGCATCTTCGTAAGGTCGCCGGACTTTTCAAGGTTGTCCCGCTTTACGCCCCATCTGTCCTCCAGCTCCTGCCAGTTGATTTTACTCTCGTCGATGGGCTGGTAGCCACGTTTGCCCTGCATCTGTTCGGATTTGTCCTGTTGCTGTTCTTTCCGTTGTTCCATGTTCTCCTGTTTTTGAGGTTCTTGTTTCTCTGTCTGTTGTGCTGCCATCTCTTCCTGCACCTTCTTCTCATAGTCGGAGGTGTCCACCTTGTGAGGGGCGAGCAGCTCCTTGTTCGCTTCGGGGTCTTTCAGCAGTTGCTTCATCACCTCTAAGAGATTTTCAGCTTGGTCTGCCGCAATGCGGTAGAAACCGAAGCGGCTGGGTTCCTTGCACTGCCGGAAGAAGTTCTTGAAGAAGTTGTCCAGCACGTCGCCATGTCGGTCGAATTGCAGGAAACTCTGCGCGTTCTCCGCTTTTGCGGGGGTGCGCTTGGGTGTGCCGTCCGCGTTCAGCCCGGCTACCACGCTGATCTCGCCTGTCTTCTCGTCACGGACTACCAGCACGTCCTTTTCGTCTTTTTTCTTTGCCATCTGAAAAATGTTTTAATGGGTTATTTATGAAAGAAATTATGGATACGAGCCTTGTAGAAGGCTATATCTTCCTTTTTGAAGTCCTTGATATGGTTGGAAAGGAATGTCAGCACGTCCTCCTCGCTGTAATAGGTCTTCTTGCCCAGCGTCTTGTAGGGCAATGCGCCTACGCTGCGGTAGCGTTGGAGGGTGCGTTTGCTTATCTGGAGCAACATGCACAAATCCTGATTGTCGAAAAGGCGGATGCTTTCCGTGATAGTGGGCTGTTTCCCCTCAGCCTTCATCGCCAGCAGCAGTTCGTCCTGACGGTCGAGCCGTTCCATCAGCTTCTGCATCCAGCCCTCGAAGTTGTTTCGTGTGAGCAGTTCCATGACCTATGTCCTCCTTCCTTTTGGTTTGCCGCCCGTGCGCAGCGTGTGGTTGTGGAACAGGGTGTCTATTGTCCCTTCCTCGTTCCTTACTGTGTTGTCCTCCAATAGCCGCAGTATCTCGGAAAGGCGGTAGCGGCAGCTTCCGCGTACCACCACATACTCGATACGGTGGTCGGTGCGCATACGCTGCATGGTGCGCTTGCTCACGTTGAGCATCTTCGCCGCCTGTGCCGTGTCAAGCAGCTTGTCTTCGGTTTCCCGCTTCCGTTTCTTCTCGTCCCTTGCCTCGCGGATGTACCCTGCGATGTTCGCAATCTGCGCCATCATCTCCTTGTAGGCGGAACTTTCCATTGTTATCACTTTCATGTTCAGTCCTTTCTTTTTGTTTCTGCGACAAAATTCGGCAATAAACAAAAGGGGCTTTAACAACTCACTACGTGACTCACGTAAGATTTTTGCGGAAGATGGCTCCGTAACCCGGTCAAACGGCGCAACAGGCAGCCTTTCAGCGGAAAACGATACGTCTTGTATGCCGTTTCGTTACCTTTGCGGCAAACTCTAAATGACATGAATATGGAAATAGTATCTATCGAGAAAAAGACTTTCGAGATGATGGTGGCGGCATTCGGCGCACTCTCGGAGAAGGTCGCCGCCCTGAGGCGCAAAAGCGACACGGGGCGCATGGAAAGATGGCTCACGGGCGAGGAGGTCTGCGGGCAGTTGAGAATAAGCCCGCGCACGTTGCAGACGCTGCGTGACAGGCGGCTTATCGGCTACTCGCAGATAAACCGCAGGTTCTATTACAAGCCAGAGGAGGTGAAGCGGCTGATACCGCTTGTCGGCACGCTCTATCCGCACGGCAGATGATTTGATTTATTCACCCACTGAATCCGAAGTTATGATGAACGAGAACAACGATGTTTTTACGATGGAAGACGAGCCGATAGCCTCTGTGGTGCAGGATATGCGCAAAGGCTCGAAATGGCTGTCCGCATTTCTGGAAAGCTACCGTCCTCCGCTGGACGGGGAACGTTACCTGACGGACGGCGAGGTGTCGGAACTGCTCCGTGTGAGCCGGCGCACCTTGCAGGAATACCGCAACAACCGCGTGTTGCCCTTCATACTTTTGGGAGGGAAGGTGCTTTACCCGGAAACGGGGCTGCGCGGGGTACTGGAAGCGAACTACCGCAAGCCGCTGGAGTGAGGCGGTTTCATGAAAAAGTAAACGGGTGACACCTTTTGTGGTGCTACCCGTTTACTTGTCTTATGGGGTATGTGCAATCAGCAATACCCGGCTTTTCCGTTCTGTATGAACATCACGTATGTCTGCCGTTTCTCTTGTGAGAGTGCCTTTCCCACCAGCCATGTGCGGAACAGGTGGGTGTTGTAGGTATTCACCCTGAAAGCGACCGGGATGATGATTTCAAGGGCGTACACGTCCGCGTGCAGCCCGTTTTCAAGCTGCATGTAGCGGCACACCTCGTAGTCGTTCAGCACGTCCGACTTGCGGACGGCTCTGATGGCGGCGTTCACTGCCGGGACGGTCGTATGGAACAATCCGGCTATTTCGGTGGCGGTCATCCACACGTCGTTACCGGTTACGCTGACTGCCTTGTCCTCGATGATGATTGTGTCACGTTTCATGGCTTTTCTTTTTAGATGGTGCAACCTGCAAATTCCTCGACGCCGTTCAATCTTGCGGCAAGGTTCTCCATGTCCTGATTGAGCTTCTCTTTGGTTATCTTTGCGTAAATCTGCGTCGTCTTTATGCTCTTGTGTCCGAGCATGGAGCTGACCGTTTCGATGGGAACACCGTTGGAGAGGAATATCGTCGTGGCTGCCGTGTGGCGGCTCTGATGCCACGTGATATGCTTGGTGATGCCGCAACGCTTGGCGACGGCACGGATACCGGCAAGGCACGTGTTATAATGCGGAACGGGAAATATCCTGCCGTCCCCGCACAGTCCCCGGTATTTGCCGATTATGCGGTTGGCGATGTCGAGCAGGCGGATGTTGGACACCACGCCCGTTTTCTGGCGGTTGATGTTTATCCACTCGTGTTCGTCGAAGTAGGTGCGGATATTCTCTTCCGTAAGGTTGCGCATATCCGCGAACGACAGCCCCGTGAAGGCGCAGAACAGGTAGAGGTCGCGGTACAATTCCTGTTTGGCGTTTTTCAGTTTCCCCTCCATCAGCAGGCGGATCTCATCTTTGGTCAGGAAACTGCGTGTTGTTTCCTCCTTCTTGATTTCATACTCGCGGAACGGGTCGCGCGTCAGCCACTCGTTGTTGATGGCGATGAATACCATCGTCCGTAACGGGCAGACGTACAGCCACACGGTATTGGTGCAGCAGTGCTTGTCCGTGCGCAGGAACATCTCGAAGTCGGAGATGAAAGCCGGGGTAAGCTCTTTTAGGGCGATGTCCTTCACATGGTAGCGGATGTCGAGGAACTCTTGCATGTGCTTGTAAACGGTGCGGTACTTCAGCAGCGTGCCTTTGGCTTTCATGCCTGCCTCCACCTGCTTCTCGTAGTCCTCGTTGTGCTGGCGGAACACCTGCATCAGCGTGTGGTAGCGGTGTTCCAGTCCGAGAAAGGCGTTCTTCACCTTCTCCGCCGTGACGAAGTTGTCACGCTCCATGATTTCCTGATAATGCCTGTTGATGCGTACCCGCATCTTGTCAAGCATACGGTTCGTTTCGAGTGCCGCCGTGCTTCTGCCCGTGACACGTCCACCTTTGGTGTCCCACAGTTTCGGATCGACAGTCAGTTTGCAGCTGAACTGTGTCTGGCTGCCGTCCACCGTGATGCGTCCCATGACGGGAACTGTCCCGTCCTTTTTCACTACCTGACGCTTGAGGTAGTAGATTACTGAAAATGTACTCTTCATTGTCCTTAATTTTTGGGTTTCAAAATTAGTTGGTGAAGAGTCCGGTGTTGGTACGCAAAACGGGGAGGAACGGCGCAATCTTTTTCCGTAACCTGATTTTTCGCATGAGTTATGGATAACTCACTATTCCTTAGAGCCTTGTTTCGCTATTCGTACCCGTTTGTCGCATTTTCGGGCATGGTTACGAACAAGTAACGTAGCGGCGTCAGGATTTGGCTTCGGCAGGGATTGTAATGGCTTCACGGATTATCGCCACTTCAACCAAAACCCTTGTAACTCAATTCTATCACTATATCTTTCCGCATTTCACTTTTTTGTAGTAACTTTGCAGGTTCAAAAACCGACCGACAATGATCATCGCTTCGAAGAAAAGAAAGGAAAACGTGGCCGAATACCTCATCTACATGTGGCAGATTGAGGACGTAATCCGTGCCAACGACCTTGACATTGACAAAATCCGCACGAACGTAATCGATCGATTCCCCGACCTGACCGACGCCCAACGTAAGGAAATGACCGAATGGTACGAGAGCCTGATAGAGATGATGCGGCTCGAGGGCGTAGCTGAGAAAGGACATCTGCAGATAAACCGCAATGTTATGGCCGACCTCGTACGCCTCCATCAGGCCCTCCTGGCTGACGCCTCGTTTCCAGACTATACAGCCGAGTTCTACCGTACCCTCCCCTACATCGTGGAGCTACGCAGCAAGGCAGGCGACGAGGCCAAGGGTGAAATCGAGACCTGCTTCACAGCCCTCTACGGGATGCTCATGATGCGTTTGCAGGGTAAAGAGACATCTGAGGCGACCCGCGACGCCATGGCTCAGATAGCCCGTTTCATCGCTACTCTGGCACGCGACTATCATCTTGACGAACAGGATAAGCTCTTCAAGCACGACGACTGAATGACAACCGAACGAATAAAACTTCTCGGCCAGCTCACCGCCACCTTCGCCCGCATCGGGGCATTTACATTCGGCGGAGGGTGGGCAATGATTTCACTGATCGAGAGAGAGGTAGTGACGTCGAAACGATGGCTCAGCCGCCAGGAGTTTCTCGACCTCCTGGCCGTCACCCAGGCTCTTCCGGGCATACTCGCCGTGAATTTCGCCGCCGCAATCGGCGACCGCATGGCAGGGCGACGCGGAGCTGCCGCAGCATCGCTGGGTGCAATCCTGCCCAGTTTCGCCACAATACTGATGATAGCTATTTTCCTCACCCCGGACCTTATCGAAAACCAACCGGTGGTAGCCGCTATATTCCGAGGTATCCGTCCGGCCGTAGTTGCCCTGATAATAGCACCTGTGATAACCACGGCCCGCTCGGCCGGTATAAACTGGCGAACAGTCTGGATTCCCGCAGCAGTAGCTCTGCTGATTTGGTCGAAACTCCCGTGGGTTAGCAACCCCATACTATTTATAGCACTCGGTGCACTCGGAGGATGGACATGGCTCCGCCGCAGCGAACGCAAAGCCGCCGCAGAGAGGCTTAACTCCGAAAGAGTCAAAGGCGGCAACATCCAGTCCGAAATTCAATCCGGAAGAAAGGAGGAAAACCGATGATATATCTTCGCCTTATCTGGAGCTATCTGAAAATCGGCCTCTTCGGTTTTGGCGGCGGCTACGCCATGCTCTCGCTAATAGAGCGCGAGATTGTGGGCAACGGCTGGATAACCGAAAAGATGTTCACCGACATCGTTGCAATCTCGCAGATGACTCCTGGCCCCATCGGCATCAACTCTGCTACCTACATCGGCTACGCCGCTCCTCTGCGCGCCGGATTCACCGGCATATGGTGGGGAATCCTCGGTTCGGTGCTCTGCACGCTTGTAGTTGTCGCTCCCTCGTTTCTTTTGGTGGTCTACACCAACCGATACATGACGCGCCATCGCGAGAGTCAGACCATCCGTGGCATTTTCAAGGGGCTACGGCCTGTTGTCGTGGGACTCATCGCCTCAGCCGCCCTTCTGCTGATGAACGGCGAGAACTTCGGCCACACAGAGTGCGACATCATTTTTTCCGTTGCAATCTCAGCGGCGGCACTTGCCACAGTTCTTTTTACCAAAATTCACCCTATCTGGGTAATCGTGGCAGCCGGATGTGTCGGGTTGCTGACTCTCGCATTCTGACGTATCTACTTTGATTCACAACTGATTAAATCCGATTTCAGGCAATGGAATTTGAAGCGGCAACGGCATGGCTCTATGCGCAGACACCACAGTTCGAACGCATCGGCGCAGCCGCCTACAAACCGGGGTTGCAGACTGTGATTCGTCTCGCCGAAGCCTTTGGCAACCCACATCATAAATATAAGATAATTCATGTGGCAGGTACCAACGGCAAAGGGTCGACCAGCCACACGCTCGCAGCTGTGCTCCAGCAGGCAGGCTACCGGGTGGGGCTATATACGTCGCCCCATCTAGTGGACTTCCGCGAGCGCATGCGTATCAACGGCCAAATGATTCCCCGCCAGGCAGTCGGCGACTTCGTTGAGCGCTACTTAGCAATGAATCTCGGCCTGGAGCCGTCGTTCTTTGAACTCACAACCGTAATGGCCTTCGAGTGGTTCGTCCGGGAAAATGTTGACGTAGCCATTGTCGAAGTGGGACTCGGCGGCCGCCTGGACTCCACCAACATTATCAGCCCGGAGCTCGACGTAATCACAAATATTTCGAAGGATCACTGTGCACAATTGGGAGATACCCTCCGCGAAATCGCCCATGAAAAAGCCGGCATAATGCGTGAGTCAATCGCATGCATCTGTGGCGAGCCCTCAGAGGAAATCCGGGGCTATCTCGCCGAAGAGGCCGGAGTCCACCGAACCCCTCTCCTGTTCGCCCCAAAAGAAATTCCACCGGCTTTATTCCGCCACATTGGGAACGACTTGATTATCAGCCACACGCCATTCGGGACACTCAACTATCAGCTGACCGCTGAATACCAGCATGAGAACGCCCTGACCGTGATGGCAGCTATACTGCAGCTGCGACGTCAAGGGTGGAATATCCCTGACAGTGCCGTAAAGAGCGGATTCGCAGGCGTATGTACTCTCACCGGTCTGGCCGGACGATGGATGAAAATCGCCGACTCCCCGCTCACCATCGCCGACACCGGACACAACATAGGAGGATGGCGGCATCTCGCCCCACTCATCGCCGCACTGCCGAAACCCCTGACCGTGGTGCTCGGCTTCGCCGACGATAAAGACACCTCGGACATACTGCGCCTCTTACCCGCCGATGCCGATTATATAGCCACACAGGCTGATATTCCCCGCGCACGCAACGCCGCAAAGCTTGCATGCCAGTTGCGCGAAGCCGGGCTGAAAGCACGCCCAGTGGCGGGAGTTAAAAGTGCTTTCGACGAGGCCATGGCACAGACACCCGCCGAGGGAGCCGTATTTGTAGGCGGGAGTACCTACGTTATTGCCGATTTGCTCAAATTGTTGTAACTTTGTTTGCAATAAAGCGACGCAAATGAAGAATATACGCAATTTCTGCATAATAGCACATATCGACCACGGAAAAAGCACCCTAGCAGACCGCCTGCTGGAATACACCAATACAGTGGAGGGTAAAGACCTTCAGGCGCAGGTGCTCGACGACATGGATCTGGAGCGCGAGCGCGGCATCACAATCAAGAGCCATGCCATCCAGATGAACTATAGGCTTGACGGGCAAGACTATACACTCAATCTCATTGACACTCCGGGACACGTGGACTTCTCCTATGAGGTTTCACGATCCATAGCCGCCTGCGAAGGCGCGCTTCTGATTGTCGACGCCACCCAGGGCATTCAGGCCCAGACCATATCAAACCTCTATATGGCCATCGACTCCGACCTGGAGATTATCCCCGTTATCAACAAGGTTGATCTCGAGAGCGCAAACCCCGACGAGGTCGAAGACCAGATAGTCGACCTTCTCGGATGCCGGCGCGAGGAAATAATCCGCGCCAGCGGCAAGACCGGCGAGGGTGTACCGGCCATATTGCAAGCCATAGTTGAGCGTGTGCCCGCTCCCAAAGGCGACCCCGACGCTCCTCTCCAGGCGCTTATATTCGACTCCGTGTTCAATCCGTTCCGCGGCATCATCGCCTACTTCAAGATAGTGAACGGCACCATCCGCAAAGACGATTTCGTAAAATTTGTGGCCACCGGCAAGGAATATCATGCCGACGAGATAGGAGTGCTCAAGCTCGACCTCGACCCGCGGCCCGAACTATCGGCCGGCAACGTAGGCTACATAATTTCCGGCATCAAGACATCCAAGGAGGTTAAAGTGGGCGATACCATCACCCACGTCGACCGTCCGGCCCCCGCAATAGCCGGATTCGAGGAAGTGAAACCGATGGTGTTCGCCGGAGTCTACCCCATCGAGGCCGAGGACTTCGAGAATCTCCGCTCTTCGCTCGAAAAACTTCAGCTCAACGACGCATCACTGACGTTTCAGCCCGAATCGTCGATGGCGCTGGGCTTCGGCTTCCGCTGCGGTTTCCTGGGCCTGCTCCACATGGAAATCGTGCAGGAACGCCTGAGCCGCGAGTTCGGCATGGAGGTGATAACCACTGTGCCCAACGTAAGCTACAAAGTCTACGACAAGAAAGGCAACGAATCCGAGGTGCACAACCCCTCGGGACTTCCTGAAATAACCCTCATCGATCATATCGACGAGCCATACATCCGCTCGCAGATCATAACCACCACCGACTTCATCGGCCCGATCATGACGCTCTGCCTGGGCAAGCGCGGCGAGCTGCTCAAACAGGAATTCATCTCCGGCAACCGCGTGGAACTGACGTTCGACATTCCTCTGGGCGAGATCGTCATCGACTTCTACGACAAGCTCAAGAGCATCTCTAAGGGCTACGCATCGTTCGACTACCATCTGCATGACTTCCGTCCATCGCGGCTAGTGAAACTCGACGTACTCCTCAACGGCGAGAGTGTCGACGCCCTGTCAACGCTAACCCATGCCGACAACGCCGTGGCCTTCGGACGCAAAATGTGCGAGAAACTTAAGGAGCTGATTCCACGCCATCAGTTCGACATCGCCATCCAGGCGGCCATCGGTGCTAAAATCATAGCCCGCGAGACCATCAAGGCCGTGCGCAAGGATGTGACAGCCAAATGCTACGGCGGCGATGTGAGCCGCAAGCGCAAACTTCTGGAGAAACAAAAGGCCGGTAAGAAGCGTATGAAGCAGATCGGATCGGTTCAGGTACCCCAGAAGGCATTCCTGGCCGTGCTTAAACTCGACTGATGCCGGCAGCGGTCCCCCACTCTCCCATTTACGCCTCTTCTCCAATTGTTTTCATTTAATTCAGTGAAATCCTTTCCTTTCAATATAATTATCGCCCTCGCGGCAGTTGCTATTGCGGCCATGCTTGCTCCGGCGAAAGCCCACGCGCAGGTCAACGCCGAGCAGATGGTGCGCGTCGGTCAGAACGCCCTCTATTTCGACGATTATATGGTGGCCATCCAGTATTTCAACCAGGCCATCACCGCCAAGCCCTACCTCGCCCAGCCCTATTTCCTGCGTGCGATAGCCAAGCTCAACCTTGAGGACTATCTCGGCGCCGAAGCGGACGCCTCGGAGGCCATTGAGCGCAACCCTTTCATCGTCGACGCCTATGAAGTGCGCGGTGTGGCCCGCCAGAACCGCGGGCGCCTCGAGGAGGCCGTGGCCGACTACAACCAGGCTCTCGCCCTTTTCCCCAAAAGCCGTCAGCTGCTCTTCAACAAAGCTCTGGCCGAACAGGATCTCGGGCAGCCCGATTCGGCGGCCGTGACTTTCGACCGCCTTCTGCACGACTTTCCCGCCTACGAGAACGGCTATGTGGGACGTGCCCGTCTGCGTCTGGAGCAGAAGGACACCGTAGGGGCCCGCGCCGACATCGACCACGCCCTCGAACTAAACAAAAACCAGGCGAACGCCTACCTTCTGCGCGCCGATATAGCAATTCACGGCGACAAGGATTATCCCGCTGCACTCTCCGACCTCGACGAGGCCATACGCCTTATGCCACGCGAGGCCGGACTATACGTGAACAGAGCCTTCCTCCGCTATAATCTCGACGACTATTTCGGAGCACTTGCCGATTACGACTACGCCGTGCAGCTCGACCCGGTCAATACCTCCGCCATCTACAACCGCGCGTTGCTGCGCATGGAGGTACGCGACTACGACAATGCCATACGCGACTTCACTACGGCCCTCGAACTTGACAACGACGACTACCGTTCGCTTTACAACCGCGCCTACCTATACATGGAGAAACGCGACACAAAGCACGCCATGGCCGACGTGAACCGTCTCGTGGAAGCTTTCCCGGATTTACCGGAGGCGCTCTACATGCGTAGCAGCCTTTACCGCATGCAAGGACAGATGGGTCCGGCCGAACGCGACTACAACCGCGCCCTGACTATGGCGCGCAATCTAAAGTCTACATCGCCCAAAGAGGCCGCCGATGCTGCGCGGCGCGAAGCCGACCACGAGGCCGAAGAAGCGCTGAAACCCGACGCTGTGGCCAAACGTTTCGCCGCCCTGCGTACTGCTCCGGCCGATGTCGACCTCGAAGGGGACTACAACAACAAGAGCATCCGAGGAAAGGTGCAGAACCGCCGTCAGGCTATCGAACTTGAGCCCATGTTCGCCCTGAGCTACTATACGGCTCCCACCGAACTGAAGCCCTCGGCATACTTTATACGCGAAATCGACGAAATCAATGCCACCAAGGCCCTGCGCTTCGTGGTACAACTGACCAACAGCGACATCGCACTTGCCGACGAGGACGAAATCCGCCGCCATTTCGAAAGCGTCGACTATTACAATTCAGCACTGGCAACCGCCGAACCGCGCAGCATCGACTATTTCGGACGCGCCATGGATTTTATGGCCCTACGCAACTACGCCGCGGCCATAGCCGACCTCAACCGGGCGCTCGATCTGACCCCGGATTTCGCTCTGGGCTACTTTCAGCGCGCCATCGCACGCTATAAGTCGCTTCAGGCAGGCAACGGCGAAGGCCCGGGACGCGTAGCCGAGCTCCGCGCAATAGTCTCCGACTTCGACCAGGCCATCCGGCTTAGTCCGCGCATGGCTTTCGCCTATTTCAACAAGGGGAACCTCCTTGCAGAGACGGGCGACTACACTTCGGCTCTGATGGCCTACAACAAGGCTATCGAGATTAAACCAGACTTCGGCGAAGCCTATTACAACCGCGGCTACGTGTATTTCCGTCTCGGCGACCACGACCGAGGCGTCGAGAACCTCTCGAAAGCCGGCGAGCTGGGAGTGGCGCCGAGCTACAACATAATAAAGCGTATGAAATAGTGAGGACGCGCCTGTCTCTTATACACATCTGACGCTGCC
>UREH01000063.1 GCA_900546835.1 uncultured Porphyromonadaceae bacterium
AGAATGGTCCAGATGGTAGGAGCTTGAGGGTGAGGGCGAAGGGAGTTGACTAAGGTCAATGACCGAACCCGAACCACTCAGGCGACGACCCAGATGGGCCATTATGACACGCACTCTGTGCACAATATCGGTCCTACGTGCCTCCAAGCATCCCGGAATATCCGATTATCAATGAGTCAGGCTTATATAAACGACGGATGCAGCCGGGGGCGTCCCTACAAGCCGACGGCCAATCATATAGATAGACTCAGTAGTCAAAAAGAATATCATAAGTAACTGTTCTATATTATTTTATACTTTCCCGATCTAATTATTTTAATATTTCTATTGGAGTTTCTAAATATTTATGTAACTTAGCGACGCATAACCACTGTTTATGCTAAATTTTATAAATATTTATTCATCCAAACGAACATTCATCATGGAAAAACAAAAACGCTACATCCTGCCGGAGAGCGAAGTACCGCGCTTCTGGTACAACATACAGGCCGACATGACCACCAAACCGATGCCACCGCTCAATCCCGCCACCCGGCAGCCGCTGAAAGCCGAAGATCTCTTTCCCATCTTCGCCGAGGAGTGCTGCCGCCAGGAACTGAATACAACCGACCGCTGGATACCGATTCCCGAAGAAGTGCGCGAGAAATACAAATACTACCGCACCACCCCGCTGGTGCGCGCCTAAGGACTTGAAAAAGCCCTCGGCACAACCGCCCATATCTATTTCAAAAACGAGAGTGTAAGCCCGATGGGGTCGCACAAACTCAACTCCGCCATTCCCCAGGCATTCTACTGCAAGCAGGAGGGCGTCAAGAACGTAACCACCGAGACCGGCGCGGGCCAGTGGGGAGCGTCGCTCGCCTACGCCGCTTCGCTCTTCGGACTGGAATCGGCCGTATATCAGGTAAAAATCTCCTACGAGCAGAAACCTTACCGCCGCAGCATAATGCAGACCTTCGGCGCGCAGGTAACGCCCTCCCCTTCCATGTCGACCCGTGCGGGCAAGGACATCCTCACCGTCAATCCCAACTATCAGGGTTCGCTCGGCACGGCCATCTCGGAGGCCGTAGAGCTGGCTATGACCACCCCCGACTGCAAATATACGCTCGGTTCGGTACTCAACCACGTATCCCTCCACCAGACCGTTATCGGCCTTGAAGCAGAGAAACAGATGGAGATGGCCGGAGAGTATCCCGACGTGGTAATCGCCTGCTTCGGCGGAGGCAGCAACTTCAGCGGCATTGCATTCCCGTTCATGCGCCATAAGATAGCCGGCGAGGAAGGGAAGACCGCAACACGCTTCGTGGCAGCCGAGCCGGCGTCGTGCCCGAAACTCACGCGCGGCGAATTCCACTACGACTTCGGCGACGAGGCCGGATATACACCTCTGCTGCCGATGTTTACCCTCGGGCACAAATTCGCCCCCGCACATATACATGCAGGCGGTCTGCGCTACCACGGCGCCGGGACAATCGTATCGCAGCTTCTGAAAGACGGACTGATGGAGGGTGTAGACATCGACCAGCTGGAATCGTTCGAGGCCGGATGTCTGTTCGCCCGCTCGGAGGGTATAATCCCCGCTCCCGAATCATGCCACGCCATAGCGGCTACCATCCGCGAGGCTCGGAAAGCCACAGAAGAAGGGAAGGAGACCGTGATACTGTTCATCCTCTCGGGACACGGACTTATCGATATGGCCTCCTACGACAAATTCCTTCAGGGCGACCTGCAGAACTACTCTCTGTCCGACGAAGAGTTGAAGCGCTCACTGCAGTCGGTGCCCGAAGTATCCGGCGAAGAAGCCGGGAAATAACCGAGTAACAGAACCGCGCCGTCAAAGGCGCAATCAGAGCACCCTGGTGGTTGGCTCCGGACGGACCGGAAGGTCGTCGGGGCTGACCACCGGATTTATTTTGCCGTCGGACGATACATGCGGACGCGGTGTCTTCATTTTAAGCTTGAGTTCGTCGAACCCGCGGCCGTATACACCGTTGACAGCGGCCTGGGTGATGAACGCATCGTTGTCGATCGACTTGATGATACGGAATATCGTTACGGATTCAATCTTGCGGCACATAACCAGAAGGACCTTAACATCCTTCTTCGAATACCAACCCATTCCGTTGAGCACAGTGCATCCGCGCTGAGCTTCGTTGTTGATGGCCGTAGCGATTTCTTCCCAGTAAGGCGAGAAAATGGTGAACTGCACGGCCATACGGTTGGTATTGATCATCATGTCGGCCATAAAGGGAATCACGAACAGAGTAATCAGACCGTAGACAAGAGCCGGGACAGCGGCCTGGAAATCGAAATCGGGCATGAAGAAAAATTTCAGAAGCACCGAGGAGCTGATTACCGTGAGGTCGAAATACATCATGGCACGGCCTATGGACACATTGCTCTTCTTCGAGGCCACCGCAGCCACGATATCCGTTCCGCCGGTCGAGCCGTTGTGGATGAATACCAGACCGATGCCGAGGCCGCAGAGCACGGCGCCGATAATCACATCCATAAATGTCTGCCCCTCCACCGGAGGCTTGGTGAACATCGGCTGAAAGACCGCGAATACAAGCGAGATAACCACCACACCGAATAGCGTCCGTATTACGAATGTACGCCCTACGATTCGATATGCCAGAGCGAGCATTATGACGTTGACCGAAAAAATAGTCACCGAATACGGCACGTGGAACCCCATCAGGCCGAACGTAATCATGTCTACCACCTGGCTGAGACCCGCCATGCCGCCGATAACGACCTTGTCGGGCGCGGTGGCGATAAAGGAGCAGAACCCCAGGCCATAGAGCATTATGCCGAAAATAATAATCAGGTAGTCTTTGGCATAAAGCCATAGTTTAGGGCGTGAGATTGCCATGGTAATAGGTTGAAAGATTTTGAATAAGCGGATTTCATCGGCCGAGGCGGCCTTTACCACGCAAATTTCGCAAAAAATTTTCATTCCGCCTATCCCCTGCCCCATTTTTGCCCCAGAAAACTCAATATGAACCAGAAGGCCCAGGGACGCGGAGATATGCTTTACGGCGAGGGCGGTCGCCAGTGCTACAGCGAGGAGTATTCTGAGGTGGCGGGGAAGCAGTGGCAGGCTTTGGGGGCGAAGTCGTGGTGACCGTGGATGGAGGCGCGAGGAAAGGCGCGGCGCAGGGTGGTGAGCAGGGCGAGGAGTGAGGCGCGCTGGGCCGGAGTGCGCGTATCGGCAGGGCGGCCGCTACGGTCGAGGCCTCCGATGTAGCAAACACCTACGGAGCGGCGGTTATGGGCCCGGCAGTGGGCGCCGGAGCGGCGGAGCGGACGCCCGACCTCGATGCTTCCGTCGAGGCGGACAACGAAGTGATAGCCGATATCGGAGATATGGCGGTCGGCAACGTGCCACCGGCGGATGTCGGCGGCAGAGAAGTCTCGGCCTTGGCGGGTAGCCGAGCAATGGACGATGATTTCGTCAATCTGACGGCCGCACGATTCGGTGGCCGCGAGGATTTCCTGTTGTGTCATGGAGTCTGAATAATAGTTTCGTAAAAGAAGGATAACTACTGAAGATCTGTTCTCGTTATGGTTTTGCCTTATGAGGCGTACATTGAAATTCCTGATACAAAGTTAAGGCCCGCAACCAGGGGTTGCGAGCCTAAAAATTCCTGAAAGCGCGATTATTTATTTCCTGGCATAGCGTTTTGCCTGTTCTGCAATGAGCTGCGCGTCGTCGAAATAATTGATTTTCATTGCGCGGCGAACCTCGTCGAGGGTCCGGGCAGCAACGGCGCGGGCTTGCTCAGAGCCTTTGCGCAGAATTTCGTAGACCTGAGGGATATCAGCCTCGAACTGCGCGCGGCGCTCGCGGATAGGCGCAAGAAGCTCTTCGAGCACATTGTAAAGAAGCTTCTTTACGGTGCCGTCGCCGAGGCCTCCACGGGTATAGTGGTCCTTAAGCGCCTGAAGGTTGGCGTAGTCGGATAGATATTTGGCGAAATGGGAGTCGTTGCTCAGCGCCTCGAGATAAATGAAGGGACAGTTGCCTTCGAGATGGCCCGGGGAGTCGATAGTAAGGTGCTCGGGGTCGGTATACATGCTGTTGACCTTCTTCTTCACTTCTTTGGAGGTATCGGAAAGGTAGATGCAGTTGCCCAGCGATTTACTCATTTTGGCTTTGCCGTCGGTTCCCGGCAGACGCATGCACACGGCATTGTCGGGAAGAAGAATCTCAGGCTCTACGAGCGTGGGGCCGTAGATATGATTGAAACGGTTTACAATTTCGCGAGTAAGCTCGATCATGGGAGCCTGGTCCTCGCCGGCGGGGACGGTGGTGGCCTTGAAAGCCGTTATATCGCTTGCCTGGCTGACGGGGTAGCAGAAGAAACCCACGGGAATCGACTGTTCGAAATTGCGCATCTTGATCTCGGTCTTCACCGTGGGATTACGCTGCACGCGGCTCACGCTCACCAGATTCATGTAGTAAAACGCCAGTTCGGCAAGCTCGGGCACCTGGCTCTGGATGAATATAGTGGTTTTGGCAGGGTCGAGGCCGGCGGAGAGATAGTCGAGTGCAACCTCGATGACGTTCTGACGAACTTTCTCCGGGTTGTCGGCATTGTCGGTGAGCGCCTGGCAGTCGGCAATCATCACATATATCTTATCGAACTCGCCGGAATTCTGAAGCTCGACACGACGGCGCAGAGAACCCACGAAATGTCCGAGATGAAGGCGCCCGGTGGGACGGTCGCCCGTCAGTATGATTTTTTCCATATGATGTAGCTTATGTTTCTGATGTGACTTATATTTCTTATATGGCTTATGTAGCTTATATGCTGATATTTGCTGTTAATTAATGCAAAGTTACGTTTTTTCTCAGAAATTCGCCCTACCTTTGAGCACTATTCGCAGTAATATCTGCAAAAGGCAACCAACACTATCAATCATATAAAATTCCGTTCATGCTACACATCAAGTCTCTGGCATTGGCCCTGACCTTCGGTCTTATGGCCACGGCGCAAGCCAATGCAGCTGAAAAATATGCCTACGATTCAGTGCCCGGCGATCCACTGCACGCCAAGATCTACACCCTAACCAACGGGCTCAAGATTTTCATGAGCCAGAACCCGCGGTCGCCGCGCATCCAGGCCAATATCGCCGTGCGCGTAGGCGGCAAAAACGACCCTGCGGAGACAACAGGTCTGGCCCACTATTTCGAGCACATGATGTTCAAGGGCACACCCAACTTCGGCACTACCGACTACACCGCAGAGAAGCCGATGCTCGACCGCATCGAAGCCCTTTTCGAGACGTATCGCCACACTACCGACTCGATGGCCCGTGCGGCCATCTACCATCAGATCGACTCCATAAGCTACGAGGCCTCGAAGCTCGCTATTCCCAACGAATACGACAAAATGATGTCGGCCATCGGCGCCTCGGGAACCAACGCCTACACCTCGACCGACGTGACCTGCTACGTGGAGGAAATCCCCTCCAACGAGCTCGAGCGCTGGGCCATAGTACAGGCCGACAGGTTCAAGAACCCCGTGCTCCGCGGTTTCCATACCGAACTGGAGACCATCTACGAGGAGAAAAACATGTCGCTGACCAACGACTCGCGTAAGGCTTACGAGCAGATGCTCGCAATGCTCTTCCCCTCGCATCCCTACGGCACACAGACCGTGCTGGGCACACAGACCCACCTCAAGAACCCCTCGATTACCAACATCAAGGCTTACCACGACAAATGGTATGTGCCCAACAATATGGCCATCGTCCTTTCGGGCGACTTCAATCCCGATGAGGCCGTGGACATAATCAGCCGCTACTTCGGCGACATGAAGCCTAACACCGAGCTGGAAAGCCAGCGCCTGAAAGTGGTGGCCGAAAAGCCTTTCAGCGAACCACAGCGCGCCGAAGTGTGGGGCAACGACGCCGAACGCCTCTTTCTGGCATGGCGCATCCCCGCCAACTCCGACAAGGAGATGGTTACGCTCCAGGTGATGGAGCAGGTGCTCCAGAACGGCTCGGCCGGACTGATCGACATCGACATCAAACAGGCCCAGAAACTCAACGGTGCCGGCTGCGGCATGTATAACATGGCCGACCAGGGTGCTTTCATGCTGATCGGAGTGCCCCGCGGAGGCCAGAATCTCCGCGACGTCGAGACCATACTTATGGCCGAAGTCGACAAACTCCGCAAGGGCGATTTTTCCGACAAACTCATCGACGCCATCCGCGCCAACCTCGAGCTGGAGCTCCAGAAATCGTTTCTTGAAAACGGCGACCGCGCCGACTATTTCGTAGAAGCTTTCGTAAACGGTCAGAGCTGGGCCTATGCCGTGGCCGCACTGGAAGCCTTAAAGAATGTGACCAAGGCCGACGTAGTAGCCGCCGCCAACAAATATCTCGGCGCCAACGACTACGTGGCCATCGACAAGCGCCAGGGCGCGCCCAAGGATGAACTCAAGATAGCCAAACCGGCCATAACACCCATCGTGACCAACCGCGACACTGCCTCGGCGTTCCTGACCGACTTCCTTGCACGCGACGTGAAGCCCATCGAGCCCAAATTCGTGGATTTCAGCAAAGATCTCCACACCGCCACCCTCCCCAACGGAGCTCAGCTGCTTTATACCCACAATCCCTACAACGACACGTTCGACCTGACATTCGTATACGAAACCGGCTCGTGGGCCGACCGTTACCTGAGCTATGCCGCAAGCTATCTCGACTACATCGGCACCCCCACAATGACTCCGGCCCAGATAAGCGAGGCCTTCTACTCGCTGGCATGCTCCTATTTCGTAAGCGTAGGAACGCGCCGCAGTTTCATCGTGCTCCGCGGTCTGAGCGAAAACATGAACAAGGCTCTCACGCTGCTCGAAACGCTGCTCTCCGAGGCCGTGGCCGACCCCGAAGTCTATCAGACGTATGTTGAAACCGTGTTGAAAAGCCGCGCCGACGCCAAGGCCAACCAGAACCGTAATTTCCGCGCCCTCAGCAGCTACGTGAACTACGGGCCTGACCTGCTGAAGGAGACCTTCGTGGGCGAAGCGGAGCTTCGTTCGCTCGACCCCAAAAAGCTCACAGCATCGCTTTCCGACCTGCTCTCGCTCAAGCACCGCATAATCTATTACGGACCGCTCTCGCAGAAGCAGGTTGAGGCCGACCTCGCCGAAAACCACCTGAAAGGTATCGCCCTCCGCGAGCCGGCTCCCATGAAGGAATTCAAGCGTGTGCAGCCCCAGGAGACCGTGATATATGTGGCTCCCTACGACGCGAAACAGCTGTATATGATGCAGATGTCGGACAACGGCAAGAAATTCGACGCATCAATCACCCCCTCGCTCAATCTCTACAACGACTATTTCGGCGGCTCCATGAACGCGATAGTATTCCAGGAGATGCGCGAGGCCCGCTCGCTGGCCTACTCGGCCTATGCCACACTGGCCGAACCGAGCCGCCTCAACGACGACTATTTCTACTACACCCAGATTGCCACCCAGAACGACAAACTGATGGACGCAATCGATGCCTTCAACGACATTATCAACAACATGCCCGAGAGCCAGGGTGCCTTCGACCTGGCCAAGGAAAGCATCGACAAGCGCCTGCGCACCGAGCGCGTAATCGACGACAACATCGCCTGGGCCTATATCAATGCCCTCGACCTCGGCATCGCCCCCTCGCTCACCGACCCGGCCAAGCAGCCCGGCATCAACCTGTCGGAACTCACGTTTGAGGCTCTTCCGTCGCTGACGCTCGCTGACGTGGTGAAATTCCAGCAAGCGAACGTTAAGGGCCGCGTATACCACTACGGTATCCTCGGCAAAATCGAAGACCTTGACATGGATGCCCTCAACAAGCTCGGCCGCGTGGTGATCCTGACCCCCGAAGATATCTTCGGCTATTGATTCCTCCGCACGGAATGGGCGACTACGCATACCGTCGCCCTGACGGAATCTACGTGGTATCTATCGGCAGTCTACAAGAATAAATATGCCTAAATCAGCAGTCGAGGGATTTGGTCGGGTCGGGGAATTTTTATAATTTTGTGGTGAAAAACCGGGCGGCAACGTATGCTCCCCGGAGTTCAGACTGAACAACAACTAACTCTTTTTAATAATATGGTAAGCTACAAAGAATTAGGTCTGGTCAACACCCGCGAGATGTTTGCCAAGGCCATCAAGGGAGGCTATGCTATCCCGGCTTTCAACTTCAACAACATGGAGCAGCTCCAGGCCATCATCAAGGCTGCTGCCGAGGAAAAATCGCCCGTTATCCTTCAGGTTTCTAAGGGTGCGCGCAACTATGCCAACGGCACCCTGCTCCGCTACATGGCCCAGGGCGCAGTGGCCTATGCCAAGGAACTCGGCTGGGAGCATCCCCAGATCGTTCTCCATCTCGACCATGGCGACAGCTTCGAGCTTTGCAAGAGCTGCATCGACAACGGTTTCTCGTCGGTGATGATCGACGGCTCGCACCTGCCCTATGAGGAAAACGTTGCCCTCACCAAGAAGGTAGTGGACTACGCACATCAGTTTGACGTAACC
Organism: uncultured Porphyromonadaceae bacterium; assembly: GCA_900546835.1. Taxonomy (GTDB): domain Bacteria; phylum Bacteroidota; class Bacteroidia; order Bacteroidales; family Muribaculaceae; genus UBA7173. The sequence goes on from UREH01000063.1 coordinate 8,541, forward strand.
GTAGAAGGCGAACTCGGCGTGCTCGCCGGCGTTGAAGACGAGGTTTCGTCCGACCACCACACCTATACCGACCCCGAAGAGGTTATCGACTTCGCTACCCGCACCGGCTGCGACTCGCTCGCTATCTCGATCGGCACCAGCCACGGCGCATACAAGTTCACTCCCGAGCAGTGCACCCGTAATGCCGAAGGCCGCCTGGTTCCTCCCCCACTGGCATTCAACGTGCTCGACGCCGTTATGGAGAAACTCCCCGGCTTCCCCATCGTGCTCCACGGCTCCTCGTCGGTTCCCCAGGAATATGTCGACATGATCAACGAATACGGCGGCAAGCTCCCCGATGCCATCGGTATCCCCGAAGAAGAGCTCCGCAAGGCTGCCAAGAGCGCCGTATGCAAAATCAACATCGACTCCGACTCGCGTCTGGCTATGACGGCTGTGGTACGCAAGGTGTTCCACGACAAGCCCGCAGAATTCGACCCGCGCAAATATCTGGGTCCGGCCCGCGACGAAATGGAGAAACTCTACAAGCACAAAATCGAAAACGTGCTTGGCTCCAACGGCAAGGCTGAATAAGCAGCGCTGAGCAAGACAAACAACATTCAAAAGGCGGTGTGCCCCATCCTGCACGCCGCCTTTTCTATATTATTCACGCCGCCTTATATATTACCTTATATATATTATTTGTGTCATATATATTATTTGTGTCGGCTAAGAGGAAAGAAATCAGAGATTGTCGGCGGAGCGGTAGTCCAGGCGCGCGCCATCAAAGGCGATGCCGCGGGCGGCAAACAATCCGTCGAGGGGACTGAAGATGGCCGGGGTGGAAAGAGCAGCCTCGTGGAGGGCCAGCGCCTCGGCAGGAGTCGTCGCCACAATTCTCCCATCGGGCATCATAAGCCAGAGCGTGGAGGCATGGCCAAGTGCGGAACTCACGTCGTGGGTCGACAGCACCACCGCCTTCCGGCGCACATGGGCCAGACGCGCCAGCAGAGAGAGCACTTCGATACGGCTGGCCACATCGAGAAACGATGTAGGCTCGTCGAGCAGCATCAGCGGCGTATCCTGGGCGAGCGCACGGGCAATCATCACCTTCTGCCGCTCGCCGTCGCTGAGCGATGCCACGAAGCGCGCAGCCATCGGTGCGACTCCGGTAAAAGCCATCGCCTCGTCGACGATACGCCGGTCGGAGCCGTCGAGACGGCCGAAAAATCCGGTATAGGGATAACGGCCCATCTCCACCACCTCGCGCACGGTGAGCGCGTCGGCCTCCACGCGGTCGGTTGTCACAACTGCGATATAACGAGCGAGCTCCGCAGGGGTAAAACCGGATATGTCGCGCCCGGCCACCTCCACTCTCCCGGCTACAGGTGTCTGCGAGCCTGCGAGCGTGCGCAGAAGCGTCGATTTACCCGACCCGTTGGCGCCGAGCAGTGCCACAAAACCGCCGCGGCCCACCTCGGCCGTAAACGGGCGGTTGAGGCCGTGGCCGCTGTAGCCTACCACGATTCCCGACGTCAGCAAAGGTATATCGGCGGCAATGCTCATAACTTCTTGCGTTTTACAATTACATAGATTATAATCGGCACGGATATTACCGGTGTAATGGCGTTTACGGGTATTATGCCGCCACCGCCGCAACTCACTCCGACGAGAGCGCAACCCATGGCACCGGCAGCCCCGACAAGCGCCGTGGCCGGGAGAAGCACAACGTGGTTGGAAGTACGGAAAATCATCCGTGCCACGTGTGGCATCACCAGCCCGAGAAAAGCAATCGGACCGCAGAAGGCCGTGACGGCGGCCGTTAGGATTCCGGAAAGCGCTAAAAGGCGGTTGCGCGTTGCCCGAACGGAGATTCCCATGCTCTCGGCATAGCGTACTCCGAGCAGTAGCGCGTTGAGCGGCTTGACGCAGAGGAAGGCACCGGCAACACCAGCCACCGTAAGCCCCAGCAGCCAGAGCATCGCCACGGGGGTGACTCCCGAAAAGCTTCCCATTCCCCATATTACGTAGGAATGTACACCCTGCTGTGTGGAGAAAAAATTGAGCAGCGATATGCCCGACGAGGCGAGATACCCTACCAGTATGCCGAAAATCAGCAGCATCGCGTTGCTCCTGACAAACATCGAGAAGATAAGGAGTATCCCCAACACCACTGCCGAGCCGATCAGCGCACCGACAAGTGCTCCCACATACTGTCCCGCTCCGAATCCGAGCAGGCTGCCGCATCCGAGCATCACGACTGCCACGCCAAGCGACGCGCCGGTGGATACTCCCATGATCGACGGGCCGGCCAGAGGGTTGGCGAAAGTGGTCTGCAGAAGCAGTCCGGCTACGGCGAGAGACGCCCCGGCGGCAAGCGCCGTGAGCGCCATAGGCAGGCGTACAGCCCAGACAATCGCCTCCACCATGGAGTCATCGGGAGCTGTGCGGCCGCAAAGCGTGCGCCATACGGCGGAGGCCGGAATGTCGACCGTTCCGATAAAAAGTAGCGCAAAAAGAAGGACGACCACCGTCAGCCCGCATACAGCAAACTTCCACCCTGACATAATCAGGGGGACGACCTGAGCGGATTTAAAGCGGGTGGCAGTCATGTATTCTACAAAGAATCAGGATCAGTGAATCTTTCTATAATAACGAAGGGAGCCGAAATCGGCCTCAGGATGGAAAATTGCGGCATACTCGGCAAGAAGACGCTCGGGGTGGAACGGGAACTCGTCGAACAGAGGAACTTCGGCCGTATTGGCCACGTATACGCGACCGCTCTTGAAAGCCCCGAACTGCGAGTTGAGTACGTATTCGTCGCGCAGATCATCGAGACTCAGCGAACCGCCGAAAATACGGATCAGCCACACGTCGGCGTCGGCCGCGCGGGCATATACCGCCGAAAAATCGAGCTGGAGCGATCCGGCCGATGTGTTGCCCTCCCACGGATAGCGGCCGCCGGCATCCTCAATCATCCTTGCCATATAGCTTGCCCCGCCTGGCACGAACCAATAGCCGGAAGTAAGCTTCTCGGTGAGCACCAGCGGATGCGACTGCGCCTCTGCCGCCCTGGCTGCGAGAGCCTTATAATCGCTTTCCACGGCAGAATAGATTGAATCGGCCTGCGGCAGACGTCCATACAGCGCTCCGAGCAGCTTTATCCACTCCGCGCGAGCCAGCGGAGTAGGCTCCATATAGTCGGCGCACTCCACAAGCGGAATACCGAGATTGTCGAGCGCTCCGTGCCCGGCGTTCTCAAACGGCGACAGCAGCACCGCGTCGGGACCAATCGCCACAATCTTCTCTACGGAAGGTGATGTGGAACTGCCTACGTCGGCAACTGCACCAGAAGCTATCCGGCTGCGCATCGGCTCTCCGGTGAAGTATCTGCCGTCGGCCACAGCTGCCACGGCATCCGAAGCGCCCATCTCAGTCAAAGCGCCGGTATGAACCGACGAATAGACCAGCGAACGCTGCAGAGGCACGTCGAGTCGGCTGTATCCATCCGGAAGCGAATCGGGTGCCACACCGCGCTCCACGAGCACATAACGCCCGAGCGGAGCGGCAGCCGTATCCCACGGATTGGCGATGTCGACGTTGATATACTGCGGCATGCGCTCCATGCGCAGCAACCGGGCATGGGCAGTGAG
>UREH01000064.1 GCA_900546835.1 uncultured Porphyromonadaceae bacterium
CTCGGCCCTGAAGGAAGCTCCGAGACGCCTTCGCTGGCCGGCCAGACCATCGACCTCAACAATCCGGTTGAAGTGACCGTCAATGTGCACGGCCGCGAGCAAGTCTGGACCATCCACGGCGAGACGGTGGAAAGCACCGTGGAGACTCAGCGCGCCGACGCATGGACGCAGGTGGCATGGGTCTATGGCGCCGCCATCGAGGGCCACGACAACGGCGTTGAATATAAGATGAAGGGAACCGACGAATGGGTAAAGGCTCCCGAATCGTGGATTACCCACACGGGAGCCACCTACTATGCCCGTCTGATCAATCTTGAACCGAATACAACCTACGTGGCGCGCGCTTATTCCGACGACGAGCGCGGCGTGGAGATCGAATTTACCACCGGCAGCATCGTTCAGGTACCGAATTCCAGCTTCGACAACTGGAGTCTCGCCGGAAAGGTGTGGAATCCGTGGGGCGTGGACCAGACTCCCTACTGGGATACAGGCAACAAGGGCGCCACTACGCTCGGCGACAGCAATACTTTCCCCACCACCGACACCTCGACCGGAACGGGCCAGGCGGCGCAACTCGAGACGCGCTTTGTAGGAATCAGTGTGGTCGGCAAGCTGGCCGCCGGAAATATATTTGCAGGAACATATGTGCGCACCGATGGAACTAACGGCATACTCAGTTTCGGACGCCCGTTTACCGAACGGCCCACGCGTCTGCGCGGTTATCTTAAGTATACTTCCACCGCAATTTCACATACCACATCGGAATTCGATTACCTCAAGGGGCGCCCTGACACGTGCATCGTATGGACAGCGCTTATCGACAGCCCGGAGGCATTTGAAATCCGCACGAACCCGAAAAACCGCCATCTTTTCGACCCCAATGGAGCCGAAGTGATAGCCTACGGAAGCTTCGAGAGCGGGCAGTCGATTCCACAGTATATCCCGTTTGAAATCAAACTCGACTATAAGTCGACCCAGCGCATCCCGCGTTATATCCTCATTGTGGCCTCGTCGAGCAAATACGGCGACTATTTCACCGGCGGTGCCGGTTCGACGCTCTGGCTCGATGACTTAGAACTCCTATACGACTACTAACAAATAATATAATCAGGAAAGTACTATGAACAGAATCAAAGTAATGCTTCTGGGTGTGGCTCTCTCGGGAGCTGCCCTTTCGGCCTCGGCCGCGTCGACCTACCTTTTCGACAATCCAGAGAACAAGACTTATTTCGGAGCCCGCGTGGGTGTGGACATCAGTTCCGCAGCCAACGGAGGCGGCTTTTACAGCAATGCCCCCGGTTTCAGCCTCGGCGCAATCTACAACATCCCTGTATTCAAGAACTTCTATTTCGAGCCGGGTCTCGGCATCTTCTACAATACAATCGGTGCCAATCAGTGGACATCGTTCACCAAGGAGGTGACAAATCCCTCTACCGGAGTAGTTGAGGATGTTGAGGTGCCTTACCAGATCGACGGCTCAATCCGTAATTTCGGTTTCCGCATCCCCCTTATGATCGGATATCATTTTGATTTTACGGAAGATATCAAGGTTAACGTGTTCACCGGTCCTCAACTCAATCTTTCGCTGGTGTCGCGTTATCATCAGGACGAGGTCAAGGTGCGTGGCTATGAGTCGCCTTCGTCGAGCACATCGCTGTTCGGCACCAACGGTTTCAAGCATGCCGACCTTCAGTGGAAATTCGGCGTGGGCATATCCTATCAGAAATATTATCTCGACCTCAGCGGAGCATGGGGCATGACGAAAATCATGTCGACTTCAGAGTTCGCTCCGCGCAATATCCGCCGCAATCTGTTCTCGATTACGCTCGGATATAATTTCTGATACTAACGATTTACCATTCCCTGGGGATTATCGCCCAGTGGCACTTTTTGTCGGGCTGACGCATACGGATCCATACGGCCGTCGCGTCGGCCCGCATTATATCTATTGCCTCGAGTTCCAACCGTTGCCCGTCGACAATCAGTTGCCATCCTTGCGCGTCGAGCGCGATTCGGTGGTCTGTGTCGGCTCCTTCCGGGCATATTGTGCGCAATTTCTCGGGTGCTTCGAAGGTGATGCGCGTGCCGGTCGACAGTCCGATACCTTCGAGGACTGTGCCGTCAGCTGACTCCACAAAGATTGAGCCGGGGTCGGCGAAGCGAAGGGTAGCGGAGGCGCCGTCGAAGCGGAGCGACGCGTCGGCCGTCATTGCGGCTATGCGCTCGTCGGTTTCGGGGTCGTTGGATTCAGGTGTATTGCCTGATCCGCCGCCGGTGCCGGGCCGGTTGTTGGTATGGCCGGGGCCTTCAACCGGATCGTGAGAGCATCCGGCTGTCGTGGTGGTGAAAAGTGCGAGCGCCGCGACGGTAAGCAGACTGAAGAAGTGGTGTTTTAGTGTCATGGTAATATGATTGGGAAGTAACCGATCAAAATTATTTTACCGCGGAAATGTTGAAATAATTTTGAACGGTTACTTATGAATGGTTATCGTTCAGCGATGCGGATGCGTACTTTCCCCTGGCGCCCTGAGGGTGTGGTGAAACGCAGTTCGTGGATTCCGGCTCCAAGTTCAGCCGGTATGAGGTAGGGGAGAGTTGCGGCGCGGCCGTCGACTTCCCAAATGGCTCCATCCTCCACATACGGGCTTCGGAGGTTTATCCGCGCATCGGCCAGGGTATATAGAGCGCGAAGAGGCGCATTGTCGGGCTGGTCGGGATTGTCCGGGTTGTCGGGTTTCGACGGCTCGGAGTGGAATGCTTCTCCTTTGTGGTCGCCCCACAGGTATTCGGCGAGTTCGGGGAAGTCGACAAACGGATTGCGGTTGCCCTGTGCTCGCCCGTAGATGTCGTTGCGGCGTCGCTCGGCTTCGGAGGGAGGCTCCTGGCGGAGCCAGTTCATAAGCATGCGGGCCGCTGCGTCGGAAAGCACGGGATACGACTTCGACGAAATATAGGCCGGTACGGGCTGCTCGCCCCAGGGGAGGAGTCCGTCGGAGCCGACGGTAATCATGTAGAGCAGAGCGCGGGCGGCTTCGCCATGGCAGCCGGCAGGCGGTTCCCAGCAGCGGAACTGTGTGGACCCGAGCGGTCCGAGGCCTACGGCCCATAGGCCGTTGTCGAATTCCTTTTCGTTTGTCACGACTCCGGGGAGCCGGATGCCGCGTTTTTGAGGTGCCGTAGGAGGAGAGGGCCACAGGTTGTACAGGTCGGTGCGGCTGTCGGTGCGCCAGTGGCTGAACGGATCCCAAAGGTCTTCAATCACTATGGCAAACAGGGTGGCGGACGTCGGGACATGGTCTGCTTTTTCTGATATGGCGAGCCGTTCGGAGGAGAAACGGTTGCGGAACGCACCGTCAGAGGTTTCGCTCTCTTCCAGAATCGCCCATATGCCCCCCTCTCCGGCCGTCTGCGATACCCCGGTCGGCGAGGTCGGTCGGCTGTCGGCGGCTACTGCCAGAAAAAGGTCACGGCCGGATAGCCCTTCCCAGCGTGAGACGTCGGGCGATGTGGCGGACCCTGGAAGTGAAGCCATTGCGAGCATGGCTCCCAGCGAGAGTTTAAGAACGGATTCAGGCATGATGTGTAGCGTCTGAAAAAAAATGTATGTCGAGATGAATCGGAAAGGCGCTTCCGCCGGATGGAAATATCCGATGAAAGCGCCTTTCGGATGTATATGGAATGCCCGAGGGCCAATATCTGCTTACTTGCCCTGATGCTCGTATTTGAGAGTCATGGTAGGCTGGTCGCATACTCCGGCGGGACCGAAATACTGGATGGGGCCCGGATATACGTAGCAGGTGTTGTCAGCCCATTCCTCGCGCTGCGAAGCGAATTTCAGGAAGGGTGCGCCGTCGAGGCGTACGAGGGCCTTCTGGATTACGGGCTTCATCTTGCCGTTGCGGCGCTCCATGTTCATCATCATGGTGATGGGGATACCGCCGGCAACCCACTGCACGGAGGGTTTGGTGAGGTTGCGAACGCTCGACATATAGCCGGTCACGCCGGCGCGAATCAAGCATGCGGCGTTGAAGCCGAGTGCGTAGCAGTAGTCGGCGTCGAAGTTCGAGGGATCGGCGCAGCGGCCTTCGTAGCCGAAGAAGTGGTGCTGAGCGGCGAATTTTCCGGTGTATTTGCCTTCGGCCTTGAGGGCGGCCAGGCGCTTGCCTACCATCTCCGAGAGGAGCTTTTCGGTCTCGATGAGCGAAACCTGCACGTTGCCGTGGGGGTCGCGGTCGAGGCTGAGCTGACGGGCCACGCCTTCGGGGAGCGATGCGTAGACGGCGGCGTTGTCGGCGCTCAGGTGGTCGAGAATCCACTGGCGCTGCGAGCCGGCTTCAACCAGAGCGAATGCCTCGGCTTCCTTGGCGAGGAGGTCGTTGAGCTCGGCGATGAGGCGTTTAACGGCGGGAATGAATTCGATAAGTCCTTCGGGAATCAGCACGGTGCCGAAGTTCATACCTTTGGCGGCGCGCTTTACAACCACGTCGGCGATGCTGTCGACTATCTGCTCGAGGGTCATGTCCTTTGCTTCGACCTCTTCCGATACGATGCAGATGTTGGGCTGACACTGGAGGGCGCATTCAAGGGCGATATGGCTGGCCGAGCGGCCCATCAGCTTGATGAAGTGGTAGTATTTCTTTGCGGAGTTGCAGTCGCGCTGAATGTTGCCGATTACTTCGGAGTAAACCTTCGTGGCGGTGTCGAAGCCGAAAGAGGTCTCGATAACGTCGTTCTTGAGGTCGCCGTCGATGGTCTTGGGGCACCCGATTACCTGAACGCCGGCGTTGATGGCCTTGTAGTATTCGGCGAGCACTGCGGCGTTGGTGTTGGAGTCGTCGCCTCCGATGATTACAAGCGCTTTGATGTCGAGCTCCTTGAGGATTTCAAGGCCTTTGTCGAACTGCTCCTTGGTTTCAAGCTTGGTGCGCCCGGAGCCGATGATGTCGAAACCGCCGGTGTTGCGGTATTCGTCGATGATGGCCGAGGTCAACTCCATGTATTTGTGGTCCACGAAGCCGCCTGGGCCCATGAGGAAGCCGTAGAGCTTGCTGTCGCGATGCACTTTCTTGATGCCGTCGAAAAGGCCGGAAATCACGTTGTGTCCGCCGGGAGCCTGTCCGCCCGAGAGAATCACACCCACGTTGATGGGCTTGGAGGGGGTAGGAGTGGAGTTTTTCTCGAATTTCAGTTCGGGAAGACCGTATGTGTTGGGGAAGAGTTTCTGAATCTCTTCCTGGTCGGCTACCGACTGGGTGGCGTGGCCTTCGACGGCCTTCACGGCACCGGAGAGAACCACGGGAAGTTTGGGCTGATAGGAGGCGCGTGCCTTCTGCAAAGCGCTTTTTTTCATTGTGTTATTGTTGATTATTAGAGTTCTTGTTTTCGTAGTGCAAAGTTAATGAATCCCTCTCATTTCTAAAATATCTGCGCATTAAAAAATCGGCTGATTTTTAGCCGATTTTTCATACTCTTTTTCGGGGATAAATCAGAGGTTGTATAGTCTGCGGGCGGACGCCGTCGTGGTGGCGGCCACCTCTTCTTCACTTATGCCGAGCGTGTCGGCAATGCAGCGGGAGATCAGCGGTATGTAGCTGCTGTCGTTGCGTTTGCCTCGATATGGGGTGGGCGCGAGGTATGGGGCGTCAGTCTCCAGAATCACATGGTCGAGGCCAATTGCTGGGAGGGTGTCGCGCAGTCCGGAATTTTTGAAGGTCACGATGCCGTTGATGCCGAAATAATACCCGGGAGCGATGCGGCGAATCTTCTCCACGTCGGCAGGAGTCCCTCCGAAGCAGTGGAAGGCTCCCGGTGGAAGTTCGGGCAGCCCCGAAAGCACTTCGAGTGTGGCGTCGAGCCCGTCGCGGCAGTGGATGTTGATGGGCAGTCCCGCTTCGATAGCCATGCGGCACTGGCGGTCGAACGCCTGCATCTGCGCTCCGAGCGTGTCCGGAGCCTCATGCAGGTCGATGCCGATTTCGCCGATTCCGCAATAAAGCGCGCGGTTGGCCGCCAGTTCTGTTTCAATGGTCTGTACAGCCCCGTCGGGGTCGTCCGTGAGTTCTGTGGGATGCAGACCGAGAAACATGCGCAGCCGCTCGGGATAGCGTGCCGCGAGGGCTTTCTGTGCGGGAAGTTCGTCGAGCGAGGTGCCCGGAAGTATCATCAGCGATACTCCAGCTTCCTCGGCGCTTGCGATTACCCGGTCGACGTCGGCCTGGAATGCCTCGTCGCTCAGGTGAGTATGTGTATCGATATATTCCATTGGTGTCAGCAGGGTGTTGCAGTCAGCCGACTGAGTCAGTGGGTTCGGCTTGCCGAGCCGAGGGCTATGCTCTCGAAGAAACGGCGCGATTCGGCGCTGAGACCCGCGCGCTCAAGGGCATCGACAGCCTCGCCGATATATCGGTCGATCAGCTCGTGTGAACGCCGCGGAAGTTCGAGTTCGTCGTAAATGGCGCGCACCTGCTCGATTTTCAGATAGTGTGTGGGTTTGCGTTCCACAATGCGCTGAAGCTGCTCGCTGCGCTCGGCGGTGGCGTTGATCCAGAGCCACGTCTTCTTCTCGTTGATTATGTCGCCCCCGATTTCCTTGCCGAAAAGGGCCGGGTCGCCATAGGTGTCGAGGTAGTCGTCCTGAAGCTGAAAAGCGAGACCGAGCCGCTCGCCGTAGGCATACATCGCTTCGACGGCCGGGGCATCGGCGCCGGCAAGCATGACACCCATGGCGCACGCGCATGCGAGGAGCACCGACGTTTTCAGCCGGATCATCTCGATATACTCGTCTACGCTCACGTCGGTGCGATCCTCAAATTCCATGTCGAGCTGCTGCCCCTGATATATCTCCATTGCGGTGGTGTTGAACAGGTCGAGCACGGCAGGCAGTTTCCCAGGCGTGGTTTTCCCCATGAGCTGCGAGGCCATGGTGAGCATGGCGTCGCCTGAAAGGATGGCAGCCGAAGCGTTCCAGCGCCGGTGAACCGTGGGGCGCCCGCGCCTTACGTCGGCGTTGTCCATCACGTCGTCGTGGAGGAGTGTGAAGTTGTGAAACATCTCGATTCCCATGGCCTGGGCCAGAACTGCTTCCGGCGAAGTCCCGAAAGCTTCGGCGGCTGCCATCAGGAGCACGGGGCGCAGGCGCTTGCCGCCCCCTTCGAGCGTGTATTTCACCGGAGTGTATAGCCTCGGGGCAACCCCCGGATATTGGAAATCGCTTAGCGCGTGTTCAAGAATCTCTGAGTATTCTTCTATGGTATGCATTTGGAAAAGGTGGATGGTTTTGCTGAGATGATTCGAAACTTCGTTGATACAGACCGAAAAAAATGTTGGTTTCATCCATTTCATCGGTTCAAGACTTCTGCAAAGTTATTAAAAATTCCGTAAATTTGCATCTACGTTGTGCGGGAGGCTCCCTCTGGAGTCGGCTTCCGCTTTTTCTAAATTATATCCGCAATGTACTTCGACACGTTACCTTCCGACCCCATAATGCTGCTGAGTTTTGTAAACACGCGTCTGCGCGACGAATATGGCTCGCTCAAGGAGCTATGCTCCGCACTCAACGTGGATGCTGCAAGCCTGTGCGCCCGTCTGGGGCAGATCGGCTATGTATACAATCCCGAGCTGAATAAGTTTGTGTGACACCTCCGGCTGTACATCTCTATCCGGTTATTCCCATTGCAAAATGCAGGATTATCTTTCTGAACTCAATATCCAGCAGCGTGAGGCCGTCGAATACCTTGGCGGTCCCCAACTTGTAATCGCCGGGGCCGGCTCGGGCAAGACTCGCGTGCTCACTTATAAGATTGTCCATCTGCTCGCCCACGGCTACGAGCCCTACCGCATCATGGCGCTCACCTTCACCAACAAGGCTGCTCGCGAGATGCGCGAGCGTATCGAGCGGCTTGTCGGCCCGGAGGTGGCCCGGCGCCTGTGGATGGGCACATTCCACAGCATCTTCGCCCGCATCCTTCGTATGAACGCCGAGCGTATCGGCTTTAAGCCGACCTTTACAATCTACGACACGGCCGACTCGAAGGCTCTTATCAAGACGATAATAAAGGATATGCAGCTCGACGAGAAGGTCTACAAGCCTTCGGCTGTGATGAGCTCGATTTCGATGGCGAAAAATGCGCTGGTAAGCCCCGAACGTTATGCCGCCGACCGCGACCTGACGGAGGCCGACCGCCGCTCCAAGCGTCCGGCCACCCACGAGATTTACCGCGTATACCGCCGTCGCTGCAAGGTGGCCGGAGCGATGGATTTCGACGACCTGCTTTATTATACCAATGTATTGCTTCGCGACAATCCCGACATACGCCATCATTATCAGGAATTCTTCAGATATGTGCTTGTCGACGAGTATCAGGATACCAACTTCGCCCAGCACTGTATAGTGAGCGAGCTCTGCCGCGACAGCAACAGCCTTACGATGGTAGGCGACGACGCCCAGAGCATCTACTCCTTCCGCGGGGCCAACATCCGCAATATCCTCAACCTGCAGAAGGCCTATCCCTCACTGAAAATCTTCAAACTGGAGCGTAACTACCGCTCCACGCGCAATATCGTCGATGCGGCCAACTCGCTCATCGAGAAAAACCGCGAGCAGATACGCAAGCAGGTGTTTTCCGAAAACGATGCCGGCTCGAAAATCGAGGTGATAAACTGCTCGACCGACTATGAGGAAGCCTTCCTTGTGGCCAACCGCATTGCCCGCCTTCAGCGCCAGACCCACGACAGCCTCGACGAGTTTGCCGTGCTTTACCGCACCAACGCCCAGAGCCGCCGCCTCGAGGAGTCGCTGCGAAAGCGCAACATCTCCTACCGCATCTACGGCGGTCTCTCTTTCTATCAGCGCAAGGAGGTCAAGGACGCCATAGCCTATTTCCGTCTGGCAGTCAACCCCGATGACGACGAGGCCATGAGGCGAATAATCAATTTCCCCGCGCGGGGCATAGGCGAGACAACCGTCGGGAAACTCATGCACGCCGCCATCGAGGCCCGTTGCAGCATGTGGAGCGTGCTGAATAATCCCGACGCGCATCAGCTCGGTGTGAATTCAGGGACGCAGAAAAAGCTCGATACGTTCCGACAGCTTATCGGCGGTTTCGTGGAGGCCAATACCAGGGGAGACAATGCCTACGAACTGGCAACCGCCATTATCGGCCGCACGGGTCTGCTCTCGATGCTTGTCAGCGACAATACCCCCGAGAGCATATCCAAGACCGAGAACCTCCAGGAAATCCTGAGCAACGTCCACGACTTCGTGGAGGAGCGCACAGAGAGCGGAGAGGCCGCTTCGGCCGGAATGACGGATTTTCTGGCAGAGGTTTCGCTCGCCACCGACCAGGACGAGGCAGATACCTCCGAGCAGCGCGTCACGCTTATGACGGCGCATGCGGCCAAAGGGCTGGAGTTCAACAATGTGATTGTGGTTGGCGTAGAGGAAGAGCTGTTACCCTCGTCGATGTCGTGCGATTCGCTCAGCCAGATTGAGGAGGAGCGACGCCTGCTCTATGTGGCCATCACGCGCGCACGTAAGTTCTGCATGCTTTCCTACTCGTCGTCGCGTTTTAAAAACGGGCAGACGCGCCTTACCCAGCCATCGCGCTTCCTGCGCGACATAAATCCGGCCTATATCCGCCTGATGCAGGGCACCGAACTGGGCGATGAGACTCCGGGAGTGAATCCCTACGATGCCTACCGCTCGTCGTTCCATTCCTCCACCTACCCGAAAGGGTCGGGCTATGCTCCGAAACCGTCGCCTTCGAAACCGGCATTTTCCCGGGCTGCCGCTCCGTCCGCAGGCTGGGCCTCGCGGTTCGCGCAGGGAGCGACTGCCGCCGCTCCCGGTGCCGGAGGTTTCTCCCTCCATACTATAAATGAGGTGAGCGAGGGGATGGAGATTCTTCACGAGCGTTTCGGACGCGGAAAAATCACCGGCGTGGAGGCCGACGAGACCGGCGACAAGATTGTGGTGCTCTTTTCCAATGTGGAGCAGCGCAAACTCATGCTCAAGTATGCACGTTTCCGTATTGTAGAATCCTGATAAAGAGTATTTCTGTATGAACGATAATATAAGCCGTGACACCCGTATAGACGCTTTGCCGACACCCTTCTATGTGGTCTACGAGGATCGTCTGCGTCGCAATCTCGACCTGGTTTCCGATGTAGCCCGTCGGTCGGGCGCGAAGATTATCATGGCGTTCAAAGCCAACGCCCTCTGGCGCACTTTCCCTGTTTTCCGCGAATACGGAGTGGAATGCACCGCTTCCTCGCTCAACGAGCTTCAGCTCGGAGTGGAGGAGTTGCACTGCCGCGTACATTCCTATTGCCCGGCGTATACGCCGGCGACCATCGGCAGGTATCTTGAGGGGAGCAGCCACATCACCTTCAATTCCGTGAGCCAGTGGGAGCGGTTCCGTGCCGATGTCGAGGCGTTCAACGCCGCGCATCCCGACCGCCGCGTGTCGCCTGGTCTGCGCGTGAATCCGCAGTGCTCCGTAATCGAGACGGATATCTACAATCCGGCTCTCCCCGGGAGCCGTTTCGGCGTAACGGCCGACATTTTGGCCGACGGCCTCCCCGAAGGTATTGAGGGGCTGCATTTCCACGCCCTATGTGAATCTTCGAGTTTCGACCTTGAGCGTGTGCTCGAGGCGTTCGAGAGCCAGTTCGGCCATCTGCTCAAGGGATTGAAATGGGTGAATTTCGGCGGAGGCCACCTCATGACGCGCGAGGGATACGATACAGCCCATCTGGTGGACCTGATAAAGCGTTTTCGCAGCCGCTATCCCCATCTTGAGGTAATTCTGGAGCCCGGCAGCGCCTTCACCTGGCGCACGGGCGACCTCATCGCCTCTGTGGTCGACGTGGTCGAGAACCAGGGTGTGCGCACCGCCATTCTCGATGTGTCGTTTGCCTGCCATATGCCCGACACCCTCGAAATGCCGTATAAGCCTACGGTGAGCGAAGCGCTCCCCGACGGGGGGGCCGACGGAGTCGTCTACCGTTTCGGCGGGAATTCCTGCCTGAGCGGCGACTTCATGGGCGACTGGCGGTTCTCTAAGCCTCTGGAGGCCGGCCAGCGACTTACATTCGAGGATATGAACCATTATACTACGGTGAAAACCAATATGTTCAACGGTATAAGCCACCCCGACATCGTATTCGTTCCTTCGGAGGGTGATCCGCGCTATCTACGCCGTTTTGGCTATGAGGACTACAAAAACCGCATGAGCTGATTCACCTCGCTTTTAACCTGTTGAAACAATGGACGCTATGAGCTATAATGTAAAGAAATACTCGGTAATCGTTCCGGTTTACAACCGCATCGACGAGGTTGCCGACCTGCTTGCGAGTCTGGCGGCGCAGTCGGCGCGCAATTTCGAAGTGGTGATTGTGGAGGATGGTTCCACCGTCCCGTGCCGCCAGGCAGTCGATTGCTATGCCGACGCTTTGGAGGTGAAATATTATTTCAAACCCAACGAGGGGCGTTCGATTGCCCGCAACTATGGGATGGAACGAGCCACCGGCGATTATTTCATTTTTTTCGACAGCGACTGTGTTATTCCGGCCGACTATTTTGAGAAACTCAACGACATGATGGCCCGGACTCCCTTCGACTCCTTCGGAGGCCCCGACGCGGCCGATGAGTCGTTCACCACCACCCAGAAGGCCATCAACCATGCCATGACCTCCTTCCTGACCACCGGAGGCATTCGCGGCGGCAAAGTCCGGCTTGAGAAATTCACGCCGCGTACCTTCAATATGGGCTTTTCGCGTCGGGTGTATAAGGGTGTAGGAGGCTTCAGAGAGATGTTTTCCGAGGACATCGACATGAGCACCCGAATCCGGTTGGCCGGTTTTTCCATCGGGTTGTATCCCGACCTTCCGGTATACCACAAGCGCCGTGTCGATTTCCGCAAGTTTCTCCGTCAGGTTTACGTGTTCGGCATGTCGCGCATCACGCTGAAACTCCTTTATCCCGATTCGCTTAAGGCCGTGCATACACTTCCGGCCGTGTTCGTTCTGGGCGTCTGCCTGATGGTAGCGCTATCGGTTGTATGGAGCCCGTGGTGGCTTCTTCCCCTTGGCGTATATCTTCTGGCCATCTTTGTACTGTCTCTTATACACATCTGACGCTGCCGACGATATGCAG
>UREH01000065.1 GCA_900546835.1 uncultured Porphyromonadaceae bacterium
GTGGCGAGGGAGGCGATGCCTTCGGAGCGGCCGGTGAAGCCGAGGTGCTCGGTGGTGGTGGCTTTTACGGAGACGCAGTCGAGGGGGATGTGGAGGTCGGCGGCTACGTTGGCCCGCATCTGCTCGATGTAGGGGAGCATTTTGGGGGCCTGGGCGATGACGGTGATGTCGA
This sequence comes from uncultured Porphyromonadaceae bacterium, assembly GCA_900546835.1. Taxonomy (GTDB): domain Bacteria; phylum Bacteroidota; class Bacteroidia; order Bacteroidales; family Muribaculaceae; genus UBA7173. Next base: position 173 of record UREH01000065.1, read on the forward strand.
CGTTGGCTACGGTGTAGCCTTTTTCACCGACGAGGCGCAGGCATTCGCGCAGAAGAAGGCGGGAGTCGGCGCCGCTGTAGCGTGGGTCGGTGTCGGGGAAGTGGTAGCCGATGTCGCGCAGGGCGGCTGCTCCAAGGATGGCGTCGGAGAGGGCATGGAGGGCTACGTCGGCATCGCTATGGCCGAGGAGCCCTTTCTCGTAGGGGATGTCGACGCCGCAGATGATGCAGCGGCGCCCCTCTACGAGGCGATGGACGTCGAAGCCGTTGCCGATGCGGAATGGGAGGGGCATATGCCGCTTGGTGGTTTGGGATTATTTGCGCGAGAAGAGGTTTTTGATTCCGTCCATGTCGAATGTGAGCGTGAAGCGGAGGGTCTGGTCGAGCGGCGAGCTCTGGGCAGTGGCGAGCATGTAGGATGCATCGAGGCGCACTACGTTGAGCGAGAATCCGGCACCGAAGCCGAAGTACTGGCGATTGCCTTTCCACTGGCTCTCGTGGTAGTAGCCGGCGCGCACGAAGAACTGCTGGTTGTAGCTGTATTCGGCGCCAAGCGAGTAGTTGATTTCCTTGAGCTCTTCGCTGAAGCCGCCGGGGGCGTCGGTAAAGGATTTGAAGATGCCGGAGATGGGCGACATGTCCTGCCAGTCCTGGTAGGCGCGCTGCCATTCTTCCTGGTCGGGCACTTCGACGCCGTCGACGACTTTCGTATAGTCCTTCTGGCGCGGGCGGGTTGGTACGAGCAGCTTGTTAAGGTCGAGCGAGATGGCGAGGTTGTGGTAGTCGGCAAGTGGGAACATGAAGGAGGTTCCGAGGCGGAGGTTGGTGGGGAGGAACGCGGGATTGGCTCCGCGGTCGTAGCTCACTTTGGTACCGATGTTGGATATGTCGAAGCCCCAGGAGAACTGGCATTCGTTCTGGCCGATGATGGGGTAGGTTGTGTAGTAGCCGGAGATGTCGGCGGAGAAGGCCGATGCGCCGGTCTGGTTGTCGCCCACGTCGGAGGTTGAGTTATAGCCCAGGTCGGAATAGATGTAGCGGAACACGATACCCATCGAGAATTTCTCGGAGAGTTTGCGCGAGTAGCCTACGTCGATAGCCATTTCGTAGGGGTTGATGCTCGAAGCGGCCTGATTGGCGGGGCTGGAGGTCGTTACCTCGCCGAGCGAGAAGTAGCGGAGCGAGGCGGAGATGGCCTGGTTATCGTTGCTGCCGATTTTCCAGTAGCCTGCAAGGTTGGCCAGGAAAATGTCGTTTACGAGTTTGCGGAGCCATGGTGTATAGCTCAGCGATACGGCAGCCTGCGAGTAGGCGAAGGCGTATTTCGAGGGGTTCCAGTATTGCGAGTTGGCGTCGGGATCGGTGGCCGCGCCGAGGTCGCCCATGGCTGCGCCACGAGCATCAGGAGCGATACTGAGCGATGTGACGCCCGTCTCGATAGGGTTGAAGTCTTCCTTGATGTCGTCGGCCGCGGCGCTGAACGCACAGAAGGCGGCCGCGGCAATCAGGACAATATACGGGATTATTCTTTTCATTTTATGGTCGATCAGACTGAAAGAGTGTAGATTGGGTGGAGGGAAGATGCGTGGGAAAGATGGTATGCGCATCCACAATATATAACTGAAAATTAGCCTGATTATTGTATAGGGAATGCAGAGCGCCCCACCGGTGGCATTAGCCATGCGGCGGGGCGCGTATGAGAATCTGTTTTCAATCAGTCGCGGCTGGAGCCGAAGAAGCGGAGAAGATAGAGGAAGAGGTTAATGAAATCGAGGTAGAGATTGAGGGCACCGAGTGTGGCCAGACGTCCGTCGGCCATCGTGGGGTCGGCCATGGCCATGCGTTTGATTGTCTGGGTATCCCAGGCGGTGATTCCGATGAAGATTGCGACGCCGAGGAAGGAAACAATCCAGTCGAGCGTGGAATTGGCCCAGAAGATGTTGACTATCACGAGGATAATCAGTCCGAACAGGGCCATATAGAGGAACGATCCGATGCGCGTAAGGTCGCGTGTGGTAAAGTATCCGTAGATGCTCATGGCGCCGAACACTCCGGCACATATCAGGAATGTCTTGAAAATCGACGGGAGGGAATAGACCACGAAAATCAACGACAGCGTCAGACCGTTGACCAAGGCGAAGAGGAAGAAGAGGCCAGTGGCCATTCCGGCGCTCATTTTGCGCAGTCCGGCCGAGATTGCGAGTACGAGGCCGAGTTCAACGAGAGCCAGCCCCCAGTAAAGCCAGCGGTTGGTGGCCAGATAGGCCAGGAAACTATGGTCGGACGAGGCGGTTGCAGCCACAAGCCATGCCACGAGGGCCGTGACAATCAGGCCGAGAAACATCTTTACGTAGACGCTCTTCATCACAGCCGAAACGCGCATGTCGAGGCTCTGCGGCTGCTGGAAATTGTCGGTGGAGAAGTAATTCATATTTTCTTGCTTAAAATGATTTTATTTTGCGGTTAACAGGATGCAAATATAGCAAATTAGAGTGGAAAAGCGCTCAAAAGTTTAATCGCAGGGAAGATAACCGCAAGCGACCAGAAGGACCTTATGGACTCTAAGGTCGTTAAAGACCTTGGAGAGGCTATGGACGATTACATGCGCTCGGGGACGCGGATACCCAGGAGCGACATGGCGGTGCGGACCACGCGCGAGGTGGCTTCGCACAGGGCGAGGCGGAGGGAGCGCACGGCGGGGTCGGTCTCGCCGAGGATGGTGTAGTCGTGGTAGAACTGGTTGTACTGCTTTACGAGTTCGTAGGCATAGTTGGCGATAAGAGCCGGCGAGAAACTGCGCCCGGCTTCCTGAACGGTGGCGGGGAAGTCGGCCAGGGTCTGGATGAGGGCAATCTCCTTTTCGTTGGGGACAACGGACGAGTAGTCGACAGAGGGGAGCTGCTTCTCCTGGGCTTTGCGGAGCACGGAGCGGATGCGGGCGTAGGTGTATTGGATGAAGGGGCCGGTGTTGCCGTTGAAGTCGATGGATTCCTTGGGGTTGAACAGCATGTTTTTGCGCGGGTCGACTTTCAGCAGGAAGTATTTCAAGGCGCCGAGGCCCACGGTCTCGCAGATTTCGGAGATTTCGGCGGGAGTGAGGCCGTCGAGCTTGCCGAGCTCGCCGCTTACCTGGCGTGCGCCCTCCACCATTTCCTCCATGAGGTCGTCGGCGTCGACAACGGTGCCTTCGCGGCTCTTCATTTTCCCTTCGGGGAGTTCTACCATGCCGTAGCTGAAGTGCACGAGGTCTTTGCCCCAGCGGAAGCCGAGACGGTCGAGCAGCAGCGAGAGCACCTGGAAGTGGTAGTTCTGCTCGTTGCCGACCACGTAGATCATGCGGTCGATGGGGTAGTCCTGGAAGCGGAGCCGGGCGGTGCCGATGTCCTGGGTCATGTAGACAGAGGTGCCGTCGCTGCGGAGCAGGAGCTTCTGGTCGAGGCCGGCGTCGGAGAGGTCGGCCCATACGGATCCGTCGTCCTTGCGGAACATGATGCCTTTTTCGAGGCCTTCGAGCACTTTCTGCTTGCCTTCGAGGTAGGTGTCGCTCTCGTAGTAGATTTTGTCGAAGTCGACGCCCATGCGGCGGTAGGTCTGGTCGAAGCCGTCGTAGACCCACTGGTTCATCATCGCCCAGAGCGAGCGCACTTCGGGGTCTTTGGCTTCCCAGCGGCGGAGCATTTCGCGCGCCTCGGCCATGAGCGGCGAGAGCGCGGCAGCCTCATCTTCGCTTATCCCCTTTTCAGCGGCAATCTGCTTGATTTCAGCCTTGTAGTGCTTATCGAAGAGCACATAGAAATCGCCGATGAGGTGGTCGCCCTTCTTGCCGGCTTTTGCGGGGGTTACGCCGTCGCCCCATTTCTGCCACGCGAGCATAGACTTGCAGATGTGGATGCCGCGGTCGTTGACGATGTTGGTCTTGACCACGCGGTTGCCGCAGGCCTTGAGGATTTCGGCGAGAGAGTAGCCGAGGAGGTTGTTGCGCACATGGCCCAGGTGGAGGGGCTTGTTGGTGTTGGGGGAGCTGTATTCCACCATTACCAGGGGCGATTCGGGGGTGGGCTCGACGGTGCCGAAATGAGGCGTGGAGAGCACGTGGGCGAGTACGGAGTTCCAGAACGTCGGCTCGATTACGAGGTTCAGGAAGCCTTTGATCACGTTGAAACGGTCTACGGCCGGCTCGTTGTCGACGAGCCACTGGCCGATTTCGGCGCCAACGGCTTCGGGCGCTTTACGGGCGGCTTTTACCCAAGGGAAGACCACGATGGTGAGGTTGCCTTCGAATTCTTTCTTTGTGGTCTGGGGCACGATGGAAGCGGGGTCGCATTCCACTCCATAAAGATCTTTGACGGCGCGGGCCACGCCCTGCGCTATGATATTGTCGATTGACATCTGTTGATTAGTATGATGGGTTTAGTATTTGTTCAATAGTGGACTACGAGCTGTACGGGCTTTGCCGAGCCGTAGAGGCGGGCGGTGCGGATGTAGGCTTCGACGGTGTAGAGGCCGGCAGCTACGGCGTTGCCCCCGGCGTCGGTGAGATTCCATACGTAGGGGAAGGACGGATTGTCGACGCGGACAACCGGGCGGCCCTCGGCGTCCTTGACCACGAGGTGGCCTTCCATGGGGTCGGTGACGTTGCAGTCAAGATTGATCGTGGCGGATTCGCGTACGGGATATTCCTCGACCGAGAGGGTTGCCTCAAGGGGCTGGGAGACGACGGTGAAATCGATTGTCGAGCGCGCCGTCTGTCCGGATGCGTTGCTGACGCGGAAAGTTACTGAATGATGGCCGTCGGTAAGGTTGCTGAGCGGGAAAACGAGCGAGCCGGAGCCGTCGGGGGCTATCGAGAAACTGTAGTGTGCATATGGCACGGGGGATCCTCCGTCGACTATCACGGCGGCCGAGCGGCCGGCGGTGCTGCTCTGGGCTATCAGGCCGAACGGATCGGCATCGACGCTGGCATAGAGAGTTGCCGAGGGGCCCTGAATCACGTCGCCCTGACGGAAATCCGGAGAATTGACATACATTGCGCTGATTACGGGAGCTGCAGCCCCCTCGATGTCGGGTGAGGCAGCCTCGGGCTGAAGCACGGAGAGGCCTTTCCAGCCGTCGCTCACTACGGCTTCGCCGGCGCGGGCGTAGAACTGCAGACGGTTGGAGGACTGCAAGCGTGGCGAGGGGACGAAGAACTCGGCGTGGAAGCGTCCGCCCTCCACCGTGGCCATCGTCTCCACGAGAATCTCCTCGTCGAGCACGGAAGTGTCGCCCAGGCTCAGGTCGGTCTTGTCGCCGTTGATTACGTCGAATTCAATCGGAGAATCGTAGAGCGAGATATGGAGAGTGCCGTTGAAATCTTTTATTTCATTGCCTTTGAGGTCGACAACGACGCCTTCGAGGCGCACGGGGGAGTCGGCGTTGATGCTGACCTCCGAGTCGGAGTCGACTTCGGCGCCGTTGACGGCGGTGAGGCGCACGCCGTGGGTGCGCTGGGGAATCGGAATTTCAGGATCTCCATACAGATTGTAGGCCAGGCGGTTGGCCATGGCGCGGTTGCGGGTGGTGCCCTGGTTGAGGTCGTCGATAAGGCCGTTGTGGGCGTCCATCATCACCGTGCCTGTGGTAGGATTCGGCCGCTTGAGGTAGACTTTTTCCACGACTTCGCGTGCGAGATACTGATTGTAGTTCATGAATACCGAGCGGCAGGCTGCGATGACGCCTATGGCGCCTCCGTTGCGTTCGGAGAGCATGGCTTCGGAAATCGAGTGTGAGGTCTGTGAGGGTTCGATGCCGTTGCAGGTGGCGAACATCACGAATGGTGGTACCGTATAGCTGGTTGAAGCCACTTTGGAAACATCCCAGAGCGAGCCGGCGCCGAGTGCGAAAGTGCTGAGCGAATGGCCGTTGAAGGTGAAAAGGCCGACGCCGCGCGTCAGGGCATCGGTCATTTTGCCTGTCACCATGGCAGCCGTGCTGTTGACAAAGGGATAGATTGAATTGTGGGCCTTGATGGCGGTCGTGCCGGGGGCGAGGGCCTCGACGTCGGTGGCGAGTTCGTCGGCCTGCTTCATATGGCCGTTGCTGTTGCCCCAGTCGGAGCTTACGAGCACGGTATTGTATATTTCGGGAGAGGGGAGATTTGCGAGGTACTTCTCCACCTTATCGATGTAGGAGGCTACATAGCTGGCCGAAATGGCGGGAATGCGTCCTACGGAAATATTCATGTCGGTATTGAACATGTCGAGGGTGGAGCTGTTGTAGTCCAGCATCCCGACGAAGGCGTCGGTCTTGTAGCTCTGGGGCCATGAGCCTACGGCGTCGCCGCGCTCACAGAGGAACATCGGCACGTAGTTGCGCCGGCATTCGTCGGCGTTGTCGACGGTGATGTAGCGGTTGTCCCAGTGGGCAGCTCCGATTATGAGCACGGAGCGGAATTTCGCGGGGTCGCGCTCATAGAGCGAGGAGGCGAACGAACGCAGGGCCATAATCATAGGCGTGCCTGATGAAAATTCGTTGTAGACCTGCTCCTGGGTCACGACGGCCACGTCGAGCCCGTTGTGGGCGTGGTGGATGTCGGCCAGGCGGGTGGCCTGGTCGAGGAATTCCGATGCCGTGACAATCAGCATGTCGGGCACCGGCATGGCGTGGAGATTCTGGTTGTCGACCTCGCCGTCGAATTCCACCCCGAGGAGTTCGCTTTCAGGATTGAACACGGCGATACGGGCAAACTGGCGCGGGAAGGAGTTGGAGGTGCTGACGCTCCCGGGGGAGCTCACCACTACGGATGCGGTTCCTTCGATTCCCGAGGCGGCGAAAGCACGCGGAGCGGTGGATGTGGTCACATCCCATACCTCGAGGGGTTCGCCTTCGTTTCCCTCGAATGCCAGAAGGCTCGAGGAGGTGAGGTCGGAGAGGGTGAAGACGGCCTGGGAACGGCCGCCGAGGGCGTTGCGTGTGGGATAGAGCGTGGAGATATAGTCGATGGTGAGACGTCCTCCGGGTAGCGTGTTGGTGAACTGCAGGGGGTAGACGTCGTTGTCGGCGCGCACTATGGGATGGTCGGTGGTGTTGTCGTGGAGCAGGCGCGACTGGCCGTAGAGCCACATCTCGGCGGAATTCTGCTTGGAGAGGTAAAGGCTGTTGGCGGCGAGATGTCCGCTGGGAAGGGTGATGGGTACATACTGCGACTGGCTGCTGGCGCAGTGGCCTACATACATTAGAATCTCGGCCTGACCGCCGTCGGGGTTGAAGCCCGGCATTTCAAGGGGGTAGGTTGCGGTTGAACCTTCGGGAATCAGTTCATCCCAGAGGCGTGCGCCGAGGCTCTTTTCGTTCTGAAGTTCTTTCTCATAGAGGCTCATTGCCTTGGATTCGGTGATGGCCTGAGAGGGGACGCCACCGGAGGTGTCTGGCCCGCTGTAGGCTATGGTGGCAATCTCCTGCGCCGGGTAGGAGTCGGTGAGGAAATATGTGCCGTAGTCGGCGTAATAGTTGCGCGACACGGAAGTGTATGTGCCGGTATCGTAGCCGGTGGGAAGATTGCCGTTGAAAGCCTGGAGATTCACGTCGGCCAGACCGAAGAAGATTATTTTGTCGTCGGCCACGCGGCAAGGCACGGCCGGAAGGTCGTTGAGGCGGTCGGGTGTGAGGTGGTATGAACTGAGTTCTACGGCGGGGAAGCCGAATATGCCGACTTTCGCCGGGTCGGAGAATCCCCACTGGCGTAGCTGGTCGAAGGTAATCTGATGTATGCCTGATTCGGTAAGCTTGATTTTAACCCATCGGCCGGAGGCAAGGCGCGAGGTGGCGGCCGTCGAGGCGTCTGCCTGGAATGCGACGGCGGCAACGGCGGCGAATGTCATGGCAATGCGCGTAAGGCGGCAAAAGAGGCGATATGCGTTCATCGGGTCAAGGATGGAAGTAAACGGTTGATTCGTAAGGCATCGGCCTATCTGATTTTAAGCGAGAGCAGCGTGCCGTCGGCCGATTCGGCCGTAAGGCGCGAGCCTACGGTTGGTGCCACTTCCGGCGGAAGATAGCAGGGGAGTATGAGGTCGCCCGTTTTCAGCGTCATGAATCTGCTGGCAAGGGCTATTGTTTCGTCGATATGAAAGTCGGCCGCGTCGACGTGAAGGCCAATGCTTCCGCTGCCGAGCGAGGGATGTGTCAGCCGTATGTCGGCCGTGGCGGAGGGCCGACCGCTGATTTCCGGCCCGAGGGCGATGGCGCCGTCGAAAGCGGCGGAAATCCCTTGCAGAGGGGTGTCGGCCGACTGGGATGCCGGCATAAGCCTTGCGGCCATACGCCAGGAAGAGGTGTAGCGCGCGGCGAAACGCGGTTCGATGCTTTTCCCGAGCCGTTCGATTACTATTGCCGGGAACAGCCGCAGAGTCCAGCCTTCAGTGGCAAAATCAGGCACGAAGAGCGGTGTGGCGGGTCTGATCACCCCCGAATCAGCGATAAACGTGGCCGGGATGGCTGAGGGGTCGGGCACGTCGGAATCCGCGAGCGCATCGGCCAACGATTGCGGCCAGCGGGCAGCCGGGCGGTTGAAAGCTATGATCTTCATGGCGGTCGGAGTGCGGATAAGTCGGTCTAACGGTTTGCGTCGGCCTCCATGCGGTTGTACATCACGGCGAGATGGGCGTAGATCGAGGTATTCGAAATCACCACACCCTCGGGGGCGCAGATTCTGAAAGGCGTGAAGTTCCAGATCGCCTTCACTCCCGCCTCGATAAGCCGGTCGGCCATGGTCTGGGCATGCTCGGGTGGAACGGCCAGGATGCCTATTCCAGCGCGCAGACGGCGGCACTCGTCGGTTAGCGAGTCGATGTGATAGACGGGGAGACCGTGTTTCACGGAGCCCACCAGCGCGGGGTCGACGTCGAAACCGGCCACAATCTCCAGTCCGTAGCGTGTGAGTCCGGAATCCTGCATGAGCGCGCCGCCGAGCGAGCCCGCTCCGACCATCACGGCGCGGTGGCGGCGCCGGAAGCCGAGAAACTCCTCGAGCTTATGCTCCAGGAGCTTCACCTCGTAGCCTATGCGCGTTTTTCCCTTGATGTCGAGAAACGAAAGGTCCTTGGCTATCTGCGAGGAGTCGACTTTGAGTTCTCGCGAGATCTGCGTGGACGATACGTAGTCGACATGCCGCTCACGCAGCATGCTCACATAAGCAAGATACCAAGGCATGCGCCTCAGCGAAGGCTCGGGTATGAGGTCGTTTTTCGAATCTGTCATTATAGGAGTTTGACGCTAAATGTGCGGCAGTGGTCGGTTTACGGAGTGCAAAGTTACAAACTTCCGCCGTAATAAGGAAACCGGAGGGCGCGGGCCGGAATGCCGCAGGGGATCAGATGCCTTTTACGGCGAGTTTTTTCGAAGCCGTTGACGATTTCTCGCCGCTGTCGGCGTCGGTGATTGTGGCGCGGTACACGTAGATTCCGCGCGGCACGCGTCGGCCTCCGCTGTCGAGCAGGTCCCAGCTTATTGCCATCGAGGTGAACATGTCGCTACGGCCCGATTCGGTGGCCGTCCAGAGGCGGCGGCCCATCAGGTCGTAGACGTCGATGGTCACGGTCACGGGGCGGTCGGGGCGGTCGTGAGTGACGTAGAATTTGGCTACGTCCTGTACGGGATTTGTCTCCGTATAGACGTCGTAGAGGTTGGGCGCCACGGCGTTGCTCACGAAGCATTCCACGGTGGCTGTGGCGGAATTGGGCTGGTTGTCCCACACTCGGAGTGTGAGCGAATGGTATCCTTCGCTTAGATTGGTCAGAGGATAGGCGATTGTGCCACCGGGACGTCCGTCGGCAAACGGGGTGAAGAAATCGGCCACGTCGGCAAAAGTCTTGTCGCCCTGGTCGAGCGAGATAGTCATGGCGTGGCCCACACCGGCCTGACTGAGGTTTATGCCGAGATTGTCGGAAACGCGGGCAATCAGCACGGGGTTGGGATTTACTTCCTGCCCGTTCTCGAACGAGGGGTGGTTGAGGTAAATCTGTTCGACCACCGGGGGCTGGTTGTCGGGACGTGCGTTTTCATCCTCACCGTAGACATAGAAGTCGCGGCAGAGCGATGCGGCTTCAACGGTCTTGTTCGCAATGGTGCCCTGGGCGTAGAGGTTGAAAGCCGCACGGCGGTAGTTGTCGGCCACTTCGGCCGGCATGTTGATCTGCATGGTGAATTCGCCGTTGACAATCTTGGCGCTCCCAACGAAGAGGCGTGATCCCTGGCGGTCGAAGGTTACGGGCGTTCCTTCCTTGCCGTTGCCGCGGGTGGTCACCGACTCCTCGGCGTCGTAGAGCACGGCGCTGAGCGTGCCGTTGAAACCGGTAAGTGTGGCTCCGGTGAGGGGATCGACCACACGGCCTTTGGCGGTGGTGGTCTGTCGGGCCATAAGCGTGGCCGGTTCCTCCTCGGCGTCGAGCGATACTACGGGGCGTCCGCCCATTTCGTCGAGCACGATGCGGTTGGAGGGGAAAATCATGCGCATGGCGGGGTCGCCGAGCAATACGTAGCGGAGTTTGTTGGCGTTGGATACGGGCGTACCTTCCGAGTTGCGGTAGTCATTTTTCGAGAGGCGGTACCCCTCGCCGAGAGGCACGATGAGGCCGCGGTCGTCGCGGGTGAACATATTGCGCCCCACGGCGGCGGAGAGTTCGCCGTTTTGCGAGATATAGGCCGGGCGCGTGGCGCTGATGGCACCTATCACGCCGCCGTTGGGATTGTTGAAAAGCATTTCGGCGCCGCTGCGGGTGGGGGAGTCCCACTTCATGAAATCGCAGGTGGCGGCATACATCACGGGCCAGTGGCGTAGGTCGAAGGAGTTTAGTTCCTGATAGGTGACCACCTGCTCGTGGGTGAGCGACGTGGGTGCGCCATGGCCCTGGAAGCTCCAGAAGGCCACACCCTCGTCGAGCAGGCGGAACAGCTGGGTCTTTGCCTCCGGATAGCGGTTGGCCACAAGTTCGAATTCATCGAGATAGACCTTGCGCAGGAAAATATCGGAGCCGGAATCGGAGCCTTCGAGAGCGGCTGCCATGGTGTTGGCCTGGGTCATGTGGTCGCCGTAGTCCTGGTCGTCGGCGAGAATCAGCAGGTTATTTTTCCAGTTGCCTTTAGGCAGACGGGTAGAGTAGTAGGCAATCTTGTCGACGGCGGCCTTGGCCTCGGCGATCGACACGGCCGGGATGCGGCCCACTGCTATGCTGAGTTTGTCGCGGCTCTGGTTCACGCCGGAGCCGTCTTCGAGAAATCCGAAAATGTCGTCGGTGGTGTAGGCGTCGTTCTCGTTGAGGCCCGAGTCGGAGAACCATGCCGGGAGCATGGTGTAGCCGAGCGAGCGCACTACTTCGGTCTTCAGTCGGGGGTCGAAGGTCGGACGGCTGAAAAACATGGCGTAGCGCAGGCGTTTGCCCGAGGGGGCAGACTGCCCGCGGTCGTAGAACATTTTCAGCACCTTGCGGAATGCCTGGGCGTCGGGCGAGCCCGAGGAGAATTCGTTGTAGACCTGGCGCGGAGTGAGCACGAGCACGTCAAGCGGGTCGGTAGCGTCGGTGCGGTGCATCTGTGCGAGCCTTTCGGCTTCCGTGCGCCATTCGGCGGGGGTGAAGATCACCATGTCGGGCACATCCTTTGCGTGGATATTTTGGCTGGATACCTCTGCGACCATCTGTGGCGAGGGGAAGGTGCCGGAGGGCTCCCAGGCGGCATATCGGCGTGTGGCCCCGGCGTAGCTGCTCTGCCATCCGGCGAAACCGCCTGACACCTGATGG
>UREH01000066.1 GCA_900546835.1 uncultured Porphyromonadaceae bacterium
GACAGCCAAAAATCAACATTCTAATACCATTAATTGATGAAACCAACTGCAATCAGATTTGCAATGGCCTGCTGCATTTTCGCACTCGCCATACTCATAGCCCCCGCAGCCATCGCCCAGAATATGGTTAGCGGTACGGTTGTGGACGGGCAGAACGAGCCTGTGATCGGCGCGAGCGTGATGGTGAAAGGCACCACCTCGGGCGTGGCAACCGGCATCGACGGTGATTTCTCCATCGCCGCAAAGCCCTCCGACGTACTGAAGGTATCGGCTGTAGGATATAAGACGGCCGAGGTGAAGGTGGAAGGCACCGCTCCCATCCGCATAACGCTTGAGGAGAGCTCCGAAGTGCTTGACGAAGTGGTCGTAATCGGCTACGGCACTTCCACCAAGAAAGAACTTACAGGCTCTGTGGCCAGCATGAAGAAGGAGGAACTGAATCCGGGAACATTCCCCAACGCCATGGGCATGCTCCAGGGCAAGGTGGCCGGCCTTCAGATTGTGAACCCATCGGGCGCCGATCCTACGGCCAAGTATGAGATACTTCTGCGCGGCACTAACACTCTTGCCGCCGGCCAGGGCCCGCTCGTGATTATCGACGGCGTGGCCGGAGCAGACATCCGCAACATCAACCCGCAGGATATCGAGAGCATTGACGTGCTGAAGGACGGCTCGGCAGCCGCCATCTATGGTACGCGCGGCACCAACGGCGTAATCATCGTAACAACCCGCCGTGCCCGCGAAGGCCGCGCCGAGGTGACCTACGAAGGCCAGTTCACCGTAGGCAAGGTTACGCGCCGCGCAGTTCCGCTGACGGCAAGCGAATTCAATTATGTAATCGACACCTACCGCCCCGAACTCTCAGGCTCCAAGTATGGCGCCGATACCGATTGGTTCGACGAAATCACCCGTACCCCCATCAGCCACAAGCACACACTCTCGCTTAGCGGAGGCACCGAGAAATTCTCGCACTTTACCTCGCTCAACTACGAGAAGGCCGAGGGCGTTCAGCGCGGCAACGACTTCGAAAAGATTGCCGGACGCACCAACATCCGCCAGATCCTGCTCGAGGGATGGGTCGACGTCGATGTGAACCTCTTCATCACGCACCGCAAATACAATCCCTCGAACACTTCCGCATTCCAGCAAGCGTTCATTCATAATCCCACGGAGCCGGTCTACGACCCCTCCAACTCCACATCGGGAGGCTACTACCGCATCGAGGCTATGGAATACTACAATCCCGTGGCCATGATCAACGAGCGCACCAGCACTACCGTTAACGACAACTTCGGCGGTAATGCCCGCGTTACCCTCAACATCAAGCCAATCAAAGGGTTGAAATGGGACGCTTTCCTGGCTCTCTCGCGTGAGTCCAACGAGTCGAAGACCTATAGCACGCATTTTTATCCCAGCATAATCGGCACCGACGGTTCGGCTGAAATCAGCAACTACAAGAACAACGACACCCAGTTCGAGACAACCCTCAACTATATCCGTTCATTCGGGCCCCATTCGCTTCAGGCTCTCCTTGGCTACACCTATCAGAAAGGTACTGAAAATTCGGCCGGCATGAGCAACGTGGGCTTCGACTTCGACGACACCGAGACCAACGACATCGGCTCCGGCACCGGACTGCTCAACGGCAAGGCCGGCCTGAGTTCCTACAAGGAGTCGCATACCTATATCGGCTTCTTCGGCCGCGTGCTCTATAACTACGACCAGCGCTACCTGGCATCCGTATCGCTACGCCGTGACGGATCCTCGCGCTTCGGCAAAAACAACAAGTGGGGATGGTTCCCAGCCGTATCGCTCGGCTGGCGCATCAGCCGCGAGGCCTTCCTGCGCGATGTGGAATGGCTTAACGAACTGAAAATCCGCGGCGGCTACGGTGTGACCGGCAACCAGGACTTCTCCAACTATAAGTCGCTCATACTGATGACTACTGCCGGCAAGTTCTGGTACAACGGCGAGTGGATCAACACCTATCAGCCTGCATCCAACCCCAACCCCGACCTGCAGTGGGAAAAGAAGAAAGAATTCAACATCGGCCTTGACGCCCAGCTCTTCAACAGCCGCCTGAACGTTACGTTCGACTACTACCACCGCACAACCGACAATCTGCTCTACAACTACACTGTGCCTACTCCTCCCTACATCTTCAATACGCTGTTTACCAACGTGGGCAAGGTGACCAACCAGGGCGTGGAACTGACGATTTCGGCAATCCCCGTGAAGACCAAGGACTTTACCTGGAGCACCACATATCTGATCGCACATAACACCAACAAACTCGACAAATTCACCAACGAGGAATTCACAAACGGTACCTATAAGGTTGGATGGTCGGCTCCCGGCAAATGCTACACCCAGCGCCTGATTGAGGGCGAATCGCTCGGCACATTCTACGGTCCGATCTTCCTCGGAACCGATACCGACGGCAAGGACGTGCTCCTTGGCCAGAACGACGACGGCACCGTGCCCGAAGAAAAATGGGAGAAACTCGGATGCGCCTATCCGAAGGTGACAATGAGCTGGAGCAACACATTCCTCTGGCGCAAATGGGACCTGAGCTTCTCGCTGCGCGCATCGCTCGGCGGCAAGGTGCTCAACGATATGGCAATGCGCTACGCCAACCTCGACCGTCTCGGCCTGAACAACATCTCCTCCGACTTCCTCGACGACCAGGGCCATACCGAGCTCGGCACGAAATATTCCTCCAAATATGTGGAGGATGGCTCCTTCCTGAAGATGGACAACCTTACACTGGGCTATACCTTCACGTTCCCCTCGAAGTTCATCCAGACCCTTCGCCTGAACTTCACGGCCCAGAACGTATTCACCATCACCAAGTACAAGGGCATCGACCCCGAAGTCGGCATCACCGGCCTCGAACCCGGACTTGAGGGACTTACCTACTATCCCCGCACCACCGAGTTCACTTTCGGCGTCACCGCAAAATTCTAAAAGAGTGTAAATCTCCATAAAAGAAATCACGCAATGAAAAGCATCATCAAATACATCGCCCTGGGCATGGCCGGCCTCGCCGCATCAAGCGCCTGCACCGACCTCGACGAAGAGGTATACAGCCAGATTCCGATGGACAACTTTTTCAAAAACGAAAAAGAACTTGTGGCCAACGCCGGACGCGCCTACACCAAGATGCAGGGCTACAACGCCGAGCAGAGCCTCTGGACACTGCTTCTTCAAGCCTCCGACGAGTGTGCCGTGCCGGCTACCAATACCGGCAGCTGGTATAGCGGCGGCCGCTACCAGGAAGTGCAGAACAATATCATTCCCCCGTCGAACCGCCTGCTGAAAAAAGGGTGGGACTGGATTTTCAACGGCATAGCCGCCTGCAACGAAATCATCTACGAGACTGAAATCTCTGAAGTGGAATTCGAGGGTAAGGACAAGATTCTGGCCGAAATGAAGACCCTCCGCGCTTTCTTCTATTACGAGGCAATGGCCAACTGGGGCAACATACCCTTCACCATCAACTATACCGATACGGGCTATCCCGAGCAGAAAGACCGCCGGTTTGTGTTCGATTTCCTGGTCAAGGAACTCTCGCCCGAGTTGATTTCCAAACTCGACCGACATCCCGCATCGACCAACTACGGGCGCGCCAATCAGGCCACAGCCTACTGCATTCTCGCCAAGATGTATCTCAACGCCGAGAAGTGGTTCGGTACACCTATGTATCGCGAGGCCGAACAGGCCGCCAAAAATGTGATGGATATCGGCGATTATCAGATTGAGGACACCTACGGCATCAACTTCGCCGTCAACAACGAGCCCTCACGCGAAAATATCTTCGTGATAGTCTACGACCACGTGGCCATCCCCTCGGGCAGCCGTTCGTTCTACCTCTATACGCTCACGCTCGAGCCGGAATCGTGCCCCACGTTCAACATCACCGCTTCGCCCTGGTCGGGTTTCATCTGCCAACCCGACTTCTTCCAGAGCTATGATGCCGCCGATGCGCGCCGCGATCTTACGTGGCTCTACGGCCCGCAGGTCGATGTTAAGGGAAATCCCATCATGGTCGACGGTCGGCAGATGAGCTACAATCCGGTGTTCGACGAGATTCATTACTACAACGTGAACGGCGGTCGCCAGAAATTCGACGGCGCACGCATCTGCAAATGGCCGTATCAGACCGACGGCATGCTCACTTCGGGCGAGACCTGCATGGACAACGATTTTGCCATTTTCCGCTATGCCGACGTAGTGCTGATGTATGTGGAGGCGCTTGTACGCCAGGGGCGTACTGCCGATGCAGTCAACCTCCCCGAGTTCCAGAAAATCCGCACCCGCGTGGGGCTGCAGCCCTACACGGTGGGACAGCTCACTCTCGACGAACTTTATGCCGAACGCGGCCGCGAACTTGCATGGGAAGGATGGCGCCACGAGGATATGATCCGTTTCGGCAAATACCTCAAACAGTACTGGGCACATCCCGCTCAGGAAGGCGACACCTTCCGCGAACTTTTCCCGATTCCTACCGAAATTCTCAACGCCAACCCCAAACTCCATCAGAATCCCGATTACAATTGATGTCGTTGCGGGTCGGATTTAAAGCAATACACGTTTCATGATGACCGCTCATTCTCCTCTTCTCTCCATTTTTTCAACACCTTATTCAGAAACTGACAGCAAATAAACTCCTCTCCCCAAATTAATTCCATGAAAACCATAATCAATTGTCTGGTAGCTGCCTCGCTGGCTGTAGGCTGTAGCGCAGACGCTGTGGGCGCCGAAAAAATAAAAGCCGACGTGCTCCGCGACAAAATCGCCGGAGCCTGGATCGGTCAGATGGTAGGCAATATCTACGGTCTTCCGTTTGAAAACAAATTCGTCGACGAGCCGGCACCAGAGTCGCGTTTCCCCTTCGGGTACACCAAGAATATTGACAAACTCGAGAAATACGACGGAGCTTTTTCCGACGACGATACCGACGTGGAATACATCTACCTGACGTTGATGGAGAAATACGGCATCGAACCTACCTACGCTCAGATGCGCGACGGGTGGATGTATCATATCCGCGACCGCGTGTGGCTTGCCAACCGCGCCGCCCTGGGGCTCATGCACCTGGGCTATACGCCTCCCTTCACAGGCTCGGAAAAGCTGAATCCCCATTGGTATCAGATCGATCCACAGCTTATCAACGAAATCTGGGCCTATACAGCCCCGGGAATGCCGGCCTACGCCGTAGGCAAGAGCGACTGGGCGGCCCGTATCACAAGCGATTCCTGGGCCGCAGCTCCCACGGCTCTCTACGGCGCCATGTATGCCGAGGCATTTTTCGAGAACAATCTGACCAAACTGATCGAGAAAGGGTTGAAATATCTGCCGGCCGACGACCGCTACGCCATGGGCGTGCGAGAATGTATCGAGCTTCACAAGCAGTATCCCGACGACTGGGTGAAGGCGCGCCAGATTATCGCCGACGAATTCTATGTGAACGAAGACCCGATGACCAAGACAATTTGGAACGCCGACCTTAACGGCCTGATGGGTATTCTGGCTATGCTCTACGGCAACGGCGACTTTCAGCGTACGCTCGACCTCAGCTGCGCCATGGGCTTCGACTGCGACAACCAGGCTGCTACAATTTCCGGTCTGATGGGTATAATTCTCGGTGCATCGAAACTTCCGACCGACCTCACGATGCCCGTGAAGGGGTGGACTAAACCCTTCAACGACCGCTACATCAACATCACGCGCTACGACATGCCCGACGCCTCGATTCAGGACATCATCGACCGTACATACCGTCAGGCCATCAACGTGATTACCGCCAATGGCGGAAAGGTGAAAGGCAACGAGGTGTATATCAATCCGAAGGCCACGTTCAATCCGCCGCTGGAATTCTGTATCGGCCCGATGCCCGACCTCACCGTTGGCATGCCTGCCGACTACGATTTCGCCTGCACGGCCAACCGTGGCTACAAATGGACCATGACCGGAGGTGCACTTCCCGCCGGACTGACCTTCAACAATGGTCGTCTGGAAGGTACTCCTCAGACAGCCGGCAAATACGACATCACCCTGGCGCTTGCGGGCAACGGCAAAGAGCTGACGAAGGATTTCCAGATTCTCGTGAAACCCGAGAACCTGGCCATGCAGGCCGATACCATCTATGCCAACGTCCGCACGCTCAATGAGACTGTGCTCGACTCCTGCTGGATTACCTTCGGCAAGCCGATGTATGCCAAGAGCGTCGACGTGATCCGCGATGGCGTGAAGAAGGGGGCCGGCTCGGTATTCTATACTCTGGCCGAGAAGTCCAATCGCCCGAAAATCGACTATTTCGGCTACGGATGGGCCGATCCCCGCACCGTCGACATGATTGAACTTAATACAGGCTGCCTCGAAGAGTTCGGCGGCTGGTTCACCGACCTCAGCATTCAGTATCTCGACGAGAAAGGGCGCTGGCGCGATGTGGGTCTATACACTTCGAATCCCGCCCTTCCGGAAACCGACATTGTGTTCTTCCAGCCTCATTTCGCCCAGTTTATTCTTGAGTTCGCTCCGGTTACTACCCGCGGCATCCGTGTGCTGGTCGACACCAAAACCCAGCCTCACTGGCATAAGTATACCAAAAACGTTTCCAATTTCACCTCGATAACCGAACTCGGAGTCTATAACCTTTCTAAAGACGGCAAATAAATGAAGCGTATCGCAATAATTTTCTCTATTGCCCTTGCGGTATCCGCGGCGTCGGCCGCACAGCCGCGCAGTGTAGAGATGTCGAAGGCCGAACTGCTCGACAAGATAAAGGGCGGATGGGCCGCACAGACCATAGGCGTTGTGTTCGGAGCTCCGGTGGAATTCAAGTTCACCGGCTCATACACCCAGGACTATCAGCCTATACCCTGGTCGGAGCACTATGTGAAATACTGGTGGGAACAGAAGCCCGGCCTCTTCGACGACATCTACAACGACTGCACTTTCGTGGAGACCTTCGAGCGTCTCGGACTCGACTGCTCGCAGGAGGAGCTTGCCAAGGCCTTCGCTTTCGCCGACTACCATCTGGCCCACGCCAACCAGGCCGGCCGCTACAACATCCGCAACGGCATCATGCCCCCCGAGTCGGGCAACTGGCTCAACAACCCCCACGCCGACGACCTTGATTTCCAGATCGAGGCCGACTTTATCGGACTGATGGCCCCCGCAATGGTGCCCGAGGCCTTGCGTATCGCCGACAAGGTGGGCCACATAATGAACTCGGGCGACGGATTCTACGGCGGTGCCTTCGTGGCAGGCCTTTACAGCAGTGCCTTCTATCTCGACAATCCGCGCGATATAGTTGAGACCGCTCTCGCTCCGATTCCGCAGGAGAGCACTTTCTACCGCTGCATCCGCGACGTGCTCGACTTCCATCGCCTCAATCCCGACGACTGGAAAGCCTGCTGGGAATACCTGCAGCGCCACTGGAATGTGGACGTAGGTTGCCCGAAGGGCGTTTTCCTAAGTTTCAATATCGACGCCAAACTCAATTCGGCGTTCGTTGCTCTCGCAATGCTCTACGGCAACGGCGACTTCACCGACACGCTCGATATAGCTGCCCGTTGCGGCCAGGACGCTGACTGTAACCCCGCCACCGCCGGCGGTGTGCTCGGTGTGATGAAAGGCTACAGCGGTATCCCCGCTTTCTGGCTTGATCCGCTCAAGGAGGTGGAGAACCTCAACTTTGAGGGCACCGACATATCGCTTGCAAGCTCATATCAGATGAGCTACAACCAGGCCCTTAAACTTATCGAGAAAAACGGAGGCCGAGTGGGGGCCGACAAGGTGATGATTCCAATCGAGAAAGCTTCCGTACTTCCGCTGGAACAGAACTTCACCAACACCTACCCGCTGTTTCGCGAACGCAAGGACTGCTTCCTCGACAAGGAGTATGAATTCTCGTTCGACGGCAACGGCTTTGTGATCTGGGGCAACATCTGCTCTCTGCGCCATATCAACAAGGACTACATAAACCGCGTTTCCATCCGCCATATCGGTTCGGAGGTGTTCGGTCTCGCCGAACCCGACGACCCCTATGTGGCCGATGTGCAGGTGTGGATCGACGGCAAGCTTGACCAGACGGTGAAGATGCCGATGCGCAACACCGACCGCCGCGTGGAGCCGGCCTGGAAGTATCTTCTCCCCGAGGGACCGCACACCGTTCGCCTCGTATGGACCAATCCGAACAAAAACTACACGATCCGTATCAACGACATCATGTATTACTCGGAGAAACCTAACAACAACCGCTTTTATTCCAATCTGAAATGAACAGTATACTGAAATACACGGCTATGGCGCTCGTAGGAGCCACCGCTCTCGCCGGATGCAAGGATGCCGGCAAAGGGTCGGCCTCCATCCCCTACGGCACGACGGTAACCATCGATAAAGCCACACTCCTCGACAAGATAAAGGGCGGCTGGGCCGCGCAGACCATCGGATGTACCTACGGCGGTCCGACCGAGTTCAAATACAAGGGCGGCATGATCAACGACAGCATACCCATTATATGGTATGACGACTACTGCAAGGATATCTTCGCCGAGGACCCGGGCCTGTACGACGACGTCTACATGGATCTTACCTTTATGGAGGTCATGGCGCGCGAGGGGATTGACGCTCCCGCTTCAAGCTTCGCCGATGCTTTCGCCAATGCCGACTACAAACTCTGGCACGCCAATCAGGCCGCCCGCTACAATATTCTCAACGGCGTGATGCCGCCCGCTTCGGGCCACTGGAAGAATAATCCCCACGCCGACGATATCGATTTCCAGATCGAGGCTGATTTCATCGGCATGATATGTCCGGGCATGCCCAACGTGTCGAGTGCTTTCGCCGACCGTATCGGCCATATCATGAACTATGGCGACGGCTTCTACGGCGGTGTCTACGTGGCAGCGCTCTATACGCTCGCATATGTGTGCGACGATATTCCCACCGTTGTGGAGCAGGCGTTGCAGACCATCCCTGCCGAGGCAAATTTCCGCCGCTGCATCGAGGATGTAATCTCCTTCTGGCGCAGGAATCCCTCCGACTGGAAACAGTGCTGGCTGGCTATCGACCAGAAATATACCGCTGAGAAGGGTTGTCCCGAAGGCGTCTGGAACGGATTCGACATCGACGCCACAATCAATGCCGCCTATTGTGTAATCGGGCTGCTCTATGGCGAGGGCGATTTCTTCCGCACCCTCGACATTTCCACTCGCTGCGGCCAGGACAGCGACTGCAACCCCGCCACCGCAGGAGGTATTCTCGGCGTGATGATGGGATATGAGGCCCTCCCCGCCAAATGGAAACCCGCTGTGGAGCGTTGCGAGAATATCGATTTCCCGTATACCTCGATCTCGCTTGCCACAAGCTATGACATTACTCTCGACCTTCTTGAAAAGGTCGTGGTGGCCAATGGCGGTAACGTTACCGACGATGCAGTGTCCTTCAGTATCGAGCGCCCGGTGGCTGTGGCCCTGGAGCAGTCGTTCGAGGGAATCAAGCCGGTGGAGCGCCGTGTGGTAAAACTCGATCTCGACCCGGAATATACCTGGGATTTCAACGGCTCGGGCATCGTGCTCCAGGGGCTTGTGCGCCGCGACGACAAATCCGCTCCCGACGACTATGTGGCCCGGCTCGAGGCTTCGGTCGACGGCAAGGTGGTCGACACGTTCGCAATGCCTCTCGACTACATAACCCGCAAATACGATATTTTCCACACCTATGATCTGAGCGACGGGCCCCATAAGTTGACCGTACGCTGGCTCAACCCCACACGCGGCTATGCCGTGCAGTGCAAGGATATTGTGGTGTATGGATCCGAATGAAGATAAGTCCAATCATTCAAACCTATATATAAATAGTTGCATTGCAACATCCTTTTCAGTTTTTCCATTTCCTATCGAGGCCGCCCGTCGGTGTTGAGAAGTTATTTGCTCTGTTGTTGACTCCAAGCGCACGCAGGGCGGCCTCTTTCAGATTCTCAATCACCAATATACTGAAACAAATTCACACCGGTCATCAATATGAAACGTCTGAAAATTATTTTCATCTGCTCTTTTCTGGCTTTGGGCGCCGCACTGACTTCCTGTGGGGGCGACGACGACCCGACACCTGCCCCGACGCCCACCCCCACACCCTCGCCGGGCGGTCGCGTAATCTATACCACGCGCTGGAATCCCGGGCAGACCATGCAGAGCGCCAAGCTCGGCTGCCAGGTGAGCTACAGTGTGCTTGTGCCGCAGGAATATCTTAGCGGCAGCGGCGCTACATTTCCCGTTGTCTATCTGCTGCATGGCTATGGCGATACTCCCGAGGCATGGGGTCCCGGTCATTTCGACATACCGAATGTCGACGCCCAGGCACGCACGGCCGGTCAGACCGGTCCGGTTATCTACGTGATTCCACAGGGATGGAATTCCTACTATGTAAACCGCTACGACGGCGGATTCAATTATATGGACATGCTGGTGGATGAGCTCGTTCCGATGATTGACCGGATGCTTCCCACTCGTCCTTCGGCACGCTACCGCGCGGTTGCAGGCTATTCGATGGGCGGTTTCGGGGCACTGGCCATGGCCGGCAAGAACGCCTCGGTGTTCGGCACCTGCATCTCGCTTTCCCCCTCGATGAATACCGACGCGCAATATCGCACCCTCGGCGGCTGGGACAGCCAGTGGGGCGACATTTTCGGCGGTCGGGGCACCACCGGAGACGCACGACTTACGCCTCACTATCTCAGTCTCTGCCCGCTGCATTTCTTCGCCGACAATCTGCCTTCGGCCTTTGCATCGCAAAAGTGGTATGTAGACTGCGGCGACGACGAGGAGCGCCTTTATGCGGGCAGCGGCGAACTCCACTGCCTGCTGCGCGACAAGGGAATCGACCACGAATTCCGCGTGCGCAACGGCGCACACACCACCTCCTACTGGCGCGAAGGTCTGCGTGAAGGCCTTGCGGTTTTCAAGGCGGCATGCGACGGCGCATCTTATCCCGAAATAACTCCGGTTAATCCTGCCGGGGGCGCAACTCCGGAATTTATCAATGTGTCCGACACTCCCTGCCAGATTAGTCTTTTCAAGGGCAACGGCCTGAAATCAAACTCGAATACTCATATCGTATATGTTGAAATCGGCGAAAGTGTGCCGGCTCCCGATGCTGCCGGGGTAGCGTCGCTGCTGGCTCAGTCGCTTCAGATAAAAAATGCTGCCGTTGCGGTAGTGAATTCGGCAGATGCCGCCGCGGTCGGCGCCGACGCTGTTTTCTCCGCCGTGGAGGGGGTGCTTGGAGTCTCTGTTGCCGACGCAAACCGCCATCTGATGGGTTTGGGCGACAATCTTCGGATAGTCGGTCCGCTTGCCGTCTCCAGGCGTCCGTTTGCAGGGGTATATCTGTATGACTCAAATCTAGCGGCCGCTTCCGGCGACACGTTTGGCGCTACGCAGTATGTTCTTGATATATCGGATATGGGGGCCAACCACCGGGCTATGTTCAATCTATTCTGCGCGCTTCGCGATGCGGATGCAAAGGTTGAATACCGCGTTCGCAATGGTATTGTGTCTTCCGATTGTACATCCCACGGCATTTCGGCTCTCGGTCAGTTCATCTTCAACACATTGCCCATCAGATAAGATATGAGGATATTACGCCACATAACACTTCTTCTGCTTGCTCTGGCTTCGGCCCTCGTCGCCTTGGCCGCTGTGCCACGACCTATAGAGAGCGAGGGGCTGACGCTGCGCAGCGACCTTATGGCGCGCGACGTGCGCTACTCGGTCATCGTGCCGCAGGGCGCGGAGGGCGAGCGCTTTCCGGTGCTCTACCTGCTGCATGGAATCGGAGGCGACTGTAGTTCGTGGCTCGAATATACCGACGTGGCCTCGATGATGC
>UREH01000067.1 GCA_900546835.1 uncultured Porphyromonadaceae bacterium
TGCGCAGCTTGCTGTCGGGCTGGAAGCCCGGAAGCACACGGCTGGCGTGGTAGTCGTCGAAAAGCTTGCCGCCCAGTTCCAGATAGAGCTTGTTGCCGAACTTGGCGATGCGCTCGCGTATGTGTTCCGACTGGATGCGGAGGTATTTGTCGTTGTCGAATCCTGTTTTCATTGCGGGGTTGCAGATGATGGCGGATTGTCAAAATCATAGCATTGACATACCGTCGTACTTTTGTCCGGTTGGTGATGGCCTGTCGCTCATCGACCTTGGGTCGCTTTGCTATGCGAAGAATGGTTCAGATATTGCAAGCCATCGTTTCTGCAAAGATAAGAAAATTTTATCAAATCACGGCTATTGCCGCGCACCTTTGGAATGAGGCCGGCGGTGTCGGTCCCACATTATGTAGAATGCTCCGAATATGCCTGTAAGCATCTGTATAAGCGCCTGGAAACTCCAGCACACAAGGGCATAGGCGGCCGCGTCGTTGGCTCCGACGCCGTAGAGTGTAAGTGCGAACATCACGGCGAGATTCCATGGTCCCAAGCCGCCGTTCGACGGCACGGCCATGCTGCACGACCCGAATACGAATACCACCATCCCTGGCACGATGCCCATCCAATAGGGAGAATCGAACACCAGACTCCGCGTAAACGGAAACGCGAAGAAACATACATATGTCTCTAAAAAGTAGCACGCCACATGCGCAGCATACTTGCGTTGATGCCCTGAACCGTCGGCGTGCGGCGGAAAGCGTAGTCGAGTACGGCGAGTAGTGCCAGAATGCCGAGAACCCAGATCCATACGGCGCCGTGAGTGAAGAAGTGCTCCACGCTCTCGCCTATCGGATATTTACGGAAGAAATGATCGAGGGCCGGACGCGCCACAAACAATGTCGCCACCACAAAGAGCAGAATCATGATACCGTCGGAGGCGCGGTCGCCGAGGTCCATGCCTACCACGGTCGATAGTTTTACTCCCTCGCGTTTCGATATGTAGACGCAGCGCCACGCTTCGCCGAGATATGGAAATATGAGGTTGAGCGCGTAGGCTCCGGATATCGAGACGCTTTCGGCTACGGCCGGAATGCGCGGTATACCCGCCGCACGCAGCTGGATACCCCACCTTATACCGCGGATTATATGGCTGAGCACCGTTAGCGTCATCATGGCGCCGTTATACTGCCACTTCACTCCCTGACGTATTATCTGCTCCACGCGCGCCAGGTCTATTTTATGGAAAAGCCATGCAATCAGCACCGTCGATATGGCCAGCGGAATTGCAATCTTGATTATTTTGCCGGCGGTATCCCTGTGGTGGCGGCGTGGATGTGATGGCGAAGCAGACATGTCGAAGCGTGGTGTTTTCAGATATAACACCATGCCCGTCTGTTTGGATTGCAGTAAGTTGCGGAAAAAAGAAAGCGCGCGGCAGAATCTCTTAAGTATCGGCCGACTCTTTATTTGCGTGGAGCGATATAGGCGGCGTATCTTGTGATAAAGCGGCTGAAAGCAGGAATGCGCATCAGTGCGAATTCAAACACTGCGAAGCCAAGAAGCGCGCACCCTATCCCGAGCAGCACGTCGATAATGTAATGGTGGGAGGTATAGACGGCCGTAAACCATATTCCGAGAGTGATTACACCCAGCAGTGCGCGCATCCACCGCGGGCTGCGGCTGCGCAGCGAGTAGATGAATGCCACGAGCGTGTAAGCGGAATGCAGACTGGGCACGGCGGCGAATACGTTGGAGTTGCGCCCGTAGAGGCCGTTGAATATTCCCAGGCCGGTCATCTCGTCGAATGCGCCCAGACCCGCAGTGTCGCCCGGGGCGCCGAGCAGGAATTCAGCGCCGTACTTGGCTATGTACCAGGGTGGAGCAGCCGGATGAATATAGTAGCCGGCGAACCCGATGAAGTTTACCAGCAGAAATACCAGCGAGAAGTGAAGATACGTTTTTTCCTGCCGGGTGAAATACAGCCAGAGTCCGAATGCTATCGGCACCGGTACCCAGCAGAGATAGAACACTCCTCCCAGAAAATCCATCAGCCGCGATGTGTGCTGGGCGAAGAATTCGTTGGGGGTGAGTATCCCCCCGGCGGTAGCTATGCCGAAAAGCGAGCGCTCCGCATCGTTGATTCCCTGGATGTCGACTGTGTTGACTTCGTAGTTGTGGACTATGTTCATCCAGTCGTAGCTTATACCGAACACTATGAAGGGGAGCAGCGCCACCACCAGGCGCCTCGTGGTGCCGCAGATGAAAAAGAGCGCGGCAATCAGCAGAGCCATCCAGATATGTTCGGGCCGGAACCCGACGCACATGGCCGTCACCGCAAGCCACACGGCCAGCGCACAGACGATTATTAGCGACTCTTTTTTAGTTGGCATCTCGGATTGTTGTCGGGGTGTGGGGAGTGTATGGCCTGTTTCAGCCTCGTTATTTCAGACCTTTGCGGCACACGTCCACACGAGCGAAGGCTGTGAGGTTGGCGAAAACGGCTATCACAGCCATTGCCACAATGAGGATGGTGAATGCGGTGTTGGCCGCGTCGGGACAGCACAGCCCCACGATGCCGCAGGCCAGACAGCCGATGGATGTAACGACCACACGCTCCGGGCGCTGCATGAAGCCTACCTTGCATTCCAGACCCACGCCTTCGGCGCGTGCGCGCACGTAGCTCACCATCACCGAGCCTACCAGAGCGAGAAACGCGATGAGAGCACCGATTACGTAGCCGTTCATTATGAGGTAGTAGCTGAGGGCGCCGACGGTGAAGAGCTCGCAATAGCGGTCGAGCACCGAGTCGTAGAGCGCGCCGAAACGGCTGACCATATTGCCCAGACGCGCCACCTGGCCGTCGAGCATATCGAAGAGCGAGAAAACGATGGTCACTACGCCTGCGATTGTGATCAGATCGAATCGCGGCAAGCCGGTTGTGTAGCTTTCATAGCCTGCGTAGGCTATGATTATGGCCGAGGCGATGTTGCCAAGCAGTCCGATGGTGGTCACCATGTTGGGGGTGACGCCCATGCGGATAAGCAGACGCACGATAGGGTTGATGACGCGGTATATGCCCTGCTGGAGGCCGTCGCGCTCTTTCTGATAGACGTTTTTATTGCTCATTTCAATCGGTGGCGGGAGAGGTTTTGCTGGAGGAGTTTGACTGGTTGGTGTGGTTGCCGTCGCCGTGGTGGCGGCTCTTGTGGAAAGTCACGAAGTCGACGGCCCGGATTGCGTAGGGGTCGAATTTCGTAGGAACGTATACGAAGTTTTTCTGTAGAAGGAAGTTCCATGCCAGGCTTACTGCCAGGCTTACCGCAAGGCGTGAGAATGCGAATATGCCGTCGTCCTTTATGCCTATGGAGTGCAGATAATCGATTGACTGCAGCATGTGGGTCAGCACCGTGGTGCCTGTAAGGTTGAGAACGAAACTTCCTCCCCATATCAGGAGATACTTTACGGCCACTGCTTTTACCGGGCAGTTCTCGGCGCGGAAAGTGAACTTATAGTTGATGCAGCAATTTACAACCCCTCCTACAACCAGACCTATGGCCGTGGCGAAGAACTGGCGCAGCGGGTCGCCTCCGAGCGGACGGAGCACCCACGCGAAAAATACGAATGCAATACCTATATCGGTCCACGATGCGATCTGGCTCGATACGGAAGAGCGGAGGAAAGTGAAAATCCCCTTTCCGTGCATGAATTTGTCGGTGAGTCTATGGCTCAGCGAGCCGTTGCCGCTTGCAGCGCCGCCCGTCGGGGTGCCCTGTCCGGGCGTAGAGTCGGCGGCCTGGGGCTCAGTGCGTTCCGTTGGGTTAGTATGCTGTGTGGTGGGTTGGTTCATTGTCCTTTCTGATTGGCTTGGGAATGCTGGCGGCCATAAGGCCCGGGCACCCCATCAGTCTCCTTCCAACCTGCAAAGTTAAGAATTTCCTCAAAACTTCCAAAACCGCCTGTCCGACCGCCCTCGCCGTAAAGTTTTTCTCCGCGTCCCTTGGTCGTGTTTCTTAATTATTGCTGCATTTGCCCTGTTTTGGCTCTTGCAGTCAGCTATTTGTTGGCATGGAGTGTAATTCTTAGAGTGTGGGGGCCTGGCGTAAGTAGGGTTGTTGAGTTGAAGATGGCTGTGGCTCCTTCGGGGATAGTAACTGTGCAGATCGCGGTGTCGCCTTTTATGTGCCATGCGCTTTCCACACGGCCGTATGGCGTATCAAGCCAGCCTGAGGCGTGGGTGAGACTACCGGTTGTGTCGGGCTGAGGCGCAATTCCTATAGTGCCGTCGGGCAGAATGTCGATGCCGAGCGAACGGGTTATCAGCCACGCCCCTATCGAGCCGAACGAGTAGTGGTTGAATGAGTTCATGCTGTTGTTTTTCCCGAATCCGTCGTAGTGGGTGTAGGAGTCGAGCCGTTCCCAGATGGTTGTGGCTCCCTGACTTACTGGGTAGAGCCAGGATGGATAGGTTTTAGTGGTGAGCATCCGGTAGGCTATGTCCGGACGACCAACGCGCGAAAGCGCTTCAGCAATCCAGGCTGTGCCTATAAATCCGGTCATCAGCGAATAGGGAGGGCACGAGATGCCATTGTCGGTGATGTTTTCGCGTTCGATTGCGGCGATGAACCGCTTGGTGAATTTATCCGAATTGTAGATTCCCATTGCTATCGGGAGTGCGTAGGAAACCTGGGTGTCGACTGTCAGTCCGGCCTTCTCCGGCTCGAAAAGCGAGCGACGGGTCAGTCCTGTTTCCTCGTCTACATATGTGTCAACGAAAAACTGCTTGCGGTCGGCCTGTCGAGCTTCGAAAGCCTCGGCCTCGGCATCATGCCCGAGAATGCGTGCGGCTCTGGCCATAATGCCGAGGTCGTGGATGTAATAGCATTCCCAGAGAAGCGATTTGTCGGTGCGGTCGTATTCCGGACTGAGCCAGTCGGCGAGGTCGCCCCACTGGCGGTTCTGCACTATAATGCCTGTGGTCGGATCGATGGTCTTGTTGCGGAGATACTCCATGTAGCGTTTCATCGAAGGGTAGTGTTCGCGCAGCAGCTCTAAGTCGCTGTAGCGAAGGTAGCATTCCCACGGTACGGTGATTCCGGCGCTTCCCCAGAGTATCCCGCCGAAGCCGAACCCTGTCGGTGCGACGTCGGGGTAGCGTGCGTCGGCAGTCTGGCAGTCGCGTATCGACGTACAGTACTGTCGGAGCAATGGCTGAAGGTCGGCCAGCCTCGTGGCCGTCGGCGCGAACACCGAGATGTCGCCCATCCAGCCAAGACGCTCGTTGCGCTGAGGGCAGTCGGTGGGGATTGATATGAAGTTGCCGCGAGTAGACCATTTTATATTCTCCCAAAGACGGTTTACCATTGTGTCGGAGCATTCGTAATGCGCCTTGAATTGGTGTATGGAGCTAAGTACAACCGCTTTTACTTTCTCAGACGGCAACGGCGAGCCGACGCCGGTAATTTCCATATAGCGGAAGCCGTGGAGGGTTGACCTCGGCGAAAAATGCTCAACGGGCTTTCCTGCAGATCGGTAAATGTCGGTACATATTGCAGCGCGCAGATTTTCCGTCATGAGCCTGCCGGCATTTGAGGCATATCGCTCTATGTCGGGGTAAAGAGTTTCAGCGTACCGGAGAGCGACCTCTTGACCGCGTTCAAGTCCCTGAAATTCAATAAGGGGGACTCCTGTCATGTTCTGACCGAAATCATAGATGTATGTACCCGGGCTTGGTTCGGTCATTGCCACTGCGGTGAGGGTGTCCACAGCGAGGACTCTGTCGCCGAAAGCGGGTCGCAGGTTGATGTCCGACCAGCCGCCTTCAAGGGGGTACGTGGTGCTGTCGGCGGCTATCTCGGTGGCAGGCAGCCATCTCCGCTCGCTTTCCGGCAACGCCCGCGTCGCATCGTAGATTTCTCCCTGAAAGAAACTCCCCTCTGCGAGCGGTCCGTCGGTGCTTACTTCCCACGTGGCCGGGTCGGTAAGTATTTCCATATGTGAGCCGTCGGTAAATTCGATGTCGATACGGGCGAGGAAGCTCTGTCGGTCGCCGTAGAAGTTCCAGTTCTCGCCGACAAACGTCGCTCCGCCGCTCCACCATCCTTCGGCCAGCTGAACCTCCACAGTATTCTTGCCTTCGGCTATGAGTGCGGTGATGTCGTACGTATGGTAGAGATGTGTGCGGTTGTACTGTGTTGACCCCGGGAGAAAATAGTCTTCCGATGTTCTGGTGCCGTTGATTGCAAGGGTATATATACCCCTGGCGGTCGCTTCGGCGGTCGCTTTTGCAATTCGGCTCCCTTCAGGTATGAGAAAGGTCGTGCGAAGCTGTGGCAATGATATTTCGGGCAGGCGGATTGTCGAGGTCTTTGAAATCCTGTGGTCGCTTCTGTAGATAAGATTTCGGGGTTCTCGGAAATTCCGTATTTCTATCCTTTCGACGGCCGCAGTGCCTTCCTCCGGAATCTCAACGCGGAGGTCGGCAAGTACCGGGAATGCCATATAGTCGCCCCCGCTGCCAACAGGACCCACACCGACTTTTCCCACGTTTTTCCCGTTGAGCCATATCTCCGTGTATCCGAGGTTAGAGGCGACTTCCACATGGTTCGGGCGTCCGGCTAATACTTCGGCCGAAGCGTCGATTAGCGGTCCGGCGGCCGAATCGGCCGGATGATAGCCACGGCGGAAAAGGCGTAGGCGTCCGGCGCTGGCATCGAGTTCTATCCGGATTCCGGAGGAGTCGGGTTCGTTGGCGATGGCAAATATGTTAAGTCGTGGATTTGATAGTCGTGGGTCGTTTACGCCATAAATCATCGAAGCCCTTTTCCCAGGTGCGAGCGTCATGTCGTATTCCATGCGGAATACAGGCAGATATGGAGCGTAAAGCTGCATATGGGTGCCGTCGGCGCCAATCCATTTTGCGCCGCCGGGCAGAGCCGCTCCGACTGCAAGACTGATGGCGGCCGACAGGGCGGTGGCTATATATTTTTTCATGGCTTCAATAATTGTCAATTCACAAAAATACATAAAAACCGACAAAATTTATGCGATAAGAAATTTTTTTAGGCTCGACGTAGCCGTCGGTTTGCGGAATTTTGATTAATTTTGTAGCGTGAGTTACAAGTTATGGCAGTTACCGCCACAATCGCAGCCCACTATTCATCATCCGGAAACACCAACCAACTGCTAAAATGAAAAAACTCGAACGCCTTCTTGCAGAGAAACTGTTGAAAGTGAGTGCCATAAAGCTCCAGCCAGAAAACCCCTTCACTTGGGCATCCGGCTGGAATTCTCCTATTTACACCGACAACCGACGCACACTCTCATACCCCGAAGTGCGCTCTTTCATCAAGACCGAGCTCAGCCGCATCATCCTCGAGAACTTTGAGAAGCCCGACGTTATAGCTGGTGTCGCCACAGGTGCAATCGCACAGGGCGCTCTGGTAGCCGATAATCTCGGCCTCCCTTATATATACGTACGCTCCACACCCAAAGACCATGGTCTGGAGAATCTAATCGAAGGTTCGCTGCAGCACGGCCAGAAGGTGCTCATCATCGAGGACCTTGTATCCACCGGAATGAGCAGTCTGAAGGCTGCCGACGCCATCAAGATGGCCGGTGGCGAGGTTGTCGGCATGGTGGCCATGTTTACCTACGGCTTCCCCATCGCCGAAAAGCGCTTCCGCGAGGCCGGAATCAAGCTCGTGACACTCAGCAACTACGACGCTCTGCTTGAAGTGGCCCTTTCCACGGGTTTTATCGCCGAGAGCGATATCGCCACGCTCCAGCAGTGGCGCAAGGATCCCGCCAACTGGGCTCCTCTCCGCGACGCCGGTATCGAGTGATGCTCACTCTGCCAGCTCCTTGCTTTCAATAAACCGTAAATCACCGACAAATGGCAACATATAAAAGCCCGCTGACTACCGTGGGCAAAAGCGCCGACACGCTTTTCGAACGGTTCAGCAATCTCAATAATCTTCAGGGGGTGCTCGATTCTCTCCCTGTCGAACAGCGCGCTCAGGTTGGCGACGTGCAGTTTACCGACGATTCTCTTAAAATCACGACTCCTCAGGTCGGCGACATCGAGTTTAGCGTGGTTGAGCGCGTTCGTCCCAGCAAAATCGTGTTCGGTACCAAGTCCTCTCCTGTTCCCCTCACCATGGAGATGCACATCAATCCTCTTACACCCGATTCATCGTCGGTGCAGACCCAGATCGATGTGGAGATTCCCGCCATGCTCCGTCCGCTCATCGGGCCGCAGCTCCAGAAGGCGGCCGACAAGTTCGGCGAACTTATCGCAGGTCTGAGCCACTGACCGGCCAACTTAAGTCATACCCCATACGTTATTCCATACAAGGCGCGACGCAAAGGTCTCATCCCCGTGCGCCGCGCCTCAGTTATTAAGTAACTGGTCGAAATTGTTTTGATATTTCCGGGAAGAGAATTTTCAGGAGATTTTTCTTGATGAAGAAATTGTGTAGACGTCTATACGACTGATGAAGAGAGGAAAAGATGCGAAAATTTTACCGCGGGAATGTTGAAATAATCAGATCAGGCAAGCATAAAATAATCTTGAACAGTTGCTTATATTTCATTATGGTATCGTTATTTCGCAATTTGGTCAGAAATTTCGTCGTGGCCGCTGTCTGTATTGCTGCCGGGGCCATGACAGGCGGCTGTAAGCACGTGAGCGACGACCTGCCCCCCGCCGGCGTATGGATTGTGTTCCCCTTTGAACACGACTGGCGCACATGGGGCGTCACCGCGCCGCTCCAGCACCGGGAGTTTATTCTCTCTGAGCGGCTGCCCCAGGGATTCAACTATTCGGCTGCTTCGCAGACGGGCTACGGCGGCGTGCTTCTCGTCGGCGACATCAACGGCGCCCCGGCTGCCTACGATATGTCGTGCCCCGTCGAGCGCAAGCCCGATATACGCATCGCCTACGATGAAGACCGTAACGACGCCTTCTGCGCCCATTGTGGCAGCCGCTACTCCGTAATCAACAACTACGGGCAGCCCACAGCTGGCCCTGCGGCCGAGCGCGACGACTACCGGGTGCTCCGCACCTACAATATCGCCACCGGCCCCAACGGCGAATACCGCGTAATCCGTCCCTGAGAGTTGCCCCGGGTTTATAAATAGATTACCGCAAAAATATATGGACACACGCCCCGTGTGTCCGTTCCTTCAAAATTATGGATAAACAGACGATTCTCGAGCGCTTCCGCGAGCGCCACAACATAGAGACCCTCAACCCGATGCAGCAGCTCATGGCTGCCACCGACGCCACGCGCCTGATTCTCCTTTCTCCTACCGGTTCGGGAAAAACGGCGGCTTTTGCCATCCGTCTGCTCCGCGCTCTCGGCCCGTCGAAGGGTATGCTCCAGGCTGTTGTAATAGCTCCCTCGCGCGAACTGGTGATTCAGATTGCCGATGTAATCCGCCCGGTGGCGGCCGGCCTTAAGACGGTGGCCTTCTATGGCGGCCACAACATGGCCGACGAGGTAAATTCCCTGAAGGCGATGCCCGACATCATCGTGGCTACTCCGGGGCGTCTGCTCGACCATATCACGCGCGGCAACCTCGACGTGGCCGGAGTCCATGCTTTGGTGCTCGACGAGTACGACAAGAGTCTCGAACTCGGCTTCCACGACGAGATGCGACGCATCGCACGCCGTATGAAATCTCTGAAACTTATTATCCTCACTTCGGCCACCCGACTTGCCGAACTCCCCGATTTCCTCCCGATGCAGGGAGCCGAGACCGTTGACTTCACGCCATCGGCTCAGCGTAGCCGCCTTCAGACCGTCTCTGTCGAGTCGCCCGAGCGCGACAAACTGCAGACGCTCATCGACCTGCTACGCTCGCTTCCCAACGGACGCGCCATCGTGTTCGTGAACCATCGCGAGAGCGCCGAGCGTGTCTATGATTTCCTGAAAAAAGAGCGTTTTCCCGTAGGCCTGTATCATGGCGGTCTGGAGCAGCGCGACCGCCAACTTGCTCTCGACCTCTTCAACAACGGCACCAATCCTGTGCTGGTAAGCACCGACCTCGGCTCGCGCGGACTCGATATCGACGACGTCAACTACGTGATTCACTACCATATGCCGCTCTCGGCCGAGAGCTGGACGCATCGCAACGGCCGCACCGCCCGCATGGGCGCCGACGGCACGGCTTATGTCATTACGGCAGAAGGAGAAAACATCCCTGACTACGTGGTGTGCGACCGCCCGTACGCACCTCGTGGCGAAGCCTCCGAGGGGATTCGCAGCGACGTGGCCACACTCTATTTCAACGCCGGGAAAAAGGAAAAAATTTCGAAGGGCGACATCGCCGGATTCCTTATTCAGAAAGGTGGTCTCACCAAGGATGAAGTAGGAAAAATCATGGTATGGGACCACAGTGCCATCGCCGCGGTTCCGCGCGCAAAAATCGGCAAAGTAGTCGAGGCCGTGGCGCCCCATCGCCTTAAAAACACCAAAGTGCGCATCACTCCGCTCAAATAGGCGGACCTACTTCAGCAGGTCGGGGCGAAGGCGTCGGGTACGTTCCACCGACTGTTCGTGGCGCCATTCGGCGATTTTGGCTTCGTGGCCTGAGAGAAGTATGTCGGGCACGCGCCACCCTTTGTAGTCGGCCGGACGGGTGTAGTCGGGCGCCGAGAGCAGGTGGTCCTGAAAGGAGTCGGAAAGAGCGCTCTGCTCGTCGCCGATTGCCCCGGGGATAAGGCGCACCAGCGCGTCGGAGATGATTATGGCGGGAAGTTCTCCACCGGTGAGCACGTAGTCGCCAATCGAAATCTCTTTGGTAATCAGATGCTCGCGTACTCTGTAGTCGACACCCTTATAGTGCCCGCAAAGTATTATCAGATTCTCCATCAGCGACATCCGGTTGGCCATCGGCTGGTCGAAGCGTTCGCCGTCGGGCGAGGTGAATATCACTTCGTCGTAGTCGCGTTCGGCTTTCAGCGCCGAGATGCAGCGGTCGATGGGCTCCACCTGCATCACCATCCCTGCCTCGCCGCCGAATGGGTAATCGTCGACTTTGCGGTGCTTGTTGGTAGTGTAGTCGCGCAGGTTGTGGATGTGGAATTCCACAAGACCTTTTTTCTGAGCCCGCTGCAGTATGGAGCAGTTGAGCGGAGAATCGAACATTTCGGGCAGTACGGTAAGTATGTCGATACGCATAAGGAGAATATACAGGTTATTGTTTTTGAAGTTACAGCCTATACCTCGTCTTGATGGAGAAGTTGCATTGCCAGCTGATTGCGGTAGATGTTTCCTCCGACGGAGGACGGCCCTATTTCGTCGGCCTTCCATACGCCGATGTCGGCTATGAGCAGCGGAAGGTTCACACGCCGGTTCCACACCCACATCTCGCCGTCGGCCACGTGCGAACCATCGCCCCGGCAGATAAACACCGCAGCGCAATGGCGTTCGGCAGGCTTCTCCTGACGCGACGGATGAAGGTATTCGTAGATGCGCCGCTCGGTGGTCATGCCAGGCATCATCGCCTCAAGGGCCTCGTGGGTGAGGATGTCGATGCTTTTGTGGAGGGTTGGATGCATATGCGGAAACATCTCCAGAAGGCGTTTTTCCGTGGCGAGCAGCAGCGAGTATAGCTGCCTGGCTCGCGGTGCAATCGCCGAAACGGATGCGTCGGCGTCG